>CAYNLP010000005.1:0-45257 GCA_964398115.1 uncultured Methanosarcinales archaeon | reverse complement strand
CCTCCTATCATCAATCCAATTCCTGAAATTTTTCGAATTGTTTCTGAGTGTTGGGTTATGTTAGTTATTTTTTCTTTACCTCGTGCAACTCCGTAAGCAAATATTGTGAGCATTAAAGCTATACCGATTGAATAAGTGATAGCTGATGAGATACCGATGAATATATTTCCTGAAATCAGAGGGACTATCATGATTGCAAATACTAATGGGAACAGGCATCCAATTGCATCAAGACCGTAAGCAAAGCCAAAAATGTAGTATGCTTTGTATCCTGTTTTTTCTCTTGCTTTTTCATGAACTGCTTTCCTTAGATTCTCATAGGTTTGGGATGCGAAAGTCATATTCTTGAACAGCATATATCCGAACACTACCAACAGGACTGCTATTATATACTGTATGGGGGTTAAATACTGGTTTATCGTACTACCTATCATTTCAAAACCTATTCCCAGTATTATGAAGAAGGTGAGCATTCCCAAGGCTGCAAAAATTCCTAGCTTGGATAAATAGCTCGACAGCTTGTTCTGTTCTCCAACTGCAGCGAAGTTGTAACTCAAAAAAGCTGGAAGGATGGCTAGTCCGCAAGGTGTGAAAAACGTTACCAACCCTCCTAAGAATGCAATTCCTGAAATTACAAGTAACGAAGCATTCGATATATTGCTGGTAGAGGGGAGCACCACCTGATTCCAAATTTGTAAACCCGCGAAAGCGATAATTGACAAGATGATAACTCCTGAGAGGGTGTAAAAATGTGATTTTTTAACTTTCATCTTTTTTATTCTAAGCAATTTTGGCAATAGTTCTTAACATGTTCTTCCATGAGGTCAACCAAGGGTTTAACGGTTTCTTGGTTGAGTCTGTATATTCTTTGTTTTCCTTTCTTTTCTACGAATACGAATCCGCAGTCTTTGAGTCTTCTTAGTGCGTGTGAGACGGATGTTTGGTGGATGTTTAGTTCTTCTGTTATTTCTGTTACGTTTTTGGGTTGTTCTTCTAGGGTTTGTATTATTGCTAGTCTAGTTTTGTTGGATAGGGTTGTTAGGAATCTTTCGTAGGCGTCTTCTATCAGGTCTTCTTTTAGTTTTTGAGTCATGGTTTGAATTATTTATTTTTTCCTATATTTTTAAATTTATGGTAGAAATTAACATATGTGTATTTTCACAATATACTTTTATTCGAAATCCACTATCAGTTCGGCAATACTTCTGGTAAACATGTTAATATCTTTCAAATGATCAACAAGCAAAGGGGTGTAAGCTTTTTTGTAATCGTTCAAAAACTCGTTGCAGATTTCTTCATTTTCATCAACTTTTTTGAAGATTTCATGAACGTTCTCCTTGTTTTTCTTGAAGTATTCCTCAATTGCAAAGAAAAAGTTTTGTTCAACTTCTTCATATATGTTGAGGAATTCATTCATGGCATCTTTTTTAATCAGTATTTCTTTATTAGAAGCTATGTCGGCCATCATTTTTATCTTGTCGGAGATGGCTTCCAATTGTTTTATGAGTTCCCAGGTGAAGAATATTTCGTAGTTTTTCATACCTATTTTTTCAGCGACTTTCGGATCATCTAATGATTTGAACAAGTACTTGAGTATGAAAAACGTGTTTCGATTAACTTCTCTGTCTAATTCCAGTATTTCATCTATGCTGCCACCTTTTTCTACGCTTTCTTTGAATTCTTTTGACATAGATTTTGTTATGTAGAAGACTCTTCGAATTGTTTTTTCAACGCTTGTTTCGGTCACGTCTAAGAAGCTTTTGGCTTTTAGCCCTTTGGAACTGACTTCCATTATTTCTAATCCTATGAGTTCTTGAAGTTTTTGTCTGAGTTCTCGAATTTTTCCTTTGATATCTCCTTTAATGTTTATTATGGTGTATCCTTTGATGTATGCGGCTACTACTTCTCTGAATATGTCTTCGTGTTCTTTGTCATCTGCTTGTATGTTGATTTCTTTGATTTCTACTTCTTCTTTATCCTTGTTTGGAGAAACTTCTAAAGTATTTTTTGACAGTTTTTCTACTTTTAGCACGTCACCTTTTTCCACGTTGTTGTCTACAACCCATTCTTTGGGTAGTGTGATGCTGTAAGTTGCTTTTCCGAGTTTTATTACTTTTCTGAGGTCCATCCTTATACGTGTATAAGGTGGTTATATATAAATTCTTTTTTGTTAAGTTAAAGTAACAAAGCATACTTTTATATATCTTGAAGTATGTTATAAACATGTTTTAAGGTCTTAAAAACAATACTAGAAATAATGTATATACTTATATATACAAGTATAAGGTAAATATTTTATACTAAAAAAGACGTATATAAAGACTGTACTGGGGTGGTTGAAATGACACAAAACTGCGGACACTGCGGAAAACAAATAGGATCCTGGGCCTACCTAACCCATGGAGAAAGATTCTGCTCTATCGAATGCATGAACAAAAAATACAGGCTGGGAGAAAATGCAGCAGTCCTTCCGTAACAAATACGTAGCCTTGAACTACAGGCTGAAAAAAAGAAGAGAACTAATGAGAAAAGTAGAGAGAATACTACGCCAAATCAAAGAATTAGAAAGAGAAATTGAACAAATCCACGGAGAAGACCCGGAACTACAAGAAAAAATACAAGAAAAACTCTACAAACCAAGATCGGTCGCCCAAGTCTAATGGGGGTATTTTAAATATAGCAACTATCACAAAAAACTAGTAGATGAAAGCGATCGACGTCCTACAGGGAAAAACAATAGACATCAACGAATCTAAACTTAATTCTTTCGAAAAAAGAAGTAACGATTACATAATTTCAATCCCTCACAGCGGAACACTAATTCTAGAGGACTTTGCCGACAACCTAAGAGTGAACGACATGATGATAACAGACGCAGCCCTCTTCACCAACGACCTCTACGACATAGGAAAAGGATGGAGAATACTAACCAAACTAAACCGATTCATAGTAAATATGAACCGAGTGCAAGAATACGCGGACCAGGAAATCCTTCCTGACACCTTACAAGAAGACAGCCTTCACAACTTCTTACTCGACGGTGAACCAGCATGGACAGAAAAATACACGGAAGAAGAAAAACAAAAACTCTACAAATACTACGAAGAATATCATCAATACATACAACAAGCCATTGAAGAAATGAAAGAAGAAAAAGGATACGTACTCATGTTCGATTGTCACACCATGAACAGCAGAGGAAGAGAAAATGTGATAGACAAAGGAAAAGAACGACCAGACTTCGACATAGGAAACTGCGGAGGAATGAGCGTAGACAACAGCATCTTCAAAGTATTCATGCACGCCCTAACCAGAAATGCAGATGAAGACTGGGACGTCAGAGTAAACGACCCTTTCCAAGGAGGATACATAACCAAGAACTACGGACACCCTCGAGATAACATACACGTCATACAAATCGAAGTAAACAAAAGACTCTATATGAACGAAGAAAAGTTCAAGAAAAAACCCGAACAACTAGAAAAAGTTCGAAGAATAATCAAAACCTGCATGGACGAAACAGCAGAATTCATAGAACAAAGCGTGGATGACCACCACATGTGGTAGATTACTCAGCAACGATAGCAGGTTTGCCCGGCAAAGCCTTACCCGCCTTTGAATCATTGCTTTCTTCAGTCAAACCAACCTCCACGTCACAGTCAAACTCTTCCTCCAAATCATCCACTTCCTCATTAAGCCTTTCAACTTCCTTCTCTTTCGTCAAAACAGTTTCAGGCAACTTACTTGGATTCTTAACCAAGTTAGGAACTAGTTTGCTGATTTCTTGACCGTGCTTTCTCAAACTGGTTTGCATCAACTCATCCATGATATCACCAGCATCCCTAGTATCTTTCATCAACTCTTTAACCTTGGTGAAGAGTTCAAACTTCCAATCCTCGGCAACGTACAAGTTGATCTTTTCAGGATTTTCAATACCAGCCAGGTCAAGCACTTCCTTTATATCATCCCTCACATCATTAACGAGCTCTTGTGCGGCTTCCGCTTCTTCATCAATCAAACTCTCATCCACTTCAGGCCAACTAGATTCGGCAACGAAGCCGTCCTTATCAAGTCTACTCCAAACTTCTTCCGCAACGTGAGGAGCGAACGGACTAATTACAATTGTAAGTTTCTCTAAAGCTTCACTAAATATGTCCTTATCCGCACTCTCTTTATACTTATGTAAAGTATTGATTAAATCAACGATACTGTTTAAACCATGACTTGTTTTGAAATTATCCATAGCACTACTAACTTTTTGAATAGTTCTGTGAACCTTGCTCAAAACGTAATCATCTTCACTACTTCTTTCATCCTTCCAACTTTGATTTTGTAATAAGTTCAAATACTTAGTTAAGAATCTATAACTTGCTTCTACACCTTCATCTTTCCATTCAAGCTCTTTGTCTGGCAACGCACTGAAGAGCATGAAAAACCTTGCCGTGTCAGGACCATACTCTTTAATGATAGGGATGGGATCGACAACGTTACCCTTGGATTTGCTCATCTTCGTACCGCCCTTCGTCACCATCCCTTGAGTGAATAAATTCTCAAATGGTTCATCCACATCGGTCAATCCCAAATCTCTCAGGGATTTCGTGATAAATCTGGCGTAGAGCAGGTGAAGAATTGCGTGCTCGATCCCTCCGATGTACTGGTCTACCGGCATCCAGTAATCTGCTTTGTCTTTATCAAAAGGTGCGTCTTCATAATCCGGGCTGCAGTATCTGAAATAATACCAGCTGCTGTCAACGAAAGTGTCCATCGTATCCGTTTCTCTTTCAGCATCACCGCCGCATTCCGGACATTCGGTGTTTACAAAATCCTCACTCGTCTTCAACGGGTTTCCTTCGCCGGTGAATTCAACATCTGTCGGTAACTTAACCGGCAAGTCTTCTTCAGGAACGGGAACAACACCACAATCGTCGCAATAAACTATTGGGATGGGGGTTCCCCAGTATCTTTGTCTGGACACGAGCCAGTCTCGAAGCTTGTAATAAGTGGAGAAACCGCCTCTGCCTTTTTCCTCCAACCATTCCGTTATCTCTTCCTTCGCATCTCTCGGATTCAAGCCGTTGAACTTGCCGCTGTTGTCCAAGGTTCCTTTTTCACTGTCCGTGTAAGCCCGGCTCATCTTTTCCCCGTCGACATCATACATCGGCGGTTGGACAGCGACGCGAATTGGAAGGTCATACTTTTTGGCAAAGTCAAAATCTCTCTGGTCGTGAGCCGGCACTGCCATTATAGCCCCGGTACCGTAATCCATCAAGACGAAGTTAGCCACGTAGATCGGGATTTCTTCATCAGTAGCAGGGTTGACAGCGTGAGCCCCTGTGAACATGCCGATTTTTTCCTTGTCCTCGGCGGTTCTTTCCTCCATGTCTTGTTTCTTCACTTCTTTGTAGAACTCATCGAATTCTTTTTTCTTACCTGTTTCTTCAACGATTTTCTCAGCCAAGGGGTGTTCGGGAGCGAAAACCATAAAAGTCGCGCCGAAAATCGTGTCCGGCCTTGTCGTGTAAACCTTGACCTCTTCATCCAACTCGCTTATTGGAAACTGTATTTCGGCACCTTCACTCTTGCCGATCCAGTTCCGCTGCATCGTTTTGACCTTGTCAGGCCATCCGGACAGGTCATCTAAACTCTCTAATAATTCATCCGCGTATTCCGTGATTCTGAAAAACCATTGGTCTAATCTCTTGTCGATAACTTCGCTGTCGCATCTCCAGCATAATCCATCTTCAACTTGTTCGTTTGCCAAGACAGTTTCACAACTGGGACACCAGTTTACGAGGGCTTCATCTCGATACGCAAGGTCTTCTTCTAAAAGTTTGAGAAAAATCCATTGGTTCCACTTGTAATAATTGGGAAAGCACGTAGCGACTTCTCGACTCCAATCATAACTCAAACCTACTCCTTTTTGTTGTTTCTTCATATAGGCGATGTTTTCTTCTGTTGATTTTTTAGGGTGCATACCTTTCTTTATAGCAGCGTTTTCGCTGGGGAGTCCGAACGCGTCGTAACCCATGGGGTAGAGAACATTTTTTCCTTGTAATCTTTTGTATCTGGCTACAGCATCACCTAAAGCGTAGTTGCGAACGTGTCCCATGTGCAAGCCCTCTCCCGACGGATACGGAAACATTTCGAGGCTAAAATAAGAATCTCTACTGTTATCTTCTTCAACTTTGAAGATTTCGGCTTTCTCCCATCTTTCTTGCCATTTCTGGGCAATTTCAAACATGTCCGCTTCTTCCGTCATAGAAATTAGCGAACAAAATTCAATTTATAACATTTGTGGTTTCCTCCTTTAATCTGAAATTGTATGGTTGCTTTCCACAACCAGGACTTCCATCTTGAATTTTTTCCAACAAACCTTTTTCAACAAAATGATTTAGCCACTTCATCCCCCCTAAAGTGTTCTTATAGTTCATTTCTTCCTGTAAATCTAAGCTTGTAACCTTACCTTTTTCTTTGCAGATATCTATAATTGCTTGTTTTATCCGTGGTTTTATCTTGTGTCTTGTGTATCCTTCTAGCATATTGGAAAAAGCTTTATCTTTTTCGGAATGAGGTATTTTGATGAGAGATCTAAACTTCATCAAATTTTTTCTTCTCGTAATACTTAGTTGTAGCTTTGCTCTTTCTTTCCCTTTTGATGTTATATATTCTTCATTATCATAGAAGTTGTAATCAATACCAATCCTTTCCACCATTTTCTTTTCGTCTTCAATTAGATTATACCTATCGAGTTTTTTGGAAAAGCATCTTCTCCAAGATATCTCACGTTTTCTTTTACTGGGGTAGTGCATCACGTGTCCTTCGTCAGCGATTGTCTGTTCAATCCATCCGCAAATTAATTCTTCATTTTTTCTAATGAAACTGGGAACTCTCGGATTGTTTTCTGATTTTCTTCCTTTGAAATCAGTTATTAGACATAGAACATCTCTTATTACAGAGGGAAATCTTAGATATTGGTCTTTGTTATCTATGAATTCGGATATCATTTTTTTATTTCCGCCGAATACCTGAACTGTGTCTTTTATTACAGAACTTCTTAACTCATCGCAGTAGTTGGAATAGCAGGCTCCGTCGCTTATCCATCCGTCGTTACAGATTGCGG
Organism: uncultured Methanosarcinales archaeon; assembly: GCA_964398115.1. Taxonomy (GTDB): domain Archaea; phylum Nanobdellota; class Nanobdellia; order Woesearchaeales; family CAYNLP01; genus CAYNLP01. The sequence continues at coordinate 38,137 of CAYNLP010000005.1, read as the reverse complement.
CTAAGAATCGGGCCGCGGGCCTGGAATTAAAGTTAAATGGTAATTTTGGGTTTTCTATGCCTGGGCTGTTAGTGCTTCCTATCCAAATAACTTTCTTCTCCGTGTATTCTCTGCTATACTTCTGGTGGTTTATCTCATTAACTATTTTCATCAAATAATCTATTCTAATTAAACAGTGAGCTTCTTGCCAATATTTGGTAATGGTAGGTCTGGAAATATCAGTCAGTTTACTTGCTCTGTAAACAGTTCTGGTAATTTTTAAGAATTCGTTCATCAATTCTTTCCTAAATTCTTCTTCTAGTTTTACCCATATATTTGGTAGTTGCCAAAGATGTATGATTCCTTCTTCTTTCATATATTTTTAGAAAATGCTCGTATATATAGGTCTGACGCACAGGAATGTCTAGTGCTAAATTTTCTCGTCACGAAAGTTTTTCGAAATGTCCAGTGTATATTATTTATTGTCTATATTGAAAAGAAAGAATTTCTTTGGAAAAAGCCAAGAAAATCAAAATGAGAAAAAATTTACTTTCTCTTGAACTTAGATGCCATGTCGATCAAGTCTACTTGACCCATGAACATGGCTCTGCAACAATACCTGTTCAACCCGAGATCATCCATGACCTCGCCTTCATCTTCGCCATCTTCTTTACGTTCTTGATACTCTTCGTAAAGATGTGCGATTGGTTTTCCGCAACTGAAACATCTCACTGGAATAATCATTTTGATATCACCTGTAGCTCTTCTGTTTCTTTGCTCTTGCTTGTCCGTGCCTGTTTGGTTTGCTGGTTTCTTTTCTTCTAACGTCTGCAACGAGTAAGTGCCTGTCGTATTCGTCAAACACACTTTCTAAGCTTGGCTCGTATTCGACGAGAGCTCGGGCAATAGCGAGCCTAGCTGCTTCTGCTTGACTGGCAAAACCTCCTCCTTGAACGTTAACGTCAATGTCAACGTCTTCAGCAGCGTCTTCTGCCAGGATAAGAGGTTCTTTAATTTTCATACGGTGCATTTCTGGATCAAAGTTCTCTAAAGAAAAGTTGTTGATAGTTACTTCTCCGTTGCCCTCTTCTAATGTTGCGCGGGCAACTGCCGTCTTTCTCTTTCCGCTTGTGTGTATCACATCGCTCATACTTTAGCACCTAACTCTTTACATACATCTTCAACGTATACGTACTTTAAATTTCTTAGCTTGTTCCTGCTCGCCTCTTCTGATAGTTCTTCATAACTTTCGTCTTCAAATTCTTCAGGGACTCCAATGTGTGTTCGTACTCTTTTCAAAGCGTCTTTACCTCTCTTTTTCTTATAGGGTAGCATTCCTCGTACAGTTCTTCTTACGAGTTTGTCTGCTTGTTTTGGATAATATGGTCCTTGTTTTGGAGCTCCTCGACTTCTTCTATTCTTATATTTTTGAACCACGTCTTTCTTAGTTCCTGTCACGATCGCTTTTTCACAATTAACAATATGGACTTGTTTTCCTAGCATTGCTTTCTCGCTAGCGTAACTCGCCACTCTTCCTAGAATCTTGTTTTCAGCGTTTATTACTATCATCCTAGTATCCTCACTCCTTCTCCTTCTGGGTTGTTATCAACAAGCTCTTTTAGGGTGAGTGCTTCACCTGCTTCTTTGACTTTCCTATATGCACTGCTGCTGAAGTTGTACGCTGCGACTTTAACATCTTTATTTAACTCACCGGTTCCTAAAACTTTGCCAGGAACTACTATAGTTTCGCCATCTTTAGCATTTCTTTCAATCTTGTATATGTTGACAGCTCTCCGATCCCTGTTTGGCTTGTCTAAGTCTTCAGCTACTCTCTTCCAAATAGCTGCATCGTTCTCTATCGAAGCCTTTTTCAATTCCTTAATTGTCTTCCTCAATTGGAAGTTCTTTTCTCCTTCTTTTGCTGTCAATTCCATCTTGATAAACTCCTGTTAAATGCGGGGGCGAGGATTCGAACCCCGGAAGGCACTAAGCCACTGCGCCCTCAACGCAGCCCGTTTGACCGCTCCGGCACCCCCGCGTAGTTTTGATAAGGGTAGCCGGAACTTTTACACTTCGCTAAGTTTTTCTTGGAACTCGTCAAGCTGGTCGTTGTGAATCTCAACTGCTTTTTCAATGAGTTCTTCAACGCTTAAAGGCCCCCAAGTTTCTATCGCAAATACGAAATCATCTCGTTCTTCATAACTAACAGCGCCTTCCGTCTTTTCTTCAATTTCTTCATCGATAATGTCATGACTCCACAATGCTTCTTCATTAACAACTAAATCTCCCTCCTCAACTTCAAGGACGGGCGGGAATTTCTCTGCAATCTTTTCTGGATTTTCAGGCTGTTCTTCAACCTCAACGTATGGATAATACTTGAACCAAGCGTGACAACCACTCCACTTCGCGTGTTCTTCTCCTTTGCCAAGTTGTGCTTTCATTTCACACTCTAACTTTTGATTAGGATTTAACTGTACGATCGGAGTTTTTTGATGAATTGGCTTCACCTCTGGATCTGCACTTTCAATATCATCTGCGTAAACCATTACTTGCTCATCTTCACCTGCTTCTTTTTGCAAAGTTAATGTAACTTGGCATTCTTCACAACCTTCACCTTCACACTTGCATTCTTCTGGAAGTTCATAACTTTCCAAGTCGGTTTTTAAAGCTATTAATCCAAGTCTGTGAGCGACTATTTCATCGTAAAGGATTGAACTGTTTTGTCTGAACTCTACTTCTTCAACTGCCATGACCGGCACTTCATTCATGAGTAACCTTCTTAAGGTGTTCATGTAATGAGGAGTTGTCTCACTTATTTTTAGGAAAGTTGTGTTATCTTCCTCTTTCAGTAATTCTACGTTCATACTCTTCTACCTCGCTTTCCACCTTTCTTCCTACAACCACCGTGTGGTTGTGGAGTGACATCTTCAATTCTTCCAATTCTAATTCCTTGTCTTGATAATGCTCTGATCGCGGCTTGGGCTCCAGGTCCGGTGTTGCCCGGCCCGTTGTGTCCGCCAGGAGCTCTTACTTTTACGTGAACTCCGTCAACACCTTTGTCTCTCGCTTCTTCAGCCACGTTTTTAGCGGCAACCATAGCAGCTGTTGGGCTGCTTTCTAAACGGTCACTTTTTACAACTTGACCTCCGCTGCTGAAAGCTAAGGTTTCATCTCCAGTTAAGTCAGTAACGTGAACTATAGTATTGTTATAAGAGCTGTAAATGTGTGCAACTGCCCATCTCGTCATTCTTCTCCCTCCTCATCTTCATCGGTTTCTTCCTTTTCATCAGATTCTTCTTCCACATCCTTTTCTTCTTTGTCGCTTTCCTCTTCTTTCTTCCTTTCTTCAGTACTAGCAATTTCATCTTTTTCCATATCTTCAGGACTTTCAATTTCTTGATCGCTTGGTTTTTCATCTCTTCTTTCAGGATGCATTTCATCTTGCAATGGACTGTTCTCAGCAAAGTGGACTTCTTCATCCACTTTAACCAAATAGCTTGGCACAGTCATTTTCTCACCGTCAATCGCTATGTGTTCATGAACTACGAATTGTCTGGCTTGTTCCATGCTCCTAGCTAATCCTTGTCTGTAAACAACGCTTTGAAGTCTTCTTTCCATAACACTTCTAATATCTAACCCTAAAACGTCGTCCATACGATCGCTTTCATCAACTATTCCAAGATTGATTAACTTATTCATAAGTTGTTCTTTCTCTTTTTCAGCTTGTTCTCCTTCCATAGCATTCAACTTTTTAACTTGATCTTTGAATCCTTTAAGGAGGGAGTTCATCTTCCAAATTTCTTTTTTATTCTTTAAACCATACTCGTCAGTTAAATCTCTCTCGCCCTGGATTCTATCCATTTCCCAAGGATGGTTGGGTCTTTGATATTTCCTCCTAATTCTTTTTGGATCTCCCATCAGCTTTCATCCTCGTCAGACTTGACTTGTTGTTTTTGAACACCCAAGCTTGTTCCGGAACTGCTTCTGAAATTACCTCTTGTCCTTTGACCACGTACGGTCAATCCATAGGTGTGTCTCATTCCTCTGTACGTCTTTGCTTTCTTCATACGCTTGATATCTTGGTCTTCGACAAAGTCGATGTCTCCACCAAGTAAGTGTTTGTCTTCTCCTGTTCTGATATCTTTTCTTCTGTTAACTAACCAGGCTGGCATCCCATTTTCAACTGGGTTTTCTACAATATCATTTAATTCTTCAACTAATTCATCACTTACGGCACCCGCTTTTTCTTGGGTGTGAATACCTGCTAACCTGCACATGGCATTGGCGAACATTTCATCTACGCCTTTAATTTGGGTGAGACCATATAGTATCTGCTGATCTCCCTCAATATCAGTATTTCCAACTCTAATCAAGTGTTTCAAATCTTTTCCTTCTTGTTTTTCTTCTGCCATTGATTTATCCTTTCTAATATTTTTATCGTGAGAAGCAACGGACCTACAAAACCCCTAGAAAGGTTTCGTCAGGCCCTATACGCTCCTCACTTGGGCTTAGGATACCGGAATCGCAGTTGCTTTATAAAGCTTATGGTGAGATTTTCAAAAGACAAATTATTTATATAACTAGATTGTCGTTAAAATTAATTGAGTATGAAAGACAGTGACAGGCCATTAAGGATTTGGATGGCCATAATGATAGGAAGTCTAGTATTCAGCGGGGCTATAATGTTCTGGAGTCCGACAATCACAGGTAAAATAGCTTATGACACTGGGCCACAAGTTGAATTCAATCCAGACACGGTAGAGAGTCAAGACTACACCTCTCATCTTACAACAACTGCTTTCTTCATAATTTTCATAATGATATTACAAGTAGGAGCTTACTACATGATTAAAAACTTCTACTCCCATTTAGAATGATATGGTGAAGAGATGCCCCCAATGCCAGAGCGAACGAGTAACTCACTATATGGGAGCCCATTTCGGCAAGTGGACATGTAAAGAATGCGGCTATATAGGCCCTCTAATAATGGAAGAAGACGAAAACACATAAAAATAACGTTTAATTCTTCATGAAAGATATGAGTGAGTGGGTAGAAGTAGCTGACAAAGACGAAATAACAGAAGGTGAAGGAATCATGGTTCACGGGCCAGAAGACAATCACATAGCATTATTCCAAATAGAAGGAGAATTATATGCGATAAACCACGTCTGCCCTCACCAAGGAGGACCATTAGCAGACGGGATAATGGTCGATGACAAAGTAGTAGCTTGTCCCTGGCACGGATGGGAATTCGATATAACAACCGGCGAAAGTCCAAGCCACGAAGCAAACGTCGACACATATAAAGTCAAACAAGAAAACGGAAAAATCCTCGTAGGAGGACTCAAAAAAGAAGGGTCCTGTTGCGGAGGAAAATGCGGAGGTAAATCATGAAAAAAGTACTACTATTCGGATTAATCACATCACTTCTAATATTAGCAGCCTGTGGTCAACAGCAGCAAGCACCGCCAGAAGAATCAATTCCTGAACAAGAAGAACCTGAAGAAGAAACACAAGAACCAGAAAATGCAACTCCCCCAGCTCCACCTCAACAAGAAGAGAACGAAACAGAAAAAGCAACGATAGATTCTGAAGTGAAAGATATGATTAAAAAAGTTGAAAACAACGTCAACAGCTTCTCCTACACCTACGTAGGTCCACCAAATAATAAACCACAAAGAACATATAAAGTGGTGGGAAACACTATCAAAGTCGACCTTCCACAGCCAAGGGATAAAACAAGAGCGCCATCCTTCACACACGTCTACCTAGATACCAACACTAAAACCGCTGTTGGATGGTGTGAAAAAAGAGACCTTAACAGATGTCCAAACGGCACTGTAAAATACACCGACGTTGATTACGACCAGTACTACAAGAAAACACCCTATCAGTGGTTGAAAGACATCAAAAGCGCAACCTACAAAGGATCTGGTCCTCAATACGAAAGTAGAGCCACGTTAAGCGTAGAGTTCACAACAGAAGATGATAGAAGCGGCGAGATGAGAATCGTAGAATTCTACGGACTACCAGGCAAGATAACATTGGACAATGGCGATACGATAGAGTTCAGAGACCTGTCCATCAACTCACTGGATGAAGAAGACGTGGCACAACCTGAAAGTTAAAAGATGGGTTTTTTCAACAAACTCTTAGGAAAGACAGACACGTCCCAGTTCAAAAAAAGATTAAAGAACTGGAGTGAACTAGAAGTAGAGGATGACATGACCTCTAACGTTGTGACAGTGTCTCCAGACGAAAAACTGGTAGACGCTGCTAACATCATGATCGGAGAACACATCTCAGGCTTGGTAGTTGAAGAGTTCGACACCCAAAAACCAGTAGGGATAATCACGGAAAGGGATTTCCTAAGACAAACCCCTCAAAAAACAGAAGAGATGAAGGAAACTCCCGTGAGTGATATAATGACGACCGACGTAGTAACAGTCCATCCCTCCCTGTCTTTAACTGAAGTAAGCGACTTAATGAACAAACACAAGTTCCGAAAAGTAGTAGTGACAGAAAACGAGAAACTCGTCGGCATCATAACACAAACAGATCTTGTGAGCCGAATGGATGAATTCTACCAAGGATTCAAATTCAAAACTAGCGATTCACTGAATGTCAGAAAGGTGATGAAAGAAGCCATAACTGTCAAGGCGGATGCCACCATTGAAGAAACACATGAAAAAATGATTGACAACAATACAGGATCTATCTACGTAGTAGATGACGACCTAGTAGGTACTTTTACCGAGTTTGACTTCTTAAGCCAACTCGCTCTTAACCCTGAAGAAATGCAAGATTTGAAAATGAAAGAAGTAATGTCATTTCCCTTAGTAGCCGTTGACTCAGAAGTGGATTTGTTCGACGCTAACAGGCTAATGCTGGATAAAGGATTTAGACGACTACCCGTTATAGAAGATGAAGAAATGATAGGAAAAGTCACGCAAACAACTGTTAGAAAAAACGGTTTTGAAATTTTAGAGAAAAGTTTAGAAAGGTCGGAAGAAGACAACTTAAAAGCTGTTAACTTCGGACATTTCGATAAGTCAAAAAGTTTAGTCAGAGACATTCAAGGAAAGACGCAGAAGTTTGTTTATCCTACTTGAACTTTTTATCAAACTTTTCCTTTGCAGCTTTCTCTTTATGATAAACTTGATGACTAGCTCTCTTGTCAAACAACGATTTCGCAACTTCGATAATGTCATTTTGGCTTTTATCCATATCGTTCTTTTTAAACAACCTTCGAGCGTCGGCGATGCACTCCGCCATTATCTTAATATTCTCCTTCCTAGCACTCTCTTCAACTTTCTTCTCCTCTTCATCAGAAAGTTCTACTTCTTCCCACGTCGGATAATTAGACTTATCCGTTCTCTTAGGAAACGATTTTTGAAAAGCCATCTTACCAACATACCCCCTAGTAAAGAAGAAAAACGAAACATTATATTTAAACTTATTGATAAAAAAACCGGATTTTTATAGCAATAATTCTTCTCTCTCTTCGGGAAGTGCTTGTGGTGCAGCCCCTCCATGCCATGAAACTCTAGGCCTGACTCTCATAGTATACATCTTTTCATTATTATCATCCAAGATGAGAGCAGCTCCTTTCTCCCGAGGTAAATTATCAATGAAGTTGTCTAACGAAGCCCTCATATAACTCTGCATTAAATTACCCAAGGCTTCAATGTCAATTTGCGCTGTAATCCTATGACAAATTACAGTGTCCGCCTGCGTCATGACATCCGTGTGTATCTTACCAGGTTGTTGACTGGCCAAGATTAAAGAAACCCCTGGTTGACGCCCCTCTCTCAATATAGTAACTAATGGATCGGTAGCTAAAGTTTTACCTTCATTCGGTAAGAATTCATGAGCCTCGTCAATCATCAACCAAACCAAGGGGAAATCCATCGTTTCATCCTCAGTTTCATAATACTGCACTCTTTGATGAATGGTTTCGAACTCTTCATCTTTCCTAGCTTTCATACGTTGCACGAACAATTTTTCAGAAATCAAACCCGTCACTAAACTTTTAATATTCCAACTCCCGGGCATAGTGGCGTAAGCTGAAATGTCTAAAACCGTGACTTGACCCGCTTCTGCAAGTTCATTAATAGGGGTTCCTTCCTTATCGAAAATCCCCCATTCTTTCGCGTTGAAAAACCTGTTCTTCGCAGCTTCCTTAATATTATCCTGTGATTTCTCACTATTTTCAATCCTTTCAATTATATCATCAATATCAAATAACTCTCCCTCATCCTTCAACTCGTTCACCACGCGTTCAATTAAAACGCCAACTTCTGAAGTGTCTTCCACTCCAAAAGTTTCTTGCCAATCTCTAGGATCAAGCTCTGAAACTCTTATAGAAAAAGAATCGTCAACAGGTATCCCTTCATCACGTGCTTCTTCATAATAACCTTCTGGAGTATAAATTTGTACGTCTAAACCTTTGGGTTCCATATCCCACTCTTCAAGCAATTCACGATCTTCCTTATTAGGATATTTCATACTCCAATAAACCCCCATGGTGTCAAAAATCACTATAGAAAGATTATCTTTGATCTCCTTTGGAAGGTCAGCCATGCCTTCGGCCATCACCCCAAGGGTATAGCTCTTTCCAGAACCTCTTTTCCCACACACAAACACGACGTGACTTCTATTCATATCAAAATAGATAGGATTGGACAAGCTAGTTCTCTGGCCCATCTTTACATAATGTTTGCCTAGAAGAATAGTGCCGTCAAGATTAAACTTTTCCTTGTCTGCCTTAGTCCGTCCTATAACTATTTCTCTCGCCATCAATTCTAGTTCTGGTGAGAGAAGTTTAAAATGGTTTTGATTACCATCTCACCCAAAACTTTTTATACAAAATGTTGTTCCTCCCGAGTGATGGGAAAAGGATTTTTAGAAGAGAATGAAGACGTGATAAATTTTGTACTAGCAATAATATTACTTCTAGCTGTAGCCTTTACATTCACCGCGGTAGAAATATTTTTTTCACAAGGTGAAGTAGTAGCAACCGTTAACGGAGAAGACATATACGAAAGTGAATTAAAATCACGGATGAAAGATTTACCTACGAGAATGCAAGAATCTTACACTCGAGAAATGATATTAAACCAGATAATTCAAGAAAAACTCTTACAACAAACAATTGACGAGTTAGGATTAAAAGCATCTAAGTCAGAAATAGATCAACAACTCCAAGCCTACATGGAACGGCAGGGTTTGAATGAAACAACTCTTAACAGAGTTCTAGAAATGCAAGGAATGTCAAAAGATCATTTAAGAACTCTTATGGAAGAACAAGTTTTAATCAATAAACTATTGAAACAAGAAATAGGTGCCTTAAACATTTCAGAAGAAGAATTAAGAAAATATTATGAAAACCACGCCGAAGAATTCATAGTTCCTAAAAAAGCAACCGTGATGCAAACCCTCGTTTCAACCAGAAATCGATCAAGAGCTGAAGCACGGGCAATTGCAAATAACATTTGGAACCAAGCAAAAAGTCAAGGATTCCAACAATTGTGCAACATATCACTAAAATATTTAGGAAGTAGAGAATCTGCTTGCGGAACTTACAACGTTACGAAAAGATCAGGACTACCAAGCGCATTCATAAATAAATCAATGCAGTTACGAAACGACCAATCTGAAGTAATCAACACCTCTCTAGGATACCACGTGGTTTACAAAGTTTCAACCACCGACGAAAGAGTTCAGAGATTTAATTCAGTAAAATCTCAGATAGAAGAACAGATGCTACAAGCTCAAAAACAAAGAGCTTACAGACAATACTTAAGCCAGTTAAGAGATAACGCCACCATACAAAACTATCTACTAGATAAACAGATAAAGAATCTAACCCAGCAAAGTGATGAAAACCAAATGAATATAACCTCCTGCATAGCACAAAATGCTGTTCTATTCGGGGCAAAATGGGATACAAAAACACAACAACAAGTGAAAAAGTTAGGAAAACTCAGCAAGCAGATAAAATACGTCGAGTGTTCACTTCCAAACACTTTGAAAGAACAAAGACAAGTATGCGAAGACAAGAATATAGAAGCATATCCCACTTGGATTGTAAATGGAAAACAGTATAAAGGAGTTCAAAGCCTAGAACGTCTTAGAACAATCACAAATTGCTCATAATCCTTACAGTAATCTTTTTAAATTTCATTTTTCTATTTAATAGGTAGATGTGCATACGGGTACTCTGCGTAGCCATCCTGCAAATGGGAGGCGATGACGTTGGAGACACTCCTGCACATCCCAGCCCGGCACGAGAGTTACTCTCGGGAGCCAAGCGTCACGCTAAAGCGATGAGCGTGAGAGTTAGTGTTCCGGGCAACACAACTTCACAATCACAAAATAAACCATCACTAAAACCCCCAGTATTACAGGGGGAGAGTGAGGGAGGATTTCAACATCACTCAATCACATTCACCCGAGTACGTGATAGCTAGTTCTCCCTCTAGTTGATGGTACACAGAAATCGGAGGCGATCACAATGGGTAAAATTGCACAAGTTTCAGCAAAATACATCATCAATGCAGACATAGAAGTTGACGGCGTCGTCGACCGCCCAGATGTCATCGGAGCGATTTTCGGACAAACCGAAGGATTACTAGGCTCCGAATTAGAACTACGTGAACTACAGAGAAGTGGACGAATAGGAAGAATAGAAGTTGACGTAGAAACAAAGAAAGGTAAAACGACAGGAACCATAACAATCCCAAGTTCAATGGATAAAGCCGAAACTTCCATCATAGGATCAGCTCTGGAAATCATAGAAAGAATAGGTCCATGCAACGCAGATGTGACAGTAGATAAAATAGAAGACGTTAGAGTGAGTAAGAGAAAACAAGTCGTATCCAGAGCAAAAGAACTTTTGAAAGACATGATGGACCGGTCAATGCCAGATAGTCAAGAACTGTCTGACGAAGTCGCACACAGTGTGCGAGCGATGGAAATTAAAAAATACGGTAAAGACAACCTTCCCTGCGGCCCACAAGTAGAAGAAAGTGACGAAGTAATAGTAGTAGAAGGAAGAGCAGACGTTCTAAACCTCTTAAAGAGAGGTTTCAAAAACGTGATAGCATTGAACGGCAGCGACGTACCCCAAACCATCAAAGACTTGAGCCAGAAGAAAATTATAACAGCATTCGTTGATGGTGACAGAGGAGGCGACTTGATAATCAAAACGTTGTTCGACACAGCAGAAGTAGACTTTGTCACAAAAGCTCCAGACGGAAAAGAAGTAGAAGAACTCACCAAGAAAGAAATCCACAAAGCAATCCGTGGCAAGATAGCTTCGGAACAATACAAACTTGAAATCGGAGAACAAGAAGAGAAAAAAAGTAAAAGCAAGAAAGAAGTAAAAACAAAAAGTAAAGTCAAAGTAGAGAAGAAACTCACCAACGACGAAAAAGAAAAATTCTCCGACATGCTAGAAGACGAACTCATAGGAACAAGAGGAGCTTTCGTCTTAGACGACGACTTGCAAATACTTGGTAAAGTACCTGTTACCGAGCTCGAAAGCACAATTAAAAGCTTAGACACAGGAATTTACGCTGTCGTCTTCGACGGAACAGTCAACGACGACTTGCTACAAACCGCCGAAGAAGTCGGCGTCACACACCTAATAGGGATGGACTCTGAAGTGAAAGATTCAAAGATCAACGTAGTCACTTCAGAAGACATCTAAATTTTTTTAAACTCTTTCTCTTTTTCTTTTTTTCATGGAATACAGTTACAAGCTGAGAATACCGAAAGAAAGAGTCGGAGTTCTCATCGGAACCGATGGAGAGACTAAGAAAGAACTAGAAGAATCTACTGATAGTGAAGTAATAGTTGATAGCAAAACAGGGGAAGTCACTTTGAAAGGAGAAGACAACCTCATTTTGTTCGAACTGCAAGATGTGGTAAAAGCAATCGGCAGAGGTTTCAACCCTAAACTCGCAAAGCTGTTATTAAAACAAGACTACACATTAGACCTTATCAAGATAACGGATCACGTCAAGGATAAAAGTAATCATTTAGAGAGGGCAAGAGGACGCGTGATAGGAAAAAATGGCAAATCAAGGGAACAGATAGAAACTATCACGGAAAGCTACGTATCCGTCTATGGAAAAACCGTCGCGATTATCGGAACAGTAGAAAGAGTACAAATAGCTAGGAGAACTGTTGAAAAATTACTGAACGGAGCTCCACACGCAAACGCTTTCAAAGAAGCCACTGAAAGTATTAAAAAATTGAAAAAAAGAGAATTGCTAAATCCGTGAGAGGAATATTTATAAAAGAGCTAAGTCTTTAGAATTTAATGAGTGGGAGGATATGGCTGAAAAACAGAAACAACTAGGAGCTATGGATACACCGGCAGCTGTTGAACTTGCAAAAGAACAAAAATCGATTTCTGTCGCAGAATTCTTCGAAAAAAATCGACACTTACTAGGTTTCGACAACCCTAAGAAAGCTTTACTAACTACCGTGAAGGAAGCAGTAGACAATTCTTTAGATGCTTGTGAAGAAGCTAACATCCTACCAGAAATAAAAATTGACATTTTCGACATGGATGACGACCGATACAGAGTAGTGATTGAAGACAACGGGCCGGGCATTGTCAAAGACAACTTGCCTAAAGTATTTGGTAAACTCTTATACGGAAGTAAATTCCACAAGTTAAGGCAAGAAAGAGGACAACAAGGAATAGGGATTAGTGCCAGCGTGATGTACGCTCAACTCACCACTGGCAGGCCAGTAAAGATTTGGTCGAAGATTGGACCGGATGAAGACGCTCACTATTATGAATTAAAGATTGATACAAAAAAGAATAAACCGGAAATTATCACAGAAGAAATTGTTGAGTGGGATGAAGAAAAAGACCATGGTATTAAAATCCAGCTTGACCTAGAAGGTAGGTACAGAAAAGGGAAAAGATCTGTAGATGAATACTTGAAACAGACTAGTATTACCAACCCGCACGCCACGATAATATACACCAACCCTAGAAGTGAACAAGTAATCTTTACAAGAGGAGCAGAAACAGTTCCTGACCTGCCAGATGAGATCAAACCTCATCCGCACGGTGTAGAACTAGGAATGCTGATAAAAATGTTGGAAGCTACAAATACGAGAAGACTAAATCAATTCTTACAAAAAGAATTTACACGTGTTGGTAGAGGAACGGCTGAAGAAATTTGTGAAAACGCCAGGTTAGATCCTTCGAGAGTTCCCGTTCGTATGAAGAGGAAACATGCGGAACAACTCTTAGAGGGTATTCAAAAAACGGATATTATGAGTCCACCAACGGAATGCATACAACCTATTGGTGAAGAACTACTGGAAAAAGGATTGCGGAAAGAAGTAAATGCTGAATATTACTGTAGCGTCACTCGAAAACCTGAAGTTTATCGAGGATACCCATTCCAAATAGAAGTTTCAATCGCATACGGAGGAGAACAAGATAAAGAAAGTTCTATAGACCTCTACCGATACGCCAATAGAGTTCCACTCTTATACCAGCAAGGTAGTTGCGCTATTACAAAAATGGCTGGAGAAGTTAATTGGAAAACTTACGGATTAGACCAGTCTGGGAACAACTTGCCAAAAGGTCCTTGCACAATAGTCGTTCACATGGCAAGCCCATGGGTTCCATTCACTTCAGAAAGCAAGGAAGCAATAGCTCACTATCCCGACATCGAAGAAGAGTTAAAGCTTGCAATGCAGCAAGCAGGGAGAAAGCTCAAAAAGTACACTAAGAAGAAACAACGTATTAAGAAAGAGAGGAAGAAAAGAAACTTTATCGAACAATACATGCCTCACGTCGCCACTGGTTTAGGTGAACTGTTAGACTTGCCCAGTGCCAAAAGGAAAGAAATTGAAGAAAGGCTAGAACTAGTGTTGAAAAAAGATCGTGGTGAACTTGAAGATTTAAGCTTTGATCCGAGTGAAAACCCTGAATATGACGAAGAATTTGCGAAGATAGGAAAGGAGGAAGAGGATGGCGAAGGATGAAGTATTAGAAAAGTTGAAACAAACAGCTAAAGAGGTTTATGAAAGTATAGAAGAGATGCAAAAACCTTCGTTGAACATGCCAGTAAGGAGTTTAAGCAATGTAAAATATGATAGCGATGATGGTTATTTTGAATTAGACGAAAAAGAGAAGAGAAGAACTTTATCTGCTAACACTATTAAAACTTTTGCACAAACTTTGCGTTTGATGAGCGAAGCGAAAAATGTTGTGGAAAACGATGATATGATGACGAAAAGAGAAGCTTATTATGTGAGTAAGAACTGGGAGGATGCAAAGTTTGAAGAACAGAAAGAGTCTGACACAGTATTAGATGATATCGAAGCAATGATCCGGGTCAACAGAGAACAACTCGGTTTTAACCCTGAAGAAAAAGGGGGCGACGTCGCTGGGGACTTAATAGTTATAGATGAAGATGAAAGCGGTGATGAATTAAGAATTGACTGTACAAAGTTTGGAAGTGGAGCTTACTCAGTCCCTACATCTGTAGAACATCTAGAATTTGAAACTGATGCTGACTTTGTCATGGCAATTGAAACTGCGGGTATGTTTCAAAGATTAGTAAGCCACGGCTTCTGGGACGACCACAATTGCATTCTTGTCAGCATGGGGGGTGTGCCAACAAGAGCTACCAGAAGATTCATACGAAGACTTAGCGACAGTCAAGACATTCCAGTTTATGTGTTTACAGACGCCGATCCTTATGGTACTAACAACATTTACCGGACGTTAAAAGTGGGTAGTGGAAACGCAGCACACATAAACGAATTCTTCTGTGTTCCAAGAGCACAATTCATTGGAGTAACACCCAGTGATATAGAAAATTACGACCTGCCAACTCATCCATTAAGGGATGTTGATATTAAAAGAATTGAAGACGCCTTGGATAACGACCCGTTTGTACATCATCATGAGGAATGGCAGGAAGCTTTGAAAAAAATGAAAAAAATGGGCGTGCGAGCAGAACAGCAAAGCCTAGCAAGGCATGGTTTGAATTACGTTATCAGTGATTACCTTCCAGAGAAATTGGATAATCCCAATACTTGGCTGCCTTAAATTTTAAATAATTCTAACTTCATTCTAAACTTTTAATGGCAGACTTTTTGATATTTTCAGCTCATCCGGATGACGCAGAGTTTGGTATGGGTGGTACGATTCTAAAGTTGATAGATGAAGGTTTTGAAGTAGCTGTTTGTGTCTTGACCTTGGGCGAATCTGGTACGTACGGCAGTCCAGAAATTCGAAGAAAAGAAATGAATAAGGCAGCTGAAATGGCTGGTTTTGAACTAGAAATTCTAGACTTTAAAGATTGTAAGGTATTCGATAATTTTAACAGTAGGGTTGAATTGGCAAGGGTTATAAGAAAATATCAGCCTAGAATAATTTTTGCTCCTTATCACACGCAACACGGTAGTCATAGGGATGGGAGAGCTCATCCTGACCACGTTGCTACGGGAGAGATTGCAAGGTTTGCTGCTAGATATGCAAAGTTTGATGGATTGGATGAATTAGATGGTGAAAGCTGGTGTGCTGATCAAATAGTTTATTACATGGTGCCAGGACAGCGACGGCTACAATTTGTTTGCGACGTTTCTGATTATATTGAGGAGTGGGAAGAATTAGTGAAGTGTTATGAATCTCAGATGAATTTGATGGATGGGGAGGTTTTGCAATTTTTGAAGGATAGAAGACGAGAAATTGGTGATTTCTTAGCTGTAGAGTATGGAGAAGATTTCTTAGTGGATGATTTATATACTGACTTAGAATTTCTCAGTAACGTTTAAATAGTATCTTGTTTGTTTATTATGAAAGTATGGTAGGAGAGTTGTTAAGACCTGGAGATGAGAGGGATGTTAAAGCCGCTCAGTTTGAAATAGAGAAAGAAGACGTTTTCCATGTGAAGAACTTGTATGAGTGGATGCATGACTGGCTTGAAGATCATAGTTGGGAAGATCCAGACAGCGATGATGACAAGTTTGAACACTACTACTACGAAAAGAGATTGCAAGGTGGCACTCGAGAGCATAGAGCTTGGTGGCGTCTTCAAAAGTTCCCGATAGAGAATAATTACTTTCGATACGTTATGCTCATCAATTGGAGAAATCTAGTAGCTAGCAAGACTGAAGTGGTGCAAGAAGGTCAGAAAGTGAGTACTTGGAGAGGAGACTTAACGCTTCAGATTGAAGCTTGGCTTCAACTCGATTATAAGAATATGTGGAAAGATCATTGGTTTCTTAAACACTTTGACAATTGGTATAGGAATCGTTTGTGGAAGCAGCAGAAAGAAAAGTGGAAGAGAGAACTGTGGAGAGAAGCTTATTTCTTTAGTGGATGGATAAAACAATTCTTAGATATGAAAGTACCGTTTGAAAAACCGGAAAACTTCCATCCTAAAGGCGGTACTGGTCCTAACCCAACGCCCGAAGAGTAAATAAATCACTAAAGCTTTAACTTCTAATATATGGGTGTTAAAGAAAGAGTTTTAGAAATAGTAAGTGATGAAAGCATAGAGGAGGATAAAGCACTCACGTTAGAAGAGGGGCAAAAACCTGTTCCTATTTCAAAAGAAAACTTTCACAAGATAGATTCTTCTAAAAAGAGTGAAGTTGCTTTCATCGATGGTGGAAACGCAGAAGTTTTGGGCGCGGCTAGTTTTTCTTTACAACTAATTAGAGGGGCGGTTGTGAAGTACGAGGGTAGAGAAAAAACTGGTGAAGAAAGAGAAAGTTTTGAACTTTTAGTAACGCTTGAAGATGGAGGCTTTGAGGTGCAAACTTTTCCGGAAACGGCTATGCCAAAGTTGGAGTTTGACAATGACGAACCTGGTTTGAAAACTGGTGAAGAGAGAGTGAGAGCGCAGAAGATAGCAAGTGTGTGTAGACGTTTATTCGAGTTAAAATTAGCTAAAGACGTTGATGCGGATTACATAGTATTAGATGGTAGTTTATACAGTAGGGTAAGACAGGAAGAACAACTTCTGCAAGTTTTAAGAAAAAAAGATTCTGCAGTGACGGGATTGTCGAAGACGAGTGGTTTGATGACGGAAAGAGGCAGGGTTTTTTCCGCTGCTATTTCAAGTCTGAAGAATGGGAGTTGGTATTACAAACCAGTATTTGAAGGAGGGGGTGTAGAAGTGTTGTTTGCGAGGCTTAATGAAAATTCTAATCATGTTTTTCGGATTGACACGTTTGACTTTGAGGAAAGTTTGTTGAAAGTTTTGAAAAGTATGAGTAATGATCCTGTCTTTCCAGGATACCCTTATGGTTTGATAGAGGCTGATAAAAAGGCTAGGGTTAGTAACAGAGAAAGGGATTACAGGTTTACACAGTTAAAGAGTGAATTTGGTGGAGATTGGGAAAGAATAAAGCCTTATTTGCATACTAGTGATGCTCATGAAGTTTTAGATAACATCTAGTATCCGGAGAAGTCTTCACTTTCTATCATTAACTCGTCTACTTTCCAATCTATGAGATTTTCTCTCACTCCTTTAACCATGTTTGGAGGTCCTACCACGTACCAAACGCTACTTTCAATTGTTTCATCATCCAAATGTTTTTCATACATTTCTGGTCCGATACGTCCATATTCATAATCCCAATCTTGATTTTCCGAATCCGTTATTGTCGGTATTAGCGTGAAGTTATCGTTTTTTTCTTCTAACAGTTGAAGTTCTTTTAAGAAAGCAGTGCTTTCCGGCGTACGATTGCTGTAGAAAAGATATAATTCATGATTGGTTTGTTCTTCTGTCGCATACTTTACCATGCTTAGATAAGGTGTTATGCCGATTCCTCCTGCAAGTAGTATAGCGGGTTTGTCAGTGTTCCTGTGCAATGTGAAGTTGCCCATGGGTCCCATGAAGTTTATCTCATCACCTTCGCTCATCTGCTTCAAACTCTTTTTGAAAGCGCTCTCTCTCATCCTAGTGGCTATCATCAATTCCTCATTGTTGTTAGGACTGCTAGCGATTGAAAAAGAACGCATATTCCCTTTGTTATCCTCTTCGACCATGTCTTCAAGGACGAAGTTTCCAAATTGACCCGGTTTGAAGTCTAGGTCTTGGTTTGATATGTCGAAATAGAAAGACATGGTGTCTTCTGCAACTTCCTCTTTTCTAATTAAAGGGAGTTTCATTCGTACAAGGATTCAATTTTTACACGATTACCATCTTCATCATAGACGTAAAGTTCATCATCTTCTTCATCTTGAGTTTTGGCATGGCTTCCGTCACACATAGGCTTGTTATCGGACAATCCACACTGACAAATATAAACTGATTCATCGCCAACTTCTACCTTTTCTGGTCCATTGCTATCATGCTTTACAAGTCTGGACATCAAACATCACCTAGTTTTTGTGGAAAATTTTACTTTATATAAAATTTTGTTTGAATCATTATTTATTTTCTATATAGAAAATAAATGTAATCAACAAGTTTATATACTTCTTTCAAGAAGAGAGAAATGAAAAAGAGGTGTAACATGTTCGACGTCATAACTATGGGTTCTAGCACCATTGATGCTTTTGCCGATACTGAAGGAGATGAATACATAGATATCAAGACTCCGACTTCTGAAGAAGAACTCATCGCTTATCCGCTCGGATCCAAGATAGTAATAAAGGAAATGAGGTACGACGTTGGCGGGAACGGCGTTAACTCAGCTGTGGCTTTGAGCAGACTCGGATTAAACACGGCATACCTTGGCAAGATAGGTAGAGATGCCAATGGAGAGAAGATACTTCAACGATTGGAAGAAGAACGGGTTGAGTTCATCGGAGCTAGAGGAGATAAGTCTGGTTTTTCAGTCATTCTAGACAGTACCATGCAAGAAGACAGGACTATTTTAACCTTTAAAGGTTGCAATAATGACCTACGATTAGAAGAGATAGATCAAGAAAAACTTGATTCGAAATACATTTACCTGTCCAGCATGTTAGAAGACAGCCTCGATACTATGAAGAAAGTTGCGAGCCAGGCTAAAGAAAAAGATATGAAAATAGTTTATGCTCCCTCCTCTACAGTTACAAAGAAAGGACTTGACTTCGTCAGAGAAATAGTGGAGAAATCTCACGCTATAATACTCAATGAGGAAGAGGCAGAAGACCTTCTAGATGAAAAGAATGCAAAAGATAATCTCAGAGAATTCTTAAACCTCGGAATGGAAAAGGCGGTTATTACCAAAGGATCAGAAGGGGTAGTGGCTACTGACGGAAACCAGATATTAGAGGCCAAACCCCATGCTGAGTGTGAAGTGCTTGAAACAACAGGCGCAGGTGATGCCTGCGCTTCCGCCTTTGTAGCAGGCCTAGCACAAAATAAAAATTTAGAGACTTGCATTCGAATGGGTATGATAAATTCAGAAAGCGTCCTCCGACATTACGGTGCTCACAACAAGCTTTTGAACATGGAAGAAATGGAAGGCCTCCTACCCGGTGACGAAAGAGAAATGATGTGGGAAGAGGTTTGAAAAAATTTATATAAGCAACATACCTTCTAATAAGAAAAAGAGGTGAGGGTGTTTTGGTCAAAATAAGTAAGATTCTTCGGAACGACAAGTGCATGCTCCTAGCTTATGATCACGGCTTAGAACACGGCCCTAAAAATTTCAATCGCAGAACAGCCGATCCAGAAAACATTCTCAACCTCGCACTTGAAGGCGACTATTCAGGAATAGTCTTACAACCAGGAGTAGCGGAAAAATACTACATGGGCCCGTACAAGGATGTACCTTTAGTTCTGAAACTTAACGGACAAACCGACCTAGCACACCTAAACCCAGTTTCGAGGCAGTACTGCAGTGTAGAAAGAGCTATGAAACTCGGCGCGGACGCGATAGGATACACAATCTATGACGGGAGCAGCGCCGAAGCTGAAATGTTTCAAGAATTTGGAGAAATAGTAGACAAAGCGCACGACTACGGCATTCCTGTAATTGCTTGGATGTATCCTAAAGGTCCGGAAGTACATGATGAAACAAGCACTGACAACATCGCATACGCAGCCAGGATAGCCTTAGAACTCGGTGCAGACTTTGTCAAAATAAAGTATAACCAAGACAATCAAGGATTCCCCTGGATTGTCCGAAGCGCTGGTAAATGCAGAGTACTGCTAAGTGGAGGGGAGAAGCGTGATGACCACACGGTTTTGGAAGCTGTAAAAGCAGCGATGGACGCTGGCGCAACCGGAATCTCGATGGGTAGGAATGTTTGGCAACATCCTAAACCGTACAGCATGACCAAAGCATTAAAAGATATAGTGTATCGAGGTAAGACCGTTCAAGAAGCAATTCAAAGAGTGACGTAAAACACAACCTTTAAATAATTTCTCGGCAGTGAAATAAAGTAATGGATTACATAGTAACTTTAGGAAACGTAGACAAAGCGGACAGAGACAGTGTAGGACAGAGAGCTTTAGACCTCGCAAGGCTTTCTAGAAAACACATTGACACACCACTAGGATTTGTAATAACCGCAGAAGCTCTCGAAAAATACGTAGCCCACAATGATATAGAAGAGATAGGTGCCGAATTCTTAGCAGATGAAGACTACGACAGCTTACAACAAGTAGCCATGCGTGGAGACATACCAAGAGATGTTAGAAAAAACATTGAAGAAGCATACCAAACCTTAAGCGTAGATGAAGAAGGAAGTGCAAGTCAAATCGTAGGAGAGGAAGAAGACGCGTACGTAACTCTCATACCCAGTCCTAACTACAACCTAGGAGACAACGGCTTTGGAGGTATATTCCAAAACGTGAAAGGATTAGATGAACTCCTCGACGCAGTAAAGATGTCTTGGTCATCCTTGTTCACAAGAGATGCTTTCAAACACAGAGAAAATCAAAACATAAGTGAATTCTACTCCGGACTTATCATACAAAAAATGCCAGACAGTGATACAAGCGCAGAAGCAAAAGCACTAAGAGATTCCAATAAGATAAGTGTAGAAACCTGGTTTGGATTCCCAGAATACGGCATGGGCTTAGAGAAAGATTATTTCGAAGTAAGCAAAGACTTGAAACTAGAAGAAAGTCAAATAGCACATCAAGTTCAACAAGTAGGTAGAAACGAAAACGGAGATATGGAAAGAAGATCCATAGGGGATCGGGGAGAGAATCAAAAAATTGATGACAAAACAGTTGTTGAACTAGCACGCCTCGCTAAAAAGTCAAGTAATGTCTTGGAAAACGACGTAAGAACATATTACACATTAGAAAACGGAGAAGTATACCTCATACTGGTAGATAGAATCATTAACGTAGAAGAAGAAAAAGAACGAGTTGAGGAAAGACCAGAAACACATCCAGGCATAGAATCAGAACAGTCAAAAGAAGAAGGTGGTGAAGAACCTCCAGAGTACAAACCGGAAAGTTTTGAAGAAGATGTTGAACAAGCAAGTGAAGAAACAGATATGATAAAAGATGAGATTGAAGAGTTCAGTCAAAAAGCTGACAGCATCAGTGAAGAACTTTCAAAAGAAGCAGAGCAGCCACCTGAGTTCAGTCGTGAAAGTGGCGAAGAAGGGGTAGAGCACTTACAAGATTTGAAAGCGAAGGTTAACGAACTAGATGAATTAGTAAAGAAAGGTGATAGTAGATCGGTAAGGCAGAAGTTGAACGAACTTGATCAAGCTATAAAGAAACTACGAGAACACCATTAACAATCATAAAGTTTTTATAGTAACATATCGCAAAGTATTTCAAGATGGCAGACGCAAGGGGGCGACCGTTGGGAAGTGATGTTAGAAAGAACATCGTTGACATCCTCTATCATATGGGCAGCGGTTACGGATATGAAATTCACAAAGCTTACAAAGAAATATTTTCTCCAGTAACATTGAGGACTATCTACTACCACCTTAAGAAAGGTTTAGAACTTGGAATCTTCGAAGTAGCCGATGTTGAGGATGAAGAAGGAGATTATAGTTGGGGGACAAGCGCAGAAAAAACCTACTATAAACTTAGTGACGACGCCGATCCTGAACCTAATGAGAAAGTGAAAGAATTCTTTGAAGATTAATTGTCGGCGACTTTCCACAAGTTATCGAAATATTCTTGCAATTGTTGGGCTGTATCTTTTGATTTTATCAATATGGCAGTAGGTTTTTTCCATGAAATGATTAAAACTTTGTCACCAGTAATGTCGATATTGCTAGGCACTGGGAAATCTACAAACCTCATCTCAACGCTTTGCTTAATTTCTTCCATAAAATCTCTTTCTTGATATTCTTCTTGGGTTATTCCACGCATCTCCACATCTTGGAATAGTGTCCATATTCTTTGATAGAATTGATCAACCTTATTCACATTTTCTTCTTGATAGAAATATAGGAAATCTATTTTTTCAGCTTCTTCTACTAGTTTTTCATAAGCTGCTCTCACTCCTTTATAATTTTCAAAGACTTCTGCTTCCTGCCTTTCTTCCTCTTTGTGTAATTGTTTCAATTCTGGAATTGCTGTTTTTAATCTTTCTTTTTGTGCTTGAATCTTGTCCTCTTTTTCTTCTAGGTATTCTTTCAGACTATATGGCTCTACGGCTTGAAAATGCTTGGTCTTTGATTTCTTGACAGAAGTTACTAACCCTTTTTGTTTTAACCTTTTTAGGATGTTATAGACGTTGCTGTAAGCCACGCCTGATTTATTTACAATAGGTCCGACGGTTGAAGAGCCAAGTTCTAATAAGGCTAGGTAGACTTTGGTTTCTCCTTGGGTGAGACCTATTTCTTCTAATAATTCTTCGTACATTTTATTCACCTTGTACGGGATAGATAATTTATATAAGTGTGTTAGTATGATAAAATAGTGAAAAATTAGTGAGGTGTTTTTGAAATGAATCCTAAAGAATTTTACGATACAATCCTCAACGAAAGACTAGCACCACCAAGAGGATCATTCCTCTCCCTAGACGAAATGCTAGAATTAGAATCAGAAGTAGACATGTGGACACGAGAAAAGTTCACCTCCAACCAAGGAGAAAAAAGTATCGAAACCTACCAAGGACTCCTCCCCAAAAATTATCAAATAAACGTGGATGAAGTAAACGACGGCCAACTCTACGCGGTCAGGACCTCTAACCCGCCCTTGCAAGTAGGACTCTCCATTTACAGTCCTGATAATAAAGAAATTCAGCCTTGGCCTGACTTGTTCGCAATTGGCTCAGAAGACTTCTATGAGAGGCTCGAAGGAGATGAAAGAATAAAAGAATTATTCAAACGAGTGGAAGAAGCATACCAAGACAGAGTGGAAAGAAAAAGAGAAGAACTAAACCGCATTAACAAACCTGTAACTGATCAGAAAGTGCGGAATATCCTCATGTACGACTTAGGAGAATTCATCGGTTGAACTCTTTGAAAAATCCCATCAACGCATGCGCCTCCCTATTAGTCAGCATAGCACGACCGAGGACACGCCGCCAAAGAAATCTTTGCATCTCCTTCCTATGATCATTCTGCCACTCTACATTATCAATAGCAGCGTCAATCTTCTCAAGCAATATTTCTTTTTCCTCTTCCCCAACCGCGTTGATATCTTCCGTTATATCTTTTCGATCCGATGCTTTAAACACTTCATATAAGATAACCGCTGCGGAGTGGCTAAGATTCATCGTAGGATATTCTGTATGCGTAGGTATGGTACACACGTAATCACACTTCATAATCTCCTTATTGCTCAAACCTTGGTCTTCAGTACCGAACAAGATACCTACTCTAACATCGTTCTCTACCTCTGCAAGTCTTTCACCCAACTCTTCTGGTGCGACAGGACTCCTCTTAATATTATAATCACCGCCTATGATAGCGGTAGTTGCGACTAGATAATCATATCTTTCCAAATAGTTTTCGTCTTCAACCCTGGCACTATCCAGTACATCATCCTTGGCATGCATAGCTCTAGCCTTACCCTCATAATCTAAGTGATCACACTCGGGATTAATCAATACGAGGTTTTCAAATCCAAAATTCTTCATAGTCCTAGCAACCGCTCCTACATTCCCAGAAATTGCCGGCTCCTTCAAAACAACATCCAACTGCATACTGTAGAGAAATAATTGTATTGTTTAAAAAATTATATCAACAAACCGAAAGTGTATTCCCAGAACAACAATCCAGTTGCTTTGATGATAGGCCACAACAATACAACGATGAGTAAGAGGAAGAAAACACTGCTCTTCTTCCAAACCATATCCCCTTTTTCTTCACCAAACATTTTATGACAAGCAATCCTCCACATACGACCACCATCAATAGGTCCTATAGGAAGGAGGTTAGCAAGTCCAAGACCAAAGCTTAAAATAATAAACCATTCAAAGAATTCGCGAATTTGCAAGAATATAATACCCCACCAAGAGTCTTCATTCTCAAAATCAGTACTCCAACCTCTAACACCTAACCTACCTTTCCCAGGTTCACCTTCCCATTGAGTAGCTACTACCTTATGCATTTCTCGCTCGTTACCAATAAAGAAGGTTTGATTCGGAGAAACGTTCTGCACCATTTTCCTGAATTCAGAAGCACTCCTTACACTTTGATTATTAATAATATTGTAAGTCACGCCTGCTTGCAATCCTGCCTTGTCAGCTGCGCTTCCATTATCAATCTGGCTGAACTGAAAACCTTGGGGGTTGTCGAATAAAACGCCCATAGCAGGATTCATTACAAGCCCTAATACTATAATCGCTATAAAACCAGTAATGACATTACTGAAAGGCCCGGCTGAAAAGATAGCATTTTGAATCTTAGAATCTTCTTCCTCTAACTTTTCCTCATCAGGCTCGACAAAAGCACCAGGTATAGGCCCGAACATGACAAATCCAGAACTCTTAACCTCAATATCGTGAGCTCTAGCCACCACGCCGTGGCTGAATTCATGAATTACAATAACAGCGAACAATACTAAAAATCCGATGATTAACGGAAGATCAATCGGGCTACCCGGTATGTCTACACCTGGCAATACAGGTGATATGGTAGGTGCTGCTTCAGGCTGTGTAACCATTTGATGAAGGCCGTAAAACAAAGCAACAACTATAGCTATCATGCCAAGATAACCCACTATTATTCCCAGGTGAGACGCTTTCTTTATCTGTCTAAACACGAACAAGCCTATCAAGAAGAGTATGAACGATCCAAAACCGGTTAAGACTATGAAGAAAGGAATGTTAACTCCGAACTGATCTAGAACGACTAGTGAAAGTAATGATGTGAGAGAGATCCAGAAACCAACTTGTAAAAGCCATCTTCCAACCTTATCCCACTTGTCACTTTTTGCATTGGCTAGTTCATCCATTTTTTCCAAGCCAAGTGCAGTCTTGTACAAAGCTACGAACTTACCTTGGAATTCAAACTTGTCTCTGTTAATATATATAGTAGCTGCGATAGCTAAGTAGAAGAAAAGAGTGAACCAACCACTATTAATTATCTCTACAATTCCCATACTAGACAATTATTTCTACATCTATATAAAAATATTATCCAAAAAAAGTAGAGAAAAGAAATGTTTTGTTTAGCTGACGGTTGGGAGTCCGATACCCGCGGCGGGATCATAGCCACTCGTAGCGTGTAAGCCTTTCGTAATATTGGTCTTACCTGCTCTGCTTTGGATATGATCTCTAACATGTTGTGGTGTCAAGCTGGTGTTGGTTGACCAGTACTTCGCGGCGTAACCGCTAACGTGTGGCGTTGACATACTCGTACCTGAAATAGTATTGTAAGTACCATCGTTCCAAGTACTCTCCACATTTACACCAGCTGCTGCTACTTCAACTAGTTTGTGAGTAGATTCATCAAATGAACTAACGTCTTTTCCTCGGCTGGAAAAGTCAGGAACTTTCTTGTTATTATTAATTGCTGCTACTCCTACCACATCTGGATCTGCTCCTGGATAATCCATTGTTTCTAAGTCTGGACCGTCGTTGCCAGCTGCTGCTACAAACAATATTTGATCTTTATTCCTATCAATTGCGTCTCGGATTAGACTGCTTTGACTGTCTCCTCCAAGGCTCATACTTACAACCTCCGCACCATTATCACCAGCGTAGTCAATTGCGGCTGCGATGTCGTCAGTGTAGCAACCGTTACTGCCACAGACTTTATAAGCGTATAGGTCTGCTTGTGGAGCCACGCCGTAAATACCTTTGTCGTCGCTTCCAGCGTCAGCAAGTGCGGTTCCGGAAGTATGTGTTCCGTGACCATTTTTATCTTCACATTCCCCTTCACTAATTTTTGTCTGCATCGGTCCGCCGCTGGTGAAGTCAACGCATTGTTCGACTCGATTAGTTAAGTCTGGATGGTCTTTGTATACGCCAGTATCTAATATTGCAACATCAATGCCATCTCCACCACTGGTGCTAGAAATGGTTGAGTCGTTGTATATTTGTTCTATGCCGTATGGTGTTTGATCGCTTGGCGTTGCGGACCTTGACGTGCTGTCTTCTTCATTGTCTACAGTAACTGTTATAGTCGTTTGCTTTGTGTTTCCGTCATTGTCTGTCGCTTCAGCTGTTAGGTCATGATCGCCTTCTGAATAAGTAGTGGTGTTCCACGTGGCTTCGTAGTAACCTGTGGTATTGTTGTAGTTTGTGCTTCGGAAAGAATCATCGCTGTCGACTTTCCACTCTACTTTTTCTATATCTCCGTCGCTGTCTGAAGCGTTAATCTGGATAGTTACGGTTCCGCTGACTGTTTCGCTATCGGTTGGATTAACCCAGTTTACAGAAATACTGGAGTCGTCTTTGTTACAGTCTGGCCATGGACTACATGCTCCGGGCGGTTTAGCTAAACTGTATATAGGAACTCTTTCAACACTGATCCCTCTTCTTTCTAAGTTTTCAACCTGGTTTTCATTTAGCATGGCTGTGAATCCTGAAGGGAAAGTATAGCGTACGTCAAACTTGGACTTTATACTTGGATTGTCTGTTTTGATCAAGAAAACATCTGATTTTTGCTCAGCCTGGTCGTTTAATACTGCGCCTGCTGCTGTGACTAGAAGTATTGATAAGAAGAGGGTGGAAATTGCTTTGTGTCCCATTGGATTACTTACTTATGTGTTCTTCGTTTATATATTTTGTCTTTTAGAAACGTTGAGAAGCAGTTATTTTTTGCGTACAGGTCTTAAACTACGACTGTTGCACTTTCGGCATTTGACTTTGCCTTTAGTAACGTCTAGATTATCCGCTCGGATTTTCGCTTTGCAATCCTTACAGATGAATATGTTCTTGAAAAGCCTGTTTTGTGCTGCTTTGAACTTTGCCATTTTACTTCACGTCTTTCAAAACTTTGTTGTCGAGGATAACCCAGTAAAGCACGTTGTCTTCTTCCTCGATCTCTCCTTGTAGTTCTTCCGGAACGTCGAGGTCGAATGTTTGATAATTTTCTAAGTCCATAACGTTAATGCTGTCTCCCTTTACGCTGAGGACTTGTGCATTTCTCTTATCAATGATAGGAACTTCAACATCTTCGTCGCCGGGCATGACAGTTTGTCTCTTCTTATCATCAAGCATGCCGACAGCTTCAATCCTTACTTTTGTGTGGCCGTGTTTTCCAGGGCTAGATGTGCTTATCTTTTTCACCCTGCAAGGTTCTCCTTCGATAACAACGCTGTCGCCTTCATTAATGCTTCCTGCTTTCTTGTGAGTTATCCGTGCCATTATACGACATATCAGATTAGTGCACTATTTAAATATGTTTCGCAGGGCTAAAGCATTTAAGAGTCTGTTCATTGCTATGGATATGATATTGCCTAGTCCAGCAAGGTATTTTGCAAATAGGTTGGATGATGAAAGTCTAGAGAGGATAGTGTTAGATGAGATTAATAGCGGTAGAGAAAACGTTGTTGATTTCCATACTCATACTACAGCTTCTGATGGCGAGTTTAACCCGTTGGATTTAATGGTGTTAGCTTTTGGAAGTGGCATATCATACTTGGCGTTGACTGATCATGATACACTCCATGGATTTAGTTCTGTAATTCCAGAAGTGGAAGAGGAAGCTAAATTTTTGAGACCTTTCTTGAACCGTACTTACGCTGGTGTTGAAATGACCACGGACTGGCGTGGTTCTGAAGTACACGTTTTGGCAATTGGTTATCAAGGTGGAGGAAAAGATAAAGTAGAAGATTTTAAAGAAGCATTAGAAGAAACACGAAGGCGAAAGTCTAGAGCCAGATTAGAAGATGTAGATAGAATAAATGATAAATGGCGAAATAAGTCTCTTGATTCTGGTATTGAATACAATCCTATCAGAAAGGAGAGAGTTCTTGAAATAGCGAGGGAGAGTAGTCCTAAAGGTATAGATCAGCCTTATCTAGGGTCAAGGTTTATCGCTGAAGCACTGGCAGAAAACCATCTTGGAATGAGTAAGGAAGGAGCTTTCCAGACTTTCATCAATACATTAGATAGCAAGACTAGGTGGCAGCCGCCTAGGTTGGAAGAAATGGTGGAAAGAGCTCAAGAGTTGAACATGATAACAATACTCGCGCATCCCGGTAGGTACAGTATTGAAGAATCAAAGTCGAGGCCAACCTCTAGGTCTTATAACTGGAGTGTTTCACAAACTGAAAAGATTGGAAGTAAAGAATTTGCAATGGATGACTTGAGAGCGATGATAGAAATAACTGGTGGGGTAGAACCATTGTACAGACAACACACCGTAGAGGAAAACGAACACTTTTTAGAAATGGCTAAGGACTTAAACGCTTTAGTAAGCGTTGGAAGTGACTGTCATGGTCGCAATGGTAAAGTTGAATTGGGCTTCCAAGAACCAAACACTGGTAAATACGTAACTGCTGACGATTCAAGAATTCAATCTTTGATGAGAAGGTTAGAGGATGAAGGAAAAGACTTAGCTAATTACAGACTCAAAAGCAGAACTCACGCAAGAGCTTAAGTGTTAACCGCGTATCTTAAAATCGCTGCAACACCACCCAAGTCAGGAAGTTGCTTCCCCTCTCTGGTTTCTTCAGATATTATCTTAACATCGCTGCTCACTTTCTGAGCTTCTTTTTCAAACTCGTGAATTCTGTCATCACTTAATTCTTCAGAAAGTAGCAAAGTGTCTACAGCACCGATTTTCAAAACTTTCATAGTGGCTTCAGGACCGTATTCTACCTTGCCGGGATTGCTGCCCAAGAGTTCGAAGAATTTTTTCATCAATTGCTTTTCTTCAACAACCTCTTCCTGAGACAAAACGTCCTCACACTTTTCAAGAAGTTCTTCCAAGCCGAACTGGCCGGTATAGCTCAAATCCTTCATGGTTATTATTTTGTCTTTCAAATCTTGAGGCAGGTTTCCCTGATTGACGAATTCGTTCTTGGTATGACCCGGTCCTCCGATTAAGATGCCTTGGATGTCTTCCCTGCCGTGAAAGCTTTTCTTCATCTTCTCCGCCACTCTTCTGTAAAAGTCTTTAGCAGCTCCTTCTCTAAGCCTCTCGAATCGTTGGGCAGAATTATGAACTACCACTCCATTGGCTAAGAAATTCCCACTCTCTACGCTTATATCAATCATTTCCATTTCTTCTTCCCTCTTTTCTATATTTTTTAAGGTTAGACCTAGAACCCTTTCTCTGCCCTTATCTTCATCTTCCAGAGCCAGTCTGTCTTCTTCTCTTAGTCCTTCAGTAGGTATCCAATCGTAAGAACGTTCAAAGACAAATATTTCGTGGTCTGGAGAGCACACAATCTTTTCTTCTATCTCCTCAAAACTTAAAACGTAAACTTTTTTCTTCGTCTTCCATCTATCCGTTACTTTGGAAGATGAGTAAGTGTAGGGAGATAGCGGTT
The DNA here is from genome assembly GCA_964398115.1 of uncultured Methanosarcinales archaeon. Classification (GTDB taxonomy): domain Archaea; phylum Nanobdellota; class Nanobdellia; order Woesearchaeales; family CAYNLP01; genus CAYNLP01. The sequence continues at coordinate 8,347 of CAYNLP010000005.1, read as the reverse complement.
TCATATCAACACTAAGAACCTTCTCTCCAACCTCGATTTTCTTTAATGGCTTTCTAGATTCATCTGGAAGGGTTATGAGGGTGTCAGGGCTTAGGCACTGTCCGCCTGCTTTCGTCTTTCCAGGAACGTTACTTGTTGATTTTGTCAAGGGGATGATGGTTTTTCCTTTTAACAGTGCGAGGTCGGCTTCTCTCTTGTCAATAACGAGCATGCCGTAAACGTTACGGTCTTCAGCTATTTCTTTCAAAGGCTCCGTAACGAATTCTTTGTCGCAACGGTAAAGTCGTTGGTTGATGGGAACGGGTGGTTCGATGCTCCAAACTTCAACGTCTTGTTGTCCTTCCTGTTCTGCAATGTTCCCGGCGAATACCGCTAAACCGTTTTCAGGGGTTTTCTTATAAACTCGTAAATGCCTTATCATCCTTTCCAAAGCGTCTATTACGTTTTCTCTAGTGCGTTTAGACTTGATGTTTTGAGCGGTGCTTTGTTCTTCTTGCAAGTGTTGGATGATGTTGTTTAAATCATAACCAGCGGGTACGTAAACGCTAACGAGTTCAGTACCTCTACCTCTAATATCATCTATGTTTTCTATAAACTTCTTTACTTTCCGTCTTTCTCGACTTGTTATTTGATGTTTTTTATCTTTTGACATGGGTTGTATGAGAAAAACGAACTTAGTTTATAAAGTTTCATAAGAGACTAAATCCATCTAGGAACTTTTTCTTTATATTCTAAGTATTCTTTTCCATATTTCTTTTTAAGCCAAGGTTCTTCAGCTAAAGGTGCTAGGAGATACCACAAGATCAGGATAAATGCGCAGGTAAAGACGTAAATAGAATTTACAACTATAGTATAACCTATTATGGATAGTATGAAGAATATATACTGAGGGTTTCTGGTATAAGAGTAAATTCCTTGCGAACATAGTCCTCTCTCTTTACCTACAGTCCTTTCCTTACCGAGAATTCTTACACTTGATAGACTAAAGTAAGTTCCAATAATAAGAAAGAGTGGTCCTAACACATATCGCATCCAATCTGGGAGTACAAAATTATTCCAACCTAATATCGTTAGAACAAATAATACACTATAGATTACAGCTTTGTTAGTCCAGTTAATCCAAAAAGTAAATTTATTTCTTGGAGGCCACAATCCATTTTCCGGTTTTCTAATAGAATATACTAATGTAGATAAAAGAGTTAGCTCGGCTAATAAAACAACTAAAAAAAGTGTTCCTAATAACATTATACTCCTTTTTTTTCTTTCATATCTAAGTTTTTTTATATTTTACAAAAAAAGGGTAAGCAAAATTTATAAGATAAACTTTATCCTTTCTTATCTATATGAGTATGAAACATGTTATAGAGGGTTATAGTCAGGCACGAAAGGCTTCGACTATTAGTGATAGTGGAAGAGATAACGATCCGATGATTTCGAAGACTTTGTCTGATACTTTTGAAAATGTTTATCAAAAGGGATTTTCTCCGAAGCAGAAGCCTTTGGAGGGAAGAGTTGAGATTGAATCCGTTGGTGAGATAGAGGAGAATCTTGAATTTAGTACCTTCTTTGATGAAGAGAAAGGAATATCTCGAACGATTTGTTCAAGTGTAAAAAAGATGAGTTTACCACCGTATCATGATAGAGATAGGAGGGAAGAGATGCTTGATTACGAATAAATTACTTTATCTCTACATCGCTTTGGTCGAATATTCTTTCGCAATAATGACATTTCACTTTCAACGGGTTTTCTTCTAAAACGTAGAACTTGGTTGTTACTTCTTCATTGTTAGTAATGCAGTTTGGATTGCCGCATTTAATTATTCCTTTTACTTTGTCGTGGATGTCAACTCTTTCTTTACGCACAACTTCGTAGTCTTGGATGAAGTTGACTGTAGCATCTGGAGCTAACAACGCGATCTTGTCCACTTCTTCTTTCGTTAATTCCTTTCCTCCAACTTTGACAATTCCTTTCTTCTTCATAGCTTTACTTTCTAGGTTCGTGGCTACGCTAACCGTATCTTCAATACCTTCTAAGTCTAACAAGTCCACTACTTTGAAAGTGTGGTTGCTAGGGATGTGATCAATCACCGTCCCGTTTTCTATCGCGCTTATCTTTAATTCTTTCATTCAATATCACCTAGTAACGTGGCTAAGAGCGCTTTGCGGACGTGGACGCCATTAGCAGCTTGGCTGAAATAAACCGCGTGTTTTGTATCATCTAATTCAGGACTTATTTCATCCACCCTAGGCAGAGGATGTAAAATTTTCAAATCTTTTTTTGCTTTTGGAAGGATGCTTTTGTCAATTTGGTAAGTTCCTTTGTACCTTTCATATTCTTGCGGGTCAGCAAAGCGTTCTTCTTGGATTCGGGTCACGTATAAAACGTCTAATTCAGAAATTACTTTGTTTAAATCTTCTTCTAGAGTATAAGGAATGCTTTCTTTATCTAACTCCTCCAAATACTGACTTGGAAGTTGTAAAGCGTCAGGCGCGACGAAATAAAATTCTGGATTAAAATAGCTCATAGCAGATATCAAACTGTGAACTGTACGACCATACTTCAAATCTCCCAGAATTCCAACTTTCAAATCTTCTAAATCTTCTTTTTCCTTTTGAATCGTGTACAAGTCTAGCAGGGTTTGCGTTGGATGTTGATTGCTGCCATCCCCTGCGTTTAGAACAGGGATTTCAGTTGCTTCTGAAGCGAGCCTAGCCGATCCTTCCAAAGGATGTCTTATGACAATACCGTCAGCATACCCTTCTACGACTTTCATAGTATCCCACAAACTTTCTCCTTTCTTCGCACTGGAAGTAGCGGCTTTACTAAATCCTAAAACTTCACCTCCGAGTTGTTCCATCGCGCTGACAAAACTCAACCTCGTCCTAGTGCTTGGCTCGTAGAAGATAGTTGCGAGTATCTTGTCTTTTAACAAATCTTTTTCAACATTTTCTTCCATATCTTTAGCAACTTTTAAGATGTGAAGTAAATCCTCCTTAGAAAGATCATGAACGCTAACTATATTTCCTTGAGTGAACGCCATCAAGGATTACTAATACATCGTTTTGTATTTAATAAATTTGCGTTAATAATTTAAATATGATAACGAACTTTGTGAAAAGAGTATGTCTAATCTTCAAAAATTAAGGGAAAAATGTATTAAACGGTCTAAAAAATCCGTTTCCGAAAGTGTAAATAAAGACGATTACATTCGTCAAACTATAACTAACATTGAACAAGTGGAGGACACTTTGAATTCATTAGTGGAACGAATTCGCAACTGGTATAAGCTGTACTTTCCTGAAATCAATAAAGAACTAAGGGAAGATAGAGAATTTATAGAAGTTATCCAAGCTAATTCTAAAGAGGAGTTAATGCAACAATTTGATATTAAAGAAAGCATGGGTGCAAATTTAGAAGGAAAAGATTTAGAAATTTTGGAACATTATATCCAACGAGTTAATGACTTATATGATTACTTGGATAAACTTGATAATTACTTGAAAGAAACTATGGAGGATTATTGTCCTAACTTGATGATAGTAGCGGAAGCGAGAGTGGGTGCTAAACTATTGCAGGAAGCGGGTGGTTTGAAAAAACTCGCTATGAAACCCAGCAACGCTATACAATTATTGGGAGCAGAAAAAGCTTTGTTCAGACATTTGAAGACAGGAGCGAAACCTCCAAAGTATGGTTACTTATTCCATCATAGCATGGTGCAAGACGCGGATGAAGATGAACGTGGAAAAGTTGCTAGGGCAATCGCTGACAAGATCGCGTTAGCGGTTAGAGCTGATTACTTTGGCGAAAAGTTTATAGGCGATGATTTGAAGGAAGAACTTGAGGAGCGCTTCGATGAATGATGAAATGTTTTGGAAGGAAGCTGTAGCTCTTACTATGATTACGATATTCAGCTTCACCTTTTATTTCAGAATTGACAAACCCTCCCTCTATATCGGATTTATCTTGCTCGGCGCAGTTTTTTACTTCATAACTGTAGCGGAGGAGAAAAAAACGAAAGAGCAAAAGAAGTTAAAAAATTATTTCGAGCACACATCTAGTTTTTTCGCAGCGAGCGTGGCTTTTTTTGTACTAAGTTATGTTCTGTTAGAATTTGCTGTTAGGGAATTCTTGATGGTCACTTTGGCAATAGCAGTAATACTGTTTTCAGTAGGGTTTTCCCGACTGGTGTATTCTAGGATTGAAGAATGAAAGAAATATTTTACAACGTTTACAAGAAAGGAGACGAGTTATACACTAAGAGTTATTTTTCTGGCAAGACGCATTTCGGCGAAGACGTTTTAGAAAGAGAAGGGGAAGAGTATAGGAAGTGGAATCCTAATCGGAGTAAGCTAGCCGCTGCAATCATGAACGGGATAAGTCAGATCGCGTTAGAACCAGAAGACATAGTATTATACCTTGGAGCTGGTCATGGTTACACCCCAAGTTTTGTGTCAGACATCATCCGCGCGGGTATGGTGTTCTGTGTGGATAACAGTAATGAAGTCATGCTTGACCTGATACCGTTGTGTGAAGAGAGGGAGAACATGGCGCCTTTAATGGTAGATGCGAACAATCCGGAAGAGTACAACGATTTAATACCTGAAGTTGATGTCGTCTTCCAGGATGTTGCGCAAAAGAACCAGTTAGAAATTATTGTGAAGAATATGGATGAATTCTTGAAAAAAGGAGGTTTTGGACTTTTGAGTTTGAAAGCTGCTTCTGTGGATGTAGCAGAAAATCCTAAAGAAGTTTTTAAACAAGTAGAGGAAGAAGTTCCTGAAAATTTTGTGATAGCAGATTATCGTGAACTTGCACCTTATGAAAGTCATCACGCCTTTTTTGTTTTGAAAAAGAAAAGTTAAAAATTCAATATAACAAGATTTGTGTTGCCCATGGGTTTTTTCTCCACAACTCTTCGTTCTTCAAGTTTGGAGAGCGTCCTCGATACCTTGACCTTTGAAAGGCCGGAGAGGACGACTAGCTTGTTCTGTTCTAACTTGTTGTCATTATCCATCAATATCTTAACCAGTTTTCTCTCTTCCTGCGGTAATATTTTCAGTAATTTACGGAGTTGAGCTTTGTTTATACGCCATTGAAACATGACCACGATGAACGCTCCTACCAGGATGGATATGAAAGAAATACCGTAAACTATGATTGGGAGTTGTTCATTAGCTTGACTTGTATAAAAGCCGTTGACTATTGCGAACGATACTCCCAATATGAAGACTAAGACCATGCCTATGACTAGGCGTTTGGTGTCTATCTCCATCATTCAATCTCCTTTTTCAGCTTTTTGTACTCCTCTTCGTCTATCTCGCCACGTGCAAGTCTTTTCTTCAGGATTTCTTCAGCACTTTCTTCACTCTTGTAACCAAAGCTTTGACTGTTTCTGATCATCCACCAGAGTATTACGAAGAACAGTATGAGGATTAAGAGTTGGAAAATCCATCCCCAACCCCACATTCCTGCATTGTAACTGTAGTGCATCATTTTGTTTCACCTCATTGTAAAGTTTTTTTACTTATATACTTGGCGAAATGTGTGGAGTTCTACCTCCACATCATTCCGTGACATGGAATGTTATTATTTTCTCTCTGTTCGTGCATTCCCTGCATGTGTTCAAATTCTTCTTCACCATCTATGAAAGGCATTATGTTGAAATCTGTGTTTTCTCGGTGGTCTAGAGAATTTTGGTTGTTTCCGTTTTCCAAGCTTTCACCCTTTCCATCTTTTTGTAATCTATTGTTATCTCCGTGAGCAGCTACTATTGCGAGAGTTGCCAACAAGACAGTTACCAGCCCTATCGTTAATTTCTTCATTTAAATCACCTCTATTATATTTCTATAGTTGAAACGAAATAACTACTTTACTGAAACAAGTTCAAAAAAAGTGAAACGAGCAGTTGTTTTCTTGAAACGTTATTTAATTATTTCTTTTCCATATTGAAAAGAATTCTGGACATACTTTTAAATACAAATCTTCCATCCTAAAAATGTGATGAGATACGACCGTCAAGAAGTCCTCAAACATATAGGAAAACAAGGACAAAAGAAACTAAGCAAGAGCTCAGCCGTTATAGTAGGACTAGGAAGTACAGGAACTGTCACAGCAGAACTACTAGCAAGAGCAGGCGTCGGAAAACTAGTCCTCATAGACCACGACATAGTAGAAGAAAGCAACCTAAACAGGCAAACCCTCTACGACGAACAAGACATAAACGCGCCAAAATCCGAAGCAGCTGCTAAAAGACTAAGAAAAATAAACAACGAGATAGAAATAAAAGAGAAAAAACTACATCTAGACACCTCCAGCACAGAAGCTCTAAACGAAGACGTAATACTCGACTGTACAGACAACATGCAAACCAGGCTTTTAATCAACGACTACGCTATGAAGAAAAACATTCCATGGATCTACGCCGCAGCCGTAGAAGATCGAGGCATGGTCTACGTCACCAACGACAGTCCATGCTTCAAATGCGTTTTTGAAAAAGCTAAAAGTTTAGAAAACTGCGAAACTGCAGGGATTTTAAACACAGCAAGCACTCAAGTGTCAACCATCCAAGCAACAGAAGCACTCAAGATACTACTAGGAGAAAAACCAGCAGAAGACTTAATAGCGGTAAACCTATGGAAGAACGAATACCAAAAATACGGCGTTCAAAAAAATCCCAAATGTCCAACTTGCAACGGAAAATACGACCACCTTGAAAGTAAAGAAGGATACACCATTGAGTACTGTGATTCAAAAGCAACTATGAGTGCAAAACCAAAAGAAGACATGAACTTAAATCTAGAAAAAATAAAAGAAACATTCAATGTAAAAGCCGACGCCGGTATAGTAACAGTAATAGAATTGGATGACGAAGAAGTAGTCGTCCACGATTACGGAGAACTCTTATTCAAAACAGAAGATGATGAGGACAAGCTGAGAGAAATAGCAGATAAAATATACGAAAAAGGTTTAAAAGGGTAGAGGGAGAAAAGAGATGAACAAAAAAATTCTGATACTGGCCGCATTCATACTGGCACTGCCAACAGCACAAGCCCTACAAATCTCATCTTTAAACATTACCTTTGACCTGAAAGAAGACAGGAGCGTGCAACAAACTCTAAAATATAAGTTTACAACGCCAGTAAGCAAAATACTGAACTACACAATTGGGGAAGAAGTGAACAACGTACAAGCAAGAGCAAACGGTGAAAAAGCTGACTACAGGTTGCAGGACGGAAAGATATCAATAAAAGCTCAAAACACTTCAACTCTAACAATTTCCTTCAAAAAAGAAAACGCGGTCTACACCAATACAGACAACAAATTCTTCTACACCGAATTCTCCTTCGAGAATCCCGTTGAAAAAATAAATTCTGAAATAATCCTACCCCCAGGACATACCATAACAAACAACGCTTACAAACCAGAGGACAGCAAGACAGGATCAGACGGGCAAAGAATAACCTTGATGTGGATGGGAAAACAAGTGGAAGAACAACTATTCACAGTCAAGTATTCTAAAACAGAACAAAAAACAGGAGTTTGGATAGTACTCATTACCTTCCTCGCCGTAATAATAGCTTACATGTTCAACTACTATCAACAAAAAACAAGAAAAGAATTTCTCCAAGGCTTCAGGGAAGATGAGAAGAAAGTCATACAATACTTAGAAGAAAAAGAAGAATGTATGCAAAAAGACTTACACAGGGAATTCGGTCTGGGACGAGCAAAAACAACAAGGATTGTCAAAAAACTTGAAGAAAAAGGCCTAGTAGAGAAAGAAAGCCACGGACGCACAAACAAGTTAAAATGGGTGAAATAACTGTTTCACACCGTTTCACCCTAAAATCATCCCTTATAAACCTTACGAAAAACTTCTTGATTAAAACAAATCTTTAAACACAACAAACTCTTGAAACCTTTGAAAACCGTTGCTAAAACGTTTCAAGAAAAGTTCTTACTAATGAAACGATTATATAATAGGTAGAAAAGCTCGCACAAAAGCGAGCGCGGAAAGACAAAAGAGCTTTCCGTAATCGAAATCGGAGGTGATTTCGATGTTAAAGAAAATAGTTACAATATTGTTAGTAGGCCTAGTCGCCTCGTTGCCAATGGCAGCGGCACAGAACGCGCAGGCTAGAAGCAATGCACAAGTAGATGCAGTGTCAAAAATGGACCTCAGAGTTAAGGGCATGAAGGAAGACATTAGCGACTTCGTGTTCAACATCAGAAAAACATTGACGTTCAGCAACGAAGCCAAAATTGACCTGTTACAAGAAAGAAACGAACAGCTAAAAGCTCGACAACAATCATGGCTTGAAACAAAAGCTCAAGTCCATGAACAAATGC
>CAYNLP010000004.1:33583-64908 GCA_964398115.1 uncultured Methanosarcinales archaeon | reverse complement strand
CAAAATTTGTTGCCGGACTTTCTTAGGAAATATTAAATCTTCCAACCAGTAACTAAACCTAGACAGATAATCAGTCATTCTTATTATAGCGGCTGGATTGTAGTAAAATACGAGAAGGAAATATATCGGCACGCCGAAGAATAAGAAGCTAAGCATTATCTTGAAAATTTGCCAAGCTCCATGCACGTTTAACAACCAGACTGTTATGAGTCCAAGTTGAGCTAAAATACCTACGATAGGCATCCATTCTCCATAAGGAGCTTTATACTTTCTTTCCACTTCCGGCTTGGTATGTCTCATAACTAACAAGCTTAACAACACAGCACTGTAAAGTATTAAGACGAGAGGTAAGAGCATAGAAAGCAGGGTTTCATAACTACCTGATCCTATGAAAACCAAAATACTGGTGAGTATCGTTTGGAAAAAGATAGCTTTGTAAGGAGTCTTGTTCTCAGGATGAATCTCTGCCATTTGCTCTATGAACAATTTGTCTTCTGCTAAGCTAAGTATGAGTCGAGGTGTCGCTACTATAAATCCTGCAACGCTGCCGATGATAGCTAAGTATACCATCATGGTAAATATGGTAGTTCCCACTTCACCGTAGAACATTCCGGCCAAGCTTGCAAGGGGTGCTTCCATCCTTCCAAACTCTGCCCAACCTACCGTGCCTAAGCTACCAACGACATAAAGGAGTGCAAACACGGCAACTATAATAGTCCCCCAAATCAAAGCTTTTGGAATGACTTCTCTAGGATTCTTAGTTTCCTCAGCGAGTTCAGTAATGGTTTCCCAACCGAAGAAAGTTTCTGCAATTAGGAAAGTAGCTATGAACGCTTGAGTCCATGAATGCGTAAAGAAAGGATCAAAGTTAGAAGGATCAAAGTTCAAGAACTGTGGTATTATAATGGCGACGATGGATGAAACAGCTATCATGCCAAAAGTTACTAGCATAACTGCTGACAAATCCATACCTTTGTAGGCGACGTAGTTGAAAGCTATAATGAAGAAAATGCTTACGCCGATCTTAGCAAGCTCCGGTAATGCAGGGTTTAAATATCTTATAGCGCCAACTATGAGCATGGCAATGGTTACATTACCCGCTATTAACGTCCCCCACCCTATTATGAAGCTGGGGAAAGGACCGAATGCTTGTTTGCAGAATTCGTAAATACCTCCCGCTTTTGGATACATACTAACTAGTTCTGCAAAACACATAGAAACGTAAACGGCTAGTAATGAAAGGATAGACCAAGAAATAAGGGACATAATACCTGCTTCTCTAGCTCCAACAGCGGGTAGGAAGAAAATGCCTGTTCCCATTACCGTGCTGACTGTTATCAATAAAAGAGCAGGCAAGCCTAGTGTCCTCTCTAATTTCTGTTCAGCCATCCTAAACCATTCACTCTTATAAGATTATATAAATGTATTTACTTCAAGCAAAGCTTTAAAAGATACTCGTTCCTCCCAAACATTTGATGAGAGTTGTACACATACCGGCGAGGCAACACTTGAACATACAAATCCCTGAAGAAGTTATGGAAAAAACTCCAGACCACTTAGCTTTATTCACACCAGTCCAGCACATCGCCGAAATAGATGATATGAAAGAACAACTAGAAGAAGATGGGAAAAAAGTAGAACTGTTGGAAACAAGGCATACTTGGAATCCTGGACAAATATTGGGTTGTGACAACGAACATTACGACACGGAAGCAAAAGCTTTCTTATACGTTGGTGACGGAGTTTTCCATCCCAAAGCGTTGCTTATGAAAAACGACAAGCCAGTTTATTGTTACAATCCGAGAGAAGAAGACTTTTTCGAACTGGAAAAAAGCGTTGTAGAACCAATGCTTAAGAGAGTGAAAGCCGCAAGGGCTACTTTCTTCATGGAAGACAACATCGGCGTTTTGGTAACTACAAAGACTGGGCAGAGAGGATTGAAGTATAAGTGGGCGAAAGCGTTAGAAGAAAAGTATGAAGATAAAAACTTCTATTACTTCATGCAGAACAATATCAACTTTGAAGGCTTGAACAACTTTCCTTTCATTGACGTTTGGCTAAACACTGCTTGTGAAAGAATAGCATATGATGATAGCAAGAGAGCAGAAGTTCCAATATTAAACGTGGAAGATGTTGATGACGAAATCGTAGAAAAATTCTAAAAAAATAATGTTTTTTATCTAGAACTGTCAGCTTGTCTTTCTAATTCTTTTTTCTTGGCAATCGCGACAGAGTCAGTATCAGCTCGATAAGCGTTTATGATTTCACTTGCTAAGGCGTCTTTAATACTCGTCTTACTTCTGAAACAAGTTCGGTAGCTACCTTGGACAAACTGTCTCAAAGCGTAGTCAACTCTTCTCTGCGGAGCCATCTCCACAGCTTTTGGATATCTAGCACCAGCGTATTCAACAGTGATTATTTCATCTCTTGGAGCACTGTTTTCAATTGCTTTGACCAAAACTTTAATCGGATTTTCATCCAACTCGTTTTCAATCTTTTCCAAAGTATCCTTAACTATTTGATAAGCGTGGCTAGCTTTTCCAGTGATATGTCCAGAAGTTATCAAGTGCTTCTTGCTCTTGTGACCAGGAACCATTACCTTATTGATTAATCTTTCAACTATGAAAGTATCGGATTTATGGAACCTGTTACCTGCGTATTTCGCACCTGTCTTTGGCACGATTCGAGGCTCTAAATTTATATAATCTTTCAATCCAGGATCTTCTACCTGAATGTCTGAACAATCCCATTTATTGAAAGCTTTGATTTCTGGCATCATCTGATTGGGAAAAATCGGTCCTTTAAATAAGTTACTGTCTAGGCAACAACTTTTATAAACTGTCTGTTCTTTCGACTTAAACATGTCAGATGAACCAGAAATAGTGGGAACACCAGAGGTTAACATTGGACTTGTAGGACATGTCGATCATGGAAAAACCACCCTCGTACAACGATTGAGCGGGAAGTGGGCAGACACTCATTCTGAAGAGCTAAAAAGAGGAATTACTATAAGGCTTGGCTATGCAGACGCTACTTTCCGAAAATGCGAGGAATGTGATAAATACACTCCACATGAAGAATGTGAATGCGGAGGGAAAACAGAACCTGTCAGGACTATAAGCTTTGTAGACGCGCCAGGACACGAAAGCCTTATGGCAACAATGCTCGCAGGCGCAACCATAATGGACGGCGCTATATTGATAATTGCGGCGAACGAAAATTGTCCACAACCACAAACTAGAGAACACTTAATGGCGTTACAAATCAGCGGTATCGAAAACGTAGTAGTGGTTCAGAACAAGATTGACTTAGTTGATAAAGAAAGAGCTATAAGGAACTACGAACAAATACAAGAATTCCTGAAAGGAACTGATTATGAAGACGCTCCAATAATACCAGTGAGTGCACAACACGGCGTGAACATAAGCCCGTTAATTGAAAGCATTGAAGAAAACATCCCTACGCCGGAAAGAGATGAAGAAGCCGACCCGATCATGCACATCGCAAGAAGCTTCGATATTAACAAGCCAGGCAGCCGCCTAAACGAGCTACAAGGCGGAATCCTTGGAGGAGCAGTGATTCAAGGCAAGTTAGAAGTTGGCGACGAGGTTGAAATCCGTCCTGGCAGAGTGGTTGAAGAACAAAACCAAACAGTCGCCAAGCCATACAAAACTAAAATCACAGGCTTGATGAAAGGAGAACAGCAAGTGGACAAAGTCACACCTGGTGGTAGCGTAGGTGTGATGACGGAACTAGACCCTGGAGTTGTAGGCGCAGATTCACTAGTTGGAAACATGGTTGGAAAGCCAGACAAGCTACCGAAGATTTGGTACAATATGAAAGTAGAAACTCATCTCTTGGACAAGGTCGTTGGTACCGAGGAGGATATTGAGGTTGAAACCATAAAGAAAGGAGAGCCGTTAATGCTAAATGTTAACTCGGCCGCGACAGTAGGAGTAGTAACAGATATAAGCAAGAACCAATTCAAATGCAAGTTGAAAAAACCAGTATGTGCAGAACCCAATTCTAGAATAACAATCTCTCGAAGGATTGGACCCAGGTTTAGGTTGATAGGGCACGGAATAATCCAAGAAGACGAATAAAGTTTAAATACAACAACACTCTTCTTTCTAAACACGGCATGATAAATATAGAACTAGTTAGGAAAAAACCAGAAAAGGTTAGAGAAAACCTAGAACGGCGTAAAGAAGACAGACTTCTAAACTTGTTCGACAGTCTAAAAGAAAAAGATGACAAGTGGAGAAACTTAAAGAAAAAAGTGGATGAAATGCGTCATGACAAGAACAAGTACAGCGAAAAGGTAAACGAGTTAATGAAAGAAGGAGAGAAAGAAAAAGCTCAAAAGTTTATCAAGAAATCAAAGAAAGTAGACGATGAATTAGAAGCAGCAGAGAAAAAGATGGAAGAAGTCAAGGATGAACGCGACGAAATCTTAAAGAAAATTCCTAACATGATGCATGAAAGCGTTCCCTACGGTGAAGATGATTCTGATAATCAAACAGTGAGGAAGTGGGGAGATCCGAAAGAAAAAAAGGATTGGATGAAACCTCACGGGGAAGTCGCGGAAGACCTGGGATGTGCTGATTTCGAAAGAAGTGCAAAAATAGCAGGTCATGGTTTCTACTATCTTTACGGAGACTTAGCAAGGTTGAACCAAGCACTTATACAATTCGCCTTAGACAAGGTACAAGAGAAAGGTTACACGTATGTTGAAACGCCTTTAATGATGAGAAGAGAACATTATGAAGGCGTTACAGACCTAGACGCTTTCGACGACGTCCTTTACAAAATTGAGGATGAAGACTTGCACATGATTGCAACTAGTGAGCATCCTCTAATGGCGCAATTCGCAGATGAAGTATTGCAGAGGAAGGAACTCCCTGTCAAACATTCCAGTTATAGTATGTGTTTCAGGAAAGAAGTAGGTACGCACAACATTGATGAAAAAGGCTTGTTTAGAACTCATCAGTTCAACAAGGTAGAAATGGCAGTTTTTTGCAAGCCAGAAAACAGTTGGGATTGGCATGAAGAATTGATAAAAGTCGCGGAGGAAGTTCATAAAGAATTGGAACTACCGTACCAAGTAGTTAATGTGTGCACGGGGGACTTGGGACAAATAGCAAGTAAAAAATACGATTTAGAAGTGTGGAGTCCTCGACAAGAAGAATATAATGAAGTTGTTAGTTGTAGTAACTGTACTGATTATCAAAGCCGAAGGTTGAACATTAAGTACGAAGATGAAAGCGGCGGTCATAGTTTAATTCATACTTTAAACAGCACCGCAGTCGCCACTTCAAGGACGATGGTAGGTATTCTGGAAAATTATCAGAACAAAGACGGTAGCGTTACCATCCCCGAGGCTTTGCGTCCTTACATGGGTGGGCAAGAAAAAATAACTCCAACATAAATTTACATTGGCTTGATTTCTTTCTGCTTCACATACTGATATGCTTGATAACTCGCTAAGGTTCCTTCCGCCACTCCCACGATAGCTTGTTTAAAGTCAGTATCTGCACAATCTCCTGCAGCGTATACTCCCTCAACGTTGGTTTCAGAATTACGGTCTATCTTGATATACCCTTTTTCATCTGTTTCCACACCAAGGTCTTCCGCTAGTTTAGTTAATGGTATATGTCCTATCTCGATGAACAGTCCGTCAAGTTCAAATTCTTTACTTCCCTCATATTCATTATCTAAAATTACGTGGGTCATGACTTCCCCGTCACCTTTGATTTTGGTCACATTAGTATGGTTGATGATTTCAATCTCTCCATCTTCAATCTTGTCTTGTACTCGATCCATGTTTATGGGTTCAGGATGAATTTCATCTCCTCTATATATTATGTATACTTTCTTTCCGTATTGTGTTAGGAGAAGTGCTTCTTTCGCTGCACTGTCACTTCCTCCTACAACGCCGATTTTTTTATCTTTGTATGCGAATCCATCGCAGGTGGCGCAGTAATGAACGCCGTTGTTAGAATATTTTTCTTCTCCTGGCACGTCTAGCTTTCTCCATTCTGTTCCGGTTGCGAAGAGTACGGTTTTGGCTTTGTACGTGTCTTCACTACTTTCTACCTTGAAGGCTCCGTTTTCTTTTTTATCTATCTCTGTTACTTTTTCTTCTTTCAAATCTATATCGTAATCGAGAGCGTGTTCTTTCAATTTTTCTGCAAGTTCATAACCTGTTAAATGTTTGAAACCAGGGTAATTTTCTACCACGTTTGTGGTTATGATCGTACCTCCGATTTCATCTCCTAGAACAAGCGTTTTCATATCGAACCTTCCGCAATACATCGCGGCTCCGAAGCCTGTACATCCAGCCCCTACTATTATTATGTCGTATAGTTCTTCTCCCATGCTTGTTTGGAATTTAATCTGGTTATATAAATGTTTAGCTTTACCTTATAACCAGAGGTTAATAGAAAGACATAAAAATAAGTGTTCATTGTAAGATAGTGAAATATCAAATTAGAGGGGGTTTCGATGATGAAGAAATTAACTACAATGTTACTCTTAGTACTTGTCACTTTGATGTCAGTAGCTAGTGCCAACGCTTACCACTACTATGACAGAAGTTATAGAGATTATTATGATTACGACAGAAGCTACCATGACAGATATGATTACCACCGAGGTTATAGAGTAGGGTACGGCCACGGATTCTACGATGGCTATAATTACAGGAGGCATTACCGAAGTTATTATAGGAGTTACAACCGACCATACTACCGAAGTGGTTACTACTACTGGTGGTAAATTAAAATTAGTAACTTTTTTAAACAAACCAATCATTCCTTATTTCTAGGATGACCTGGTGAGAACTGGGTTAGACCGAGACTCTTTTGTTCTCGGAAACACATTTGGAGGTAAAAATTTATGGCACGAATACATAGTCGAGATAAAGGACAATCAGGAAGTACCAAGCCAAGCAAGAAAGAAATTCCGAGCTGGGTTAGTTACGAACCCAACGAAGTAGAAATGCTAGTAGCAAAGTACGCAAAAGAAGGAATGCATCCAAGTGAGATAGGAATGCATCTTCGAGACCAATACGGAATTCCCGATGTCAAAGAAATAACAGGTAAAAAAATTACGGAAATCCTCGAAGAAAAAGACTTAGATCATGAAATCCCTGAAGATTTAATGGCACTTATCAAGAAAAGAGTTAGGATAGAAAATCATTTAGAAGAACACCCTAACGACACTTCTGCAAAGCGAGGATTACAACTTACCGAAAGTAAGATTCTCAGACTCGCCAAGCACTACAAACAGACTGGTAAGTTACCAGCTGATTGGAAATACGATCCAAAGAAAGCAGAGCTTTACCTAGAATAAATGGGAAGAGAAGAATTCAAAAAGTACTTGGCGGAAGTCGCAGACAAATTCAGAGAAATAGACAAACCTGTCAAGCTTGTTAGCAACTTAGATGCGGATGGTATTAGTGCTTGTTCCGTGATGAAAAAAGCACTAGAAAGGCTAAACTTAAAACATTCCGTACGTATCGTACACCAGTTGCGAGAGCAAGAACTCATCGAATTGTCCGAAGAAGATTACGAGTATTACATCTTCACCGACGTCGGCAGTGGAGTTTTAAATCTCATAGACAGGATATTAAAAGACAAAAGAGTTCTTGTGTTAGATCATCACAATCCTCACGGTTCAGCCAGCAATGTTTGGCATTGTAACCCACACGACTTTGACGTGAACGGAAGCGCAGAGGTTAGCGCGTCAGGAGTTAGTTTCTTATTCGCACACACGTTGGACGAAGCTAATGCCGACATGGCACACATCGCAATCGTGGGAGCTATTGGCGACGTGCAAGAAGACGATGGATTTACAGGTTTGAACCAAGAAATACTCGAAACTGGTTTGGAAGCAGGCGTTATTGAAGTAGAAAGAGGTTTAAATTTGTATGGAAAGGAAGGAAGACCATTGCATAAATTGTTGGAGTATAGTTCTGACTTGAATATCCCGGGTGTGACGAATTCTGAAAGTGGAGCTATACAATTCTTAAACGATTTGGATATCGATCCTATGAAAGATGGTCAATGGAAGTTTTTCAGTGACTTAACGGAGGAGGAGAAGAAAAAGTTGGCTTCGGGTATTATTATGAAGAGGAATGATACTGAAAATCCAGAAGATATTTTTACACAAGTCTATACTATTCCTGGTGAGGAAGGAGTTTTTAGAAACGCAAAAGAGTTTTCTACTTTGTTAAATGCTTGTGGACGCCTTGACAAGGCAAGTATTGGAGTTGGAGCTTGTCTAGGAAAGCCAGAGTTTAAGAGGAAAGCATTAGAGGTGCAGAAAGAGTATAAATCGGAAATTGTGGATGCAATAAAATGGTATGAAAATAATGAAGACACCAGTCATGTTAAGAAAGGCGAGGGTTATGTCATTATTAATGCGAGGGAAGAAATTAGGGATACTATCATTGGCACTTTGATTTCTATCATAAGTAAGAGTTGGGATTTGCCTTCAGGCACCGTTATGTTGTCAATGGCGAGAAAACCGAACAATGTAACGAAGATAAGTATTCGCGTGGTGGACAACCCGGAGGGCATGCATTTGAGAGAGATACTCACTGATATTGTAGCAGAAGTAGATGGAGAGTGTGGAGGTCATCAATACGCCGCTGGTGGATTGATAAAGACAGAAAAAGAAAAGGAATTTATTACGGCTGCTGAAAATAAACTTAAAGAATTAAACATCTAAGTTTACAACGTCGGCGGCGTGTTCTTGTATGAAGTTTCTTCTTGGCTCCACTTCGTCTCCCATCAAAGTGGTGAATATTTCATCCGCTAAAACAGCATCTTCAATAGTTATTTGTTTTAATATCCTGTTCTCAGGGTCCATCGTGGTCTCCCACAACTGTTGTGGGTTCATCTCTCCGAGTCCTTTATACCTTTGAATGCTTAATCCTCGAGTGCCGAGTTCTTCTACCATTTCTTCCTTTTCTCTTTCCGTATAGGCATAGTGTTTTGCTCTTCCTTTCGTGATTTGGTAAAGTGGTGGTTGTGCCAAGTACACGTATCCTTTTTCAATCAAAGGTCTCATATACCGATAAAGGAATGTCAGGATTAACGTTGTTATGTGGTTGCCGTCGGTGTCAGCGTCGCACATGATAATGATTTTATGATACCTTGCGTTGTCAATGTCAAACTCGTCACCAATTCCCGTTCCCAGGGCAGATATCATAGTCACTATTTCCTTATTGTCTAATACTTTGTTTATACGGGCTTTTTCAACGTTCAATATCTTCCCTTTTAATGGTAGAATTGCTTGGTTTTCTCTGCTCCGTGCTTGTTTGGCCGATCCTCCAGCACTATCTCCTTCCACCAAAAATATTTCAGATTTAGTAGGGTCTTTTTCTTGACAATCAGCCAATTTACCAGGTAGGTTTGTACTTTCCAATGCGCTCTTCCTCCGCGTTAGTTCTTTAGCTTTCTTGGCTGCTTGTCTTGCTTTAGCAGCTTGATGAATTTTTTGCATTATCTTGTCAGCGGTGTCTGGTGTTTCTTCTAAGAATGTTTTCAAGGCGCTGCTGACCATGCTGTCTACGATGCCTTTGACTTCGCTATTTCCGAGTTTTGTTTTGGTTTGTCCTTCAAATTGTGGTTCTGGAATTCTTACGCTTATTACCGCGGTTAGTCCTTCTCTCACGTCTCCGCTTGAGAATTTGAACTCACTAGCATCGTGCTTGTCTGAATATTGATTCATAGTTCTTGTTAGGGCGGCTTTGAATCCGCTCATGTGTGTTCCGCCTTCTACTGTGTTGATATTGTTGGCAAAGCTGAATATGTTTTCTTGGAAGCTATCTGTGTATTGCATGGCTACTTCTAGTTCCACTCCGTCTTTTGCTCTTTTGACGGTTATGGGTTCGTGTAGTTTTGTTTTCTTTCTGTTTAGGTGTTCTACGAAGCTTCGGATGCCGCCTTCGTAGTGGAATTCTTCTCTTTTGGTTTCGTCTTCTCTTTTGTCTTCTAGTTCTATTACTAGTCCTTGGTTGAGGAATGCTAGTTCTCTGAGCCTGCTTTTTACGGTGTGGAAGTCGAAGTCTAAGGTTTCGAATATTTCTGGGTCTGGTTTAAACCTGATTTTGGTGCCGGTTAGTTCAGCTTTTCCTTTTTCTTGTAAGTCGCTGACGGCTTTTCCTTGGGAGAATTCTTGGTGGTATAGTTTTCCGTCTCTTTTAACCCATACTTCTAGTTTTTCGCTGAGGGCATTCACTACTGATACTCCTACGCCGTGTAGTCCTCCGCTTACTTTGTATGTGGTTCTGTCGAATTTTCCTCCGGCGTGGAGTTTGGTCATGACGACTTCTACTCCTGGCTTGTCGTGTTTGGGGTGTATGTCTGTGGGTATGCCTCTGCCGTCGTCTTCAACTGTTACAGAATTGTCGTTGTTTATGGTTACTTTTATGTTTGAGCAGTATCCTGCCATGGCTTCGTCTATGGCGTTGTCTACTACTTCGTAGATGAGGTGGTGTAGGCCTTTAGAGGCAGTAGATCCTATATACATGCTTGGCCTTTTTCGTACTCCGTCAAGGCCTCCTAGAACTTGGATGTTTTTGCTTTCGTAGTCAGTCATTTATTTACTCCCTGATATACCCATTTTTTTGGACGGAGAATAAGTTTATAAGTGTTTTGCAGAACGGATTTCTTTTCAATATAGAAAATAATTGTTTCTGTGAAGAAAGATTTTCGCTATTTATAATGGAAGAAAAGAAAATTTTATCCTTGGGCTTTTGCCAAGCGCTTTTTGATGAAAAGTTCTTCTTTCAAATCAATTCCTTGGTGCGCTAATGATTCGTTTTCAAGGTAGTCTAATTCGTCTTCAACTAGGTCCATTTCAATCTCTTCTTCAATTGTCATCATACTTCCTCCTCTGCGAGTTCTGCTCCTTCGTCAATGTCGAAGTAGCCGTTGTATCCCATTTCAAATCCAGCTTCTGCGTTGTCTATCGCGTCGCTGTCTCTTGACTCTAAAATTTGTCTTTTTCGCATACCCATTCACCCCCATGAGTACTAATAGAAATACTTTCCTTAAAGTTAAATAAGTTAGGCTTAAAATGTATAAACATTATATACAAAACTTGGTATATATAATATATTTTTTATTTGAGGCAAATATATAAAAGATTAACAACATAATACAAAGTATGATGTTTCCAGTTTTAGCTGGATACAAATAGGGGGTAAAACATGGAGTATCGTAAACTAATCAGCTTTGGAAACTCCAGCTACGTTGTTTCATTACCGAAAGACTGGCTAGAAGACCAGGGCCTAGAAAAAGGAGACACAGTATATCTAGACGTGAACGGATCAGACATCACCTTACACCCACAAGAAGTAGGTTCTAAAAAACAAAAAGTAGAAAAAACCATCAACGTAGACGGCCACGGACTAGAACTCATAAAAAGAAAAATAGACAGCGCCTACGTAAACAACGCCGACACCATAAGAATACAAGGAGAAAACCTAGCAGGAAAAACACAACAAATCAAAGAAGTCCTAGAAAGACTCGTAGCAATGGAAATCGTAGAACAAAACACAAAAAGCATAGTAGTAAAATCTTTCTTAAACACTGACGAAGTTGATATGAAAAGCATATTAAGAAAAACAGATCACATAGTCACAAGCATGTTTGAAGACCTGAAAGAAATCACACAAAAGCCTGTGATAGAAGCAGTAGAGATAAGCGATCACATCACTCAAAGAGATGACGACGTGAACAAAATGACATTTCTAATATTCCGCGCCCTTAACAGAAACATCTCCCACGGCCGAAGCAAACAAGGCGTCCTCGCACAAGACATGCTCGGCCTGTGGGGATTCAACTTCTTCCTAGAAAACATCGGAGACTTAGTAAAAAGAGTGGCAAGGATGGTTGCAAAATGTGAAGATCGAGAAGCTATGAAAGACTTCGGAAATATAATAGAAAGAATCATAGATGATTACAAAAAAACGATGCGCGGATACTACACAGGCAACAAAGAAACCAAATACGAAGTCGCGGCGAACAGGCACAAACTCTTCAACCAATGCGAAAACTTCAAAGAAGAATACGACGGGAAAGTAGTAAGACGCCTAACAGACAAAACAATCGAATTAATAGATAAAATCTACGACCTAAACAGGATAAGCATTATGAGCGGCTCGGAGTGACCACTTTCTGACCAACTTTCAACTTATCAATCACTACATGACCCACGTTTTCACTTTCCATATTCTTAGTTAATTTCTCAACACTAACCTTTTCTTCAAAAATCGGACCATCCAAGACAAACGTATCAAAGTAGCCACCTTCGCCACCGATATGGAAACCATAATTAACAGCCCTCTTCTTCAACTCTTTGAAATTCTCCTTGTTCAAAACAGTACCAAGCCAATCCTCATCTAATCCATCACTAGCAATCTGAGTAATCATAAATTCATAGCCGTCTTCAATCATATCCTCAATGATCAAGTCATGATCGTAGCCAGCGTGTGCAGCGAAAACCTCAATATTCAAAGGTCTCAAAGCTTCTTGCACACTCTTCAACTGTGTCTCTTGCAAACCAGTACCACCCAAAACTACAGCGTCAACCGGGTGTTCCTCAACAAAATCTTTCACAATCTCAGCTTCTTGCTCTGGATCTGCAACATCACACTCAAGCAGGTAGTGATCCAAGCCAAGCTGATCAGCCATTACAGGCGTGTTCTCAACCGTCGCATAATGGAATAAGAAACAATCAGTCCTAGTAGGCTTTACAGACAGTAAGTATTCAATATTCCAGTTTTTCTCCAATGCGTAATCTATAGCGTACGTGGAATCTTTCCCACCACTGTATAAAATCGCGACATCCATCGTTAATCACTTATTCAAATCAGATTTCTCAAGTGTTTATAAAACTTGCGTTAACCAAACTTCTCACCGTACTTCTCAAGGTAATAAGCACTTATTATATGTCCAAGATGGCTGAAAGCTTGGGGATAATTACCTCTATACTTTCCTGTTTCAGCCTCAATCTCCTCTGACATCAATCCATGGTCTGGAATATAACTTTCAAACCTTTTAAATACACTTTTAGCCTCTTCAACTCTACCCAGTCTAGCAAATGCCGCAATCATCCAGTAAATACAAAGAACAAAAGCTCCTTGCTTCCCTTCAATATTATCATCAACTTTGTATCTATGCACGAATACCTCGTTTTCAACCAATTCTTCACAAGTCTTATCAATTATTTGCGAAGTTCTTTCATCATCCCTATGTAAGAAATGAAGTAAAACAAACAAAAAGTTGGTAGCATCTTGAAAATCCGTGCCTGGATGTTGCGTTAGCCTCACCCCATCAAAACAATTTTTCCAAACCCAATCTTTAATCACCTTCTCCAGAGTCTTCCATTCTTCCAACCTCTCTTTAGAAATGTCCAACCTATCACTCATTTGAACAGCTCTGTGGACACCGACCCAAGCCATAACCTTACTATAAGTATAGTGATGGTTTTCATCACGAAATTCCCAAATACTGCTATCTTTATCCAACCACTTTTCCCTAATATTTCTAACCAACTTCTTGATAAAAGATACTCCCCGCTCCGAAATTTCCACGCCGCGTTTCTGCATGAAATAATAAGCGTCAACTAAGCTACCGTACACGTCAAGCTGAAATTGATCTTTCGCACCATTACCAATCCTTACGGGAGATGAATCTTTATAACCCGATAAATGACTTAAAACACGTTCTTCCGGCACTTCCCCACCTTTAATATCATACATCAAATTCAAATCAAGATTCTCACCCTCTAATGCTGCACTTTCAATAAACTCGAAGAATTTTTCAGCTTCCTCTTCATAACCTAAAATGTAAAAAGCGTAAAGGATGAAAGTAGCATCTCTAATCCAAACGTAACGATAGTCCCAATTCCTCACTCCACCTAAATCTTCCGGTAAACTAGTAGTTGGAGCAGCAACAATACCACCAGTATCATGATGTTGCATCAACTTTAAAGTGATAGCAGAACGAACAACTTTATCTCTATCAAAATCAGAAAAGTCTCCTTTCCCAACCCAATCTCTCCAGAATCTTTCCGTAACTCCCTCATAATCCTCTTCCCTCTTATAACTAGCGATAGTATGGATGTATTCCAAACCAAAAACTATCTCTTCCCGCAAAATTAGAGAAATAACCAAAGAATTATCTTTTTCTCTCACTTCACAACCCTCTGGCAAATGTAGTAATAATTCGCCCTCCTCCATCTCCAAATGAACCCTATCATCCTTCACCTGAAAAACAGGTTTTTTCCTAGCATAATCAGGTTGAGGACTATAAACCAACTCAACGCGGGGATTGTTCTCTACAGGTTTCAACTTCCGTACCAAAATATGAGTGTCACTCTCCCTCTCACTTTGAGGTACCATAAAATCGGTAACAGCGTATTTCCCTCCCTCATTTTCAAAAACTGTTTCTACCATAGCCGTGTCATCAACATAACCACAAATCACACTATCATCTTGTATACTAAAGCAACCACCACCATTATCTAATAATTTAGCAAAAACACTAGGACTGTCAAAGTCAGGAAGGCACAACCAATCAATTGAACCCTGATTAGAAACAAGCGCTGCTGTATGCAAGTCACCAATTAGAAAGTAATCTTCAATATCCCTCATAAAAAAATATTTATCCGATTAGCACTTTTTAACCTTTTCCAAACATTTCAGGATTCTTCTCCGCAAACTTTTGTACTAAGTCTTCAAACCAGTGAGTCTCCCCACCCTTCACATAAAGGTAACCGGAAAGGCTAGCTATCAAAGCACCCACAGCATCGATGATTAAATCCCACATGGTATCTACCAAACCACTCTTTTGCATGTTTAAACCAAAGCCGACGTCCATTGCAAATTCATAGATTTCCCAAACCGCGCCAATCATTATAGCAAAAGCAAAGCTGAACAAGAAAATAAACTCAGGACTTAAATCCACTTTTACACCTTGCTCCGAGGTTAAAGTATAAACTATTAAGAATCCTATAAATCCGAATACGAGTGCAGAAATCCCGTGTAGGAAGATATCCCACCACCAAAATCTGAAATAAAATTCTTGCACCTCGCCCAAGTAAAGAGTTGCATAGATGAAAAATATAATTACAAACTCAAATTCTAACGGTAGAGAAATGAGATAGTTATCCTCAATCCAGGCTGGTAAGAAAGTAAGTAGGAATACAACTACAGATATGAAGAAAGTCATCCATTTACCTTCCCATATGGAAACGCCAACAGCTATAAGCAAGGACAACCTGATGAAGTAAGAAACCCCAGCTAAAACTTTCTCAACATCCATAACAAGAGAGGATACAACAATCAAGTATAAAAAATTATTCGTCGTACGGCAAGTTACAACTTCTAATACAAGAACTTCCAGGATACCTGCAATTCTCCCCCAGTTTCTCCTCTAATCTCAAAAGCTGATTATACTTAGCGGTTCTCTCACCCCTTGAGGGAGCACCAGCCTTGATCTGACCCGTACTTAAACCAACGGCAAAGTCTGCAATGAAATGATCCTCTGTTTCACCACTTCTGTGACTTACCATAACATCCCAATCATTCTCCAATGCAAGCAATGCTGCATCTACGGCTTCACTAACAGTACCGATTTGATTAACTTTTAACAACAAATTCGTGCAACTATCCATATCAATAGCTTTACGAATACGTTCTTCATTCGTACACAACAAGTCATCACCTACGATGTTAACCCTCTCATCCTTAAACTTTGCAGTTAACTCAGCAAAAGCTTCAAAGTCATCTTCATGGAAAGGATCTTCAATACTGACCAAAGGATAATCTTCAATCAATTCTTCATAAATCTCCATCATTTCATCCTTGTCACGACGCTCATTATAAAATTCATACTTGCCATGTTCATAGAAATAATTAGCAGCGGCGTCAACAGCCAACTTCACCTTACCATCGTATCCAAGCCGGTCAATAACATCCATAATTAAATCCAAAGGCTCATAATACTTCTCCAAGTTAGGACAAAAACCACCCTCGTCACCAATGTTAACCTGGAACGGGCCATACCTTTCCTTAATCAAACTACGAAGTTCATGATAAACTTCAGCTGCTATACATAGAGATTCCTTAAAAGTATTCCCACAAGGAACAATCATGTATTCCTGAAAATCCAAGTTGTTATCTGCGTGTTCACCACCATTAATTATATTCATGAAAGGAGTAGGAATAATATAATCTTTATTATCAACCATGTCTGCAAAGTGCTCAAAGAAATTCCTCTCTTGAACAAGTGCGCTCGCACGAGCACACGTAATGCTAACACCCATGATGGCATTAGCACCAAGGTTTGACTTGTTTTCCGTACCATCAAGTTCAATCATCATATGATCAATTTTTCTCTGCTCAGTCACATCCATTCCAATGAGTTTCGGAGCTATAAACTCGTTCACATTACGAACCGCTTTTTGCACGCCTAAGCCGTGAAATCTCTTGCCTCCATCTCGAAGTTCTAACGCTTCATGACTCCCCTTGCTGGCACCGCTAGGAACCATTTCTCTAGCCATAACATCTCCAACATGAACATCTACTTCAACAGTAGGGCATCCTCTAGAATCCAATACTTCCCTAGCTTTAATCTGAGTTATCTCGTTCATAATCAGCAATTTTGTAAATCATTTCAACCACTTTGTCAGGATTCAAACTAATGCTAGAAATACCTGAGTCGACCAAGTGTTTACCGAACTCGTCAAACGGAAAATCACTTGGTGCTTGACCACAAATACCTATATACTTGCCTTTACTCCTCGCTTTTTCAATAACTTCCGTTATCATTTTCAAAACAGCAGGGTCTCGCTCATCACTAATGTCAGAAACTAAACCGCTATCCCTATCAATACCTAATATGAGTTGAGTCAAGTCATTACTGCCAATACTAAAACCATCAAACACTTCTAGAAATTCTTCAGCTCTCAAAATATTACTTGGGATTTCACACATTGCGATGATGTCAACAAAATCCTTGTTTAAACCATTGCTTTCCAATTCCTGAATGACCTTTCTTCCTTCCTCTGGCGTTCTCACAAAAGGAATCATAACTTTGACGTTATCCAAACCAAACTCGTTAATTACTTTCTTAAAAGCTTCACACTCTAAACTAAAAGCTTCACTATATTCATCACTGTAGTATCTGGAAGCACCTCTCCATCCAAGCATAGGGTTTTCCTCATCGGGTTCAAAACACTCACCACCTATCAAATCAGCATATTCATTACTTTTGAAATCACTCATCCTCACAATTACAGGCTCTGGATAGAAAGCAGCAGCGATTGTCCCAATTCCTTGAGCGAGTTCTTCTATAAAGAACTGCTTTTTATCATCATACCTTCCAAGCCTCTCTTCTATTTGTTTTTGAAGTTCAAACTCTAAACTGTCATAATTTAACAAAGCAAGTGGGTGGACTCCAATATTACTGCTAGTTATGAATTCTTCCCGTGCAAGTCCAACCCCGTCGTGAGGTAGCTGACCAAACTTAAACGCTTGCTCAGGATTTCCAATATTTACCATTACACCAGTTTCTGTAGACGGAATTTCTCCTAAGTCCATTTGTTCAACATCGAAATCAAGCAATCCTCTCCACACAACTCCTTCTTCTCCTTGACTGCAGTCAATAGTGACCCCATTACCGGAATCAATCACTTTCGTACCGTTTTCTGTCCCAACTATGCAGGGAATTCCTAACTCTCTCGATATGATAGCCGCGTGACAAGTGCGTCCTCCTCTATTCGTAACAATCGCACTAGCCATTTTCATTATAGGCTCCCAATCTGGATCCGTCATATCCGTAACTAAAACTTCTCCTTCCTCAAATTTGTCAATCTCTTGAGGATCCTTAATCACCTTCGCATTACCACTTCCAATTCTTTCCCCCACGCTTTGCCCCATCGTAATCTTTTCACTTTCTTCATTCAAATGGTATTTTTTAACCACATTACCCTCTTGGCTGTGCACCGTTTCAGGTCGAGCTTGGACTATAAACAATTCACCAGTTTCTCCATCTTTAGCCCACTCCATATCCATAGGAGTAAACTTATCTCTTTCTTCACTATAGTATTCTTCAATTTCACACGCCCACTCTGCAAGTTGCAATACTTCTTCATCATTCAAAACAAGTTTTTCTCTCATCTCTTTTGGCACTTTCTTATCCTTAGTAGTGGTTTGATTACTGTCCAAATCATAAACCATCATTATCTCTTTACTACCAGATTTCTTACTAACGATAGGACGGTGTCCTTCTTTCAAAGTAGGTTTATGCACATAATATTCGTCAGGATTTACAGCTCCTTTCACAACGTTTTCGCCCAATCCCCACGCACCGGTTATGAACACGACGTCTCTAAATCCGGATTCAGTATCAATACTAAACATAACACCGCTACTTGCTTTATCCGATCTCACCATTTTTTGCACTCCAACGCTAAGTCCCACGTTGAAATGGTTAAAACCTTTATCTTCTCTATAACTAATTGCTCTATTGGTGAAGAGTGAAGCAAAGCATTTCTTGCACGCTTCTAACAATTCCCGTTCTCCCTTCACATTAAGGTAAGTTTCTTGCTGTCCGGCAAAACTCGCATCAGGTAAGTCTTCCGCTGTCGCGCTACTTCTAACGGCTACGTCTACTTCATCCATGCTGTAGGCTTCACACAAGTTCTGATAATTTTCAACTATTGCTTGTCGAACTCTTTTTGGAAATTCTATATTTCGAATCAAGGCTCGTACTTTACGACCTCTCTTCTGCAAGTTATGCATGTTAGAAGTGTCAAGATCACCAAGTAATTCTCTAATCTTATCTTTAGCGTTGTTTTGTTCTAAGATGTAAAAGTAGGTGTCGGCTGTAATTGCAAAACCGTTAGGAATGTTAACTCCTCGCTCGGTAAGGTTTTGATACATTTCACCCAAGCTAGCGTTTTTACCACCAACAAGGTCTACGTCTCCCATTCCAAGCTGGTCAAACCAGCGTACAAAATCCAATTCAACTCACCTCATTTACAACGTTACCTGAATCGAAACCCTGAACATTTTCGATTGTAGTGTTTAAAATCCTCATCAACGCTTCTCGACTGTTGAAAGCGTTATGAGGTGTGATAATAACATTATCCATTTTCATCATCATATGATCTTGCAGTAAAGTTCTCAAGTCGTGTTCTTCCTTGTATTCTTGTTTTAGAACTGCAGCTTCTTCTTGTAATTCTCCTTCACCTTCCAAAACGTCCAAACCCGCTCCAGCTATTTCGCCATTTTGCAAACCTTCTACTAAAGCGTTGGTATCTATAACCTCTCCTCGTGAAGTGTTTACTATGTAAACTCCTTCTTTCATCTTCTCTATAGCTTCTTCATCAATCATGTGATAGGTGTGTTTATTTAAGGGGACGTGTAAAGTTATAATGTTGGATGTTGAGAGTAATTCATCCATATCTACATATTCGAAACCTATTTTTTCAGCAAGTTCAGGATTTTGGTTAACGTCGAAAACTTTGATATTCATTTCGAAACCGTTAGCCATCCTAGCCGTGTGCTGCCCGATATTTCCACAGCCAATTATCCCCAAGGTCTTATCTTTCAGATCGAATCCTCTTAAGCTTCTATCCGTTTGGAAAGTGTGTTCTTCTCTTGTCCTTTCTATAGAAGGATATAGTTTTCTTGACAGGGCAAGTATCAATGCAAAAGTGTGTTCTGCCACGGTATTTTCTCCATAAGTTGGTACGTTACAAACAGTTATTTCATTTTCCTTACAATACTCCAGATCTATATGGTCAAACCCTGTACTCATCGTCGAGATAAGCTTCAAGTTTTCAAATCGCGAAAGTATTTCTTCACTAGCTTCGGAATATATGAAGATAGCTATTGCATCAGCATCTTCTGCCTCAGAAACGTTATCGTCAGAAAGAGGTTCATCAAAGAATTGTAACTCATGCTCACCTAATCTTTCTTTAACCTCCTCTTTCTGCCAGTCTTCTAATTCAAAAAATGCTATCTTCATCTAACATCTGAAACCTCCTTCTATACCACAACCACTACCTTTCAACTTACCCGTGTAGTTTCCAGGCCTATCACCAGAAACAACGTAAGATGAAACGTTAGTCTGATTCCACTCGTGCTCGTGATTCCACACTTCCCAGTGATATCTCCACTCGTTCCAGCCGATTCCAAGTTCCTTTACATAAATTCCGTGTTCCGCTAGCATATTTCCAACTTTTTCTCCTGTCATACAAGGGTCACTATAGCAATAGACTATTATATCTTTCTGTCCAGCGTTCTTTTTTAATTCTTCGAAAGCCGACACCATCCTCTCTTCATCTCCATAAGCAGAAGTATCTGGATCCTTGTAAGCCGGTATGTTAACAGCACCGACAATATGCTCCCTTTTGTACTCTTCAGAACTTCTCAAATCCACCAATATGAAGTCGTCGCTCTTCTTCGCTATGGCTTTCCTTATATGATGAGGGCTGACTACCGTTGCGGTTTCTTCCGCATACCATTCAGCGATATCATTTTTATCCTTCAATTCTTGATAAGAGTAACCTCCGATCATCCCTGCAAAGATTGATGCTATCAGTATTAGAAAAATTAATTTTTTCTTCACTATCTCCACCTCAAAGTATAAAAATAAATAAATCATTCTTAAAACCCAACTACAAAAATATGTAGTGAAAGAATTAAAGAATATGAATTGCGACGTGTTAAGACTTTACGAATTGTTTGGAAAAAAATGGAGTTACGGCCTTCTCCATAACATAACTGAAGAACCTAAGAGTTTCAACGATTTACACAACCTCTCAAACAGAAAGATAAATCCTACGCTTTTATCTCAACGACTAAAAGAGTTGGAATCATTGAAACTTATCGAAAGAAAAGAAGAAGATGAAAGGGTTTTCTACACCATAACTGGTGCGGGTCAAAAATTGAAGGATATCTTCAGAGATGTTAAAGATTTAGCTCAAAACCTCAATCTTGAAATGCCTGAAAAGTGTGAAGAAGGAAGTTGTTCTAAGTGTCCATCCTATAATAAGGTTTCATAAATCTGTCCAAATTTTACTTTTTTAAAAACCAAATCTAACTGTAACTCCTTGATGGAACATATAATAATTAACGGATTAGAAAATGAAGGTCCTGGCGACATACTAGGAGCTATAGGAAATGAGACAGAAGTAGATCCGGACAAAGTTGGAGAAATTAAAATTTTGAAATCTCAAGCAGTGGTTGAAGTGCCAGAAGACGCTATTAAGTTCTTAGAAGCTCAACTAGATGGAGTCACTATCGGAAATTCCAACGTTTCCGTTAGGAAGATGAGAGAAGATGAGTCTAGACATAGGGATCAAATTAATTATTATGTTGAAAAGTTCCGAGAATTAGTTGAGATGGAAAGAGAAGAAGAGATGCGACAACACAGAGAAAGTATTCGTAAACTTTCAGGAAAGGAAAGAGAAAACGAGGGGAAGGCGATACTTCATTTGAGAAGTAGAGATGAAGGAGAAACTCTTGCAGGTTATTTGGTTAAGTTTATGCGTAATCGTAAAGGTGAAGAATTGCCTGAAACAGAGATAGGTGTGGGCGACTTGGTTATGATTTCTAAGAAAGATCCGTTGCGTGATGACAATCCTACTGGTACTGTTGTGGAAAAAACTAATTATTCAGTAACGGTGGCGTTTGATGGCAAGCCGAAAAGCTTCGTGTTCGGAAAGAATCTTCGAATGGACTTATACGTTAATGACATCACTTATCAACGTATGAAAGACGCGTTGGAAAAAGTACGAGCTGCTGATGAGGATATGTTGAAGTTGAGAAAGATAATGACGGGTTTGGAAAATCCTCAAGAACCAAATCCTGTAGATGTTGATAACTGGTTTAATGAAGATTTGAACGAATCTCAAAAGAATGCTGTAGAGAGGGCTTTAGGAGATGAAGATTTCCACCTCATTCATGGACCTCCCGGTACGGGTAAGACAACAACTTGTATCGAAGTAATCGAGCAATTTATAGAAAGAGAGCAAAGTGTATTAGCAACGGCAGATTCTAACATCGCAGTTGACAACATACTAGAATTCCTACTAGATCAAGGTGTAGACGCTGTCAGAGTAGGACATCCTGCTAGGGTCACGCCAAAGTTAAGAGAACATACTTTGGATAACTTGGTAGAAGAGAAAGAAGAATATCAAGAGTCAGAAAAGCTAAGGGAAAAAGCATTTAGTTTGAAAGAGAAACAAGACTCTCTTACCCATCCGAGTGGGCGTTATCGTAGAGGTATGAGCGACGAGCAGATAAAGAGTTTAGCTGAAAAGGGTAGAGGGAGTAGAGGGGTGAGTCCTGACAAGATTAAAGAAATGGCTGAATGGTTGAAAGTTCAAGAAGAAGCTGATAGGTTGTTCGAAAGGAGTGATGAGTTAAGAGATGAAGCAGTTGATGAGGTTATTGAAGAAGCAGATGTGGTTTGTACCACTAACTCCACGGCGGGTAGTGAATTAATAGAGGGTAAAATGTTTGACGTTGTTGTTATTGATGAAGCCACGCAAGCGACGGAACCAAGTTGTATAATTCCAATAACTCATGGCAGGAAAGTTGTCATGGCGGGGGATCACAAGCAACTACCTCCCACTGTCAAAAGTCAAGAAGCGGCTAGCCAAGGCTTGGAAGATACTTTGTTTGAAAGACTCGCTGAGGAACATCCTGAAATCAAGGATTTGTTAACCGTACAGTATCGGATGCATGAGAAAATCATGAATTTCAGCAACAATGAATTTTACGATGGCGAATTAGTTGCGGATGATTCTGTTAAGACTCACACACTTTCTGATCTTAGATTTGATATTAACGAATTAGGTAGTGATTGGCAACCTGTTTTAAATCCTACTGAACCGTTTGTTTTCTTAGATACTAAGTTGAAGGGATTTTCTGAGAGGACTCCGCCTGGAAGTACGAGTAAGGAAAATCCTGGAGAAGCGGAAAAAGTTAAGGATATAGTAGAGAATTTAAGGAAGTCTGGTTTGGATGATGAGGACTTGGCTGTTATCAGTCCTTATGACGATCAGGTTGATCTTCTTAACCGGATGATTGATGGTGAAGATTTGGAGATTAAAACCGTGGATGGTTTTCAGGGTAGAGAGAAAGAGGTTGTTATAATTTCGTTGACGAGAAGTAATGACTCGGGACAGATAGGTTTCTTGAAAGATGTGAGAAGGTTGAATGTGGCGTTAACCAGAGCGAAGAGAAAGCTTATAGTGGTTGGAGACAGCGACACTTTAACCATTCATGGGACTTATCAAAACTTTGTCCGTTATTCAGAAAAAGAAGGAATTCGTTTAATAGAGTTCTAACCATTTTTCCATGCTTAATTTTCTATAGTCTTTATCGAAAGTTCTAATTTCGTGAGTTACTCTACCGTCAAAGTTTACGTCTTTCAACTTTTGCACTATTTTTCTAAAGTTTATCGATCCTGACGCTACTGGTAGGTGCAAATCTTTTTCTTCGCCTGAACCTCCTAAGTTGTCTGAAGCATGTATGTGGATTAATCTCTCACCTAATCCTTCAATGTATTCTTTTATTGGATGAGGACTTAGATTGGCATGTCCTATATCAAGACAGTAACCTGTTTCTGGAATTTCATCCAATAATTCCTTCATAGTATCTGGTTTTTCTATAGTGTTTTCTATAACCAGTTTTTTATCTTGCTCCACAGCCATCATTGCAAGTTCTCCTAAGACATCAACTTTTTTCTCAAAATGTTTTTCCGTAGAAATGTCTGGACTATAAGCGTGTATTATAAAAATTTCTGCATCAAATTCTTGGATGAAAGTTTTAATTTTTTGAACATCTTTTCTAGAAAAGTCGATTTCAGGTAGGTGCGCTGCTTCTATAGGTATGTAATTCGGTAAGTCTTTATATTCAGGTGTTAAAGATTCTAGTTCTGCTAATCCTACTTCTGCATAGTCGAATCCAATGTCTTGTATGTCTTTTAATTGTGGAGTTAACGGTTTTTTGCGTATGTCCAACAACCTTGTTTCATGAAATAGAAAAGAAGAAAATAAGGTTTTTAAATTGTTTCCCCTGTGGTTTTTGAAGTTGTGCTTTCCGTGTTTACTTGCTCCCATCCGTCTGTTTGCAGTTCTTCCAACGAGCCTTCTCCAGGATTTCCTACATAGTAATTAATGGCGGGGCAGACGTCGCAAGCTTGACAAACTGCTCCTTCATTTTGCCTTTCTTCCACATTGTTTATCTCTACCCCTTGACTGCTGTAGTAAGCCTGAATGAGTTCTACTTGTGAAGGTTCATCTACAAATTGCCCGTTACCTTCTTCGTACCATTCTTGCCATGGTGTTTTTTGACACTGCATTGGTTGGTATTTTACTTCCATGTTTTCTTGCTGTAGGGGTTTTTGTTCTATCTCATCCCATTGGTTGTCAATAACGGCGGACACTACTTTTCTTTGCTCTATCCTTACTGTGATGTTGTGTGGTGTTATTACTTGTGTCACCATCTGCCCGCTTCTATTACCGTATCCTCCATGTCTGCTTTTGAAAGAGTAGGTTAGGACGTGTTGTTCTGGGAAGCTTTCTAAAACGTGATGGTTTTCTAATTCGAGGTCGTATCCGTCGTATGCGTACGTTGGACTTTGTTTTATCCATTTTTCAGCCATCTTTTCTGCTTCTTTGTTTGTCATCGACATCGCGTGCATTTGCAAGTCTTGGAATCGGTCGATGATGTCTTGCATCCCTTGTGATAGTTCTACAGGATAGAATGGATCTATCGTCACGGTTTTGGTCTGTCCATCTTCTTTGTAGGTTATGTTTCCTTTACCCACATCGGCTACTTGAGCGTCCGGATTTATAGTGTTTGGTTGTTGTTGGAAGTTTGCATTTTTGAAATCATTAACTAGGTTTTGATAATCTTGTTCTGACAAGTTCTTCTCCACTTCTAGGGTTTGTTCTCCTTCTCTGTTGAAAGTCGTGTAGGTTAGTTTTCCACGTTCAATGTGTATTTTAGTCACAGCATTGTTTGGAGTGGTGAACGCATCCCACCGGACTAGTTCCATCTCAGCCGTTGTTTTTGACTGCTGTGGTTGTGAACATGCTGCTAGTGCAAGCAAGCCGATTATTAGTAAGGAAAGGATTGTTCGTCTCATATCACCAATGGGAAGATTGTAAAATATTTAAAGGTGGTTATAGCTCAAAAACAGTTTTGAGTAGAGCACAAAGTATTAAATAAAGAAGTTATTGCCCTTATTTTGATGGATTGGAAAAATTTTAGTGGGATAGTTGCAACATTCGTTGTCTTTTGTATCTTGTTCTCTATACCTTTGGTTATAGAGGGGAAGAGTCCTGTTTACAAATCGGAGATTGAGACAGAACAGGTTCAGAGAGACAGCGGTGGAACTGATGAAGGTCCTAGTATTGCTTCTGCTCCGATGGAAAAGGAAGAAGAGCAAGTTCAAGACACAGGTAATGTTGCTTGGCAGAGTATCATTACAATTGTTTTGTTGAGCATGTTGGGCACTTTGTTGAGTTGGACTGCTGTTGATCAAGTTTTTGGAGATCGTAGTGATGTTGCTGTTGTGAACTTTAGGGAGAAGGATGGTCAGCGTATTATGGATGTTTTGTCGAATGATACTTGTAGGCGTATCATGGAGGTCTTGGCTGAGGAGGAGATGACTGCTAGTCAGTTAAGTGAAAAACTGGATATGAGCATTCAACGAGTGCATTATAATTTGAAGAAGTTGAAGGGGAGTGATTTGGTGGCTAGTGATAAGTTTAGGTATAGTGAGAAGGGTAATGAAATGGATGTTTACACTTTGAAAAAGAAGTATTTTGTCTTAGGAGCGGAGGAATAAATCTTTTATACTTGTTTTTTCAGAAAGGTGTTTATGGATTTGAAGAAGAATCATTGGTATATAGTTTTGTTCAATCTCGCTTACATCTTGGCTTTCGCCATTTACTACGTATTTGTTCAAAATTTTGAATTCTTATGGTATATACTGGTCTTGATAGGTATCGGAGCGTTAATTATAGGTACTTTGAAGAAGAGTAATTTGAGCATTAGAACCTTGTGGGGTTTGAGCTTTTGGGGATTGCTACACATGTCAGGTGGGGGTATAAAACTGGGTGGAGAGGTTCTTTACAATTTGAAAATAATACCTTTGTATGTTACTGACAAATTTTATGTGTTGAAGTTTGATCAACTCGTTCATGCTTACGGCTTTGCAGTCGTGGTTTTCGTCGCTTGGGAACTTCTCAAAGATTATTGGAATGAAAACGTTAATTACAAAGTGGTTTATCCAATCCTGGTTGCTATCAGCATGGGGATGGGAGCTTTGAACGAAATAGTTGAATTTATCGCAACACTCGCTTTTGCTAATACTAACGTGGGTGGTTATTACAATACGGGATTAGACATTATTTTCAATACTATAGGTGCTATAATAGCTGTCGTATTATTACATTTTAGGAGAGACTAAAAAGCCTTGGAGGGGATTTGAACCCCTGACCTGCTCCTTACGAGGGAGCTGCTCCAGCCGGGCTGAGCTACCAAGGCGTCTAAGAAAGTTGTTCTATAATATCATCAATGTCTTTATCGCTTTGACATTCGTTACATATCTTTTTTTCAGTTCCTTGTACTTCTACGTAGGTTCCTTTGATTTTGCCGAGGAAGTGCTGTTTGATCTCATTTCCGCATAGGTCGCATTTCATATTGTTTTGTGACAGAAACAGTTTTTTAATAGGTTTCGGATGTTTCAAAAGCCAGTCGTCATAGTGAATGCTAAAAATGCCAGGGCGATCATTCCGAAATATACTGTTTTGTTCCATGCTAAGATTTTTTGTCCGTCTAATCCCATGAAGGGTATCATGTTGAATCCGGCTAGCCATGCGTTTATCATAGCGCCGTAACTTGCTATTCCTGGGAGTACTCCTTGTAGTGCTAGGAATATTGCTACTAGTGCTAGGTTTGTGGCTGGTCCTGCTGCGGATATTATACCGTTTTCTTTTTTTGTGACTGTTCCTCTGATGTACACGGCGCCGGGTGCTGCGAAGATGAATCCTAGAAATGCCGATAGGATTGCGAATATTAGCATTTTGTCATCGGCGTGGAATTCTGCTCTGCATTGGTAGTATTCTCCCATGAATTTGTGAGCTAGTTCGTGTAGGAGGAAGCCGGCTCCTACTGTCACAGCAGAGATTATCATTGCGAGTGCGAGATTTATCTTGTTTGAGATTAGTATGGCGAAGGCTAGGCTTATTGCTAGCCATGCTTTTCCGAGGTCTGTGATTTCTCTGTTGC
Source organism: uncultured Methanosarcinales archaeon (assembly GCA_964398115.1). Lineage (GTDB taxonomy): Archaea > Nanobdellota > Nanobdellia > Woesearchaeales > CAYNLP01 > CAYNLP01. The sequence continues at coordinate 37,568 of CAYNLP010000004.1, read as the reverse complement.
TGAATTTCACGTGAAATCCTCCATGCTTGTTTGGTCTTTACTGTATTTTTCTAATCTTTTTGGTGGTTCTACTCTTTCCCACCGGTATCCCCATTTTTCTGCCATGTTTTTCGCGTTTTCTGTAATGCTGGGACTGGCGAGGACGCCTTTAACTTCATCTACACCTTTCAAATCTTTTATCTTTTCTGTGTATCTTCTTAGTTGTTGTACTGCGTCAAGTCCTGCACTGTATCTTTTGCATTCTACTAGTACTAGGTTGCCGTTGCCGTCGTGGCCAAAAACGTCTATGAATCCAAATTGGGTGTGTTCTTCTCTACTAAGTGGTTTGAAGTCTTCGCTTATCACTTCTGGCTTTTCTTTTATCATGTCACTCATGTCTTCTTCTGTTCCCATTATTTCTAGGCCTTGTCCGTCTTCTAATTTCTGGCTCATGAAGTTGTAGATGCGGAATATTTCGATGTTCATGAATTCTTTCAATCCGGTGTGTTTTGCTTTTAAGATTCGGTGGTTTTCTTTCTTTTCTATTTCGTATGTTGTGTCTTCTTTCATATAGTTTATAGGGTTGGCGTTTTCGGGTTGGTGGATCATCAGGTTGTTGTCTGATTTTATTATTATGATGCGGTCTCCTCTTTTTAGGTAGCTTTCTGCTCTTCCACTGTATTCTACTTTGCATTCGCAGAAGAAGGTTATGCATTCATTCGCTCTTAAGGCTTGTTCGAATTTTTCGTCGAACTCGGTGAATTCCATCAATGTCTCGGATAATTTCCGGCTTTAAACGTTTTTTCCTTATCTCAAAATATTTAAGATTGAGGATATTTCCTTTGTGGTATGTCGGTTGGTTCAGATGGAGATTTAGAAAGGGTAATTGAAGAATTGCTTGAAACCCAAACGGGGGATGAGGGGAGTTTGCGTGAAGTCTCTGATTCTGAAATGGAGGATTATTCTCATCTCCGAACTACTGACGTTTTCAGATTGTCTCAAGGAGAGAAAGAAGCTGCTATCAGTCGTGAAACCTATGTAATTGATGAAAGCAAGGACCCTTTGATATGTATTAATCGTGGTTATCAACCTTCGTCACGTTCTCAAATTCAATATTTTGCTGTTGAAGATGAAGAAGATCCTGTTGAGGTTTATCAAAAATTGTTGTCAGAGGGAAGAGAAAAAAGTTCTCTAAATAAAGGAGTGGTTTTTGTTAGAGGTGGGGAGAAAGTAGCTAGAGGGTATGATCGCGTTGGTACTTAGAGGTAGTCGTTGAGTTTGTCCTGTTCTTCTAATTCTTTCAGTAACCAGCTGTTTTTTAGTAGGTTGTCTAGTGGGAATTGCCAGAATTTTTTCTTTACTAGTTTCCTCGCGTATTCTAGCATTAATTTTTTACTAGCAAATTTTAATGGTTCTGACTCGAGTGCTTTTCTCACTCCTTCTCTCACTACCCACACGCCAAGTGGTACTGTGTATTCGTTTGTTATGAATCTTAGTACTAGGCAGCTGGCTTGTCTTTTCTTATTTTGTAAATATTCTAGTAGGGCTAGTCTGGTTGCGTAGTATGCTCCTGCGGTTTCATCTACGTATGAAGTTCTGCCGTCGTATCCTTCGCAGTCTGAAGCGCTTCTCCAATTACCATTTTGTATGACGTCTTGGTTTCCTACGAATGTTTCGATAAGTTCGTAGCTCCATACTTCTGGGAAGAATAGTATTAGGAAGTAGTTTCCGTAGTGTCCTCCAAAGTGAGCTACAAAGTCATATTCTTGATAATCTTTCACTTCTTCTCTCAAGTCTTTAGATAAGTTGCTATCAACGGCGGTTATGCTCCACCTAGTTGGGACGAGTTTCCTTTCGGTTTTGTGTCCCAAGTTGCCAATGCTTAAAAGTTTGGTTAAGTGATGTTCATCAATGTTTTTATCGTAGAGAGTAGTAATGGCGTCTTGTGCTTTCCACTCATCATCATACACGGCTTTTTCAACCTGTCTTGGTACTTTTGGGTTTTCTGTAATTCTAGCTTTTTCTAGTTTGACGCTGGGTCCTTGTGGCATCAGATCTTGATTCGTGCTTAACTTAAATTCTGGTTTATCTTCAAGGTTTATTTCTACGTCTACTGGTTTGCTTGCCATGGCGACTTCTTCGCTTACGTCTCGGAATTTTTCGTCGAAGCTTTTCGCATTCATCTTAAAGGTGGAGTTTACCATCACACTTCTCATATCTACAATATTTCCTATAGGTGTTTCTTTCTCACTCCAGTATTTTGGGTCGTCGTGGTGTTCGTAATCTTCTGTAGATAGTATTCCGACGTTTACGTCTGGATATCCGTATCTTCCTACGAACACGTTTGGACTGTCGCCGAAGAATTCATCTTTTGGGTCGAAGTCTACTCTTTTTTCAAAGCTCATCTGTCCTAGGATGGGGCAGTGAGTATTGCTACAACTTTTCGGGTTTTTCCTCTTGCACATGGTGCAGATTGTGTGCATATTTATGAACTAAGTTGAGAAGTAATATATAGTTTGGGTAGGTGTATGTCCAGTGATTTTTTATATGGATCATTGATTATGTTATTCCGATAAAAGCACCCAATAGGCATAAGATGCCGAACGTTAGTGTAAAGTGGTGAAAACTTATCTTTTTTGAAATTTCTAACAAGTAATGAAGAGCGATTAATCCAACTATGAACGAAGATATAAGAGCCGGCCATCCACTCACAGTTATACTTTGATTGATCCATAAATAAATGTTAGAAGCTAAGACTGCTGGGACCGACATCATGTAGGAGTATTTTAAAATTTCTTTAGAAGAAAGATTGCTAGTTGTTAAGCCAAAGATTGTTGAGCCGGATCTTGACATTCCAGGGATAACGGCTAGTCCTTGAAGCAAGCCGGTGAATAAACTCATATTTACAAATCCGAACAGTTTTTTCCTCTCACTTTTTTGCATATAAGAGGTTGTTAACAAACCAAGTCCCATTATCATCAGTAAAGCACTTCCTACCGCTACGTTCCTAATAAAAGGATAGAGGATAAAACCTGCTAGTAATGAGATTGGCGTTGATAGTAGGAGAAAGTATACAAGTTTAGGATTTCTGAAAGTGAAGACTTCATACCAGTCTTTTCGGAAGTAAACCAGTACGGTGAGCAAGGTTCCTAAGTGAAGAAATAAAGCAAGGTCTACAGGGTTTTGATTTGTAAATAAATCTCCTAAGAGTGCTATGATGCCTTCACTGGATATAGGAAGCCATTCGAGTACGCCTTGTAACGCTCCTAATAGTATTTGCTCCATATATTTTGAAGTTAGAATGTGGGTTAATAAATCATACCACTGGACATTTTCGAAAATCTTTCCGTCGACACTGGACATACACTCGCGTCAGATAGTTATATATCAACCACTTTTCGTTAAATATGGAAATCGAACAAATTTTGAAAGAACTCAGTAAGCGTTACACACCGACAGAAGAAGAAATCAGTCTCTTATTTTTAGAGGAGAGTTGGTATGAGCTAGAACCAGAATTCTGGTATGTTTAAAGCCTAACTAGGTATGAAACCCAGTTGAAAACTCTGGGGAACATCTCGAACAATCTAAACAAAGAATTCAAAGTATTTATAGTTTTCGGCAATGCCGGAGTCGCCTAACCTGGGTATGGCACTCAGTTGAGGGCTGAGGAGCATCTCGAACATGCTTTGCGGGTTCGAATGTCTCTACGGGACCGAAAATCCCGTCTCCGGCGTCGAAAAAAAGTTTTGTAAAAAGAGAAGAAGAGAAAAAATGGTTTGTTTAAAGCAGGCTACCCACTGAAACGAAGAGTGGGATAAATACCAAGCTTACAATGCTCATAAGCTTGAGCAAGATGTTAATGCTTGGACCACTCGAATCTTTTAATGGATCTCCTACGGTGTCTCCTACAACGCTTGCTTTGTGAGCATCGCTTCCTTTTCCACCGTGTTTACCTGTTTCAATGTATTTCTTTGCGTTGTCCCAGGCTCCTCCACTATTGGCCTGC
>CAYNLP010000004.1:21882-33573 GCA_964398115.1 uncultured Methanosarcinales archaeon | reverse complement strand
CATCAAGGCTAAGGCAAATCCTGCTGCTAGAGCTCCTGCTATCAAAGCTGCGAGTGATTTAACTCCAAGCAAGAGGCCTACGGCTATGGGTGCGAGGATGGCTAACAGTCCAGGAACTACCATTTCTTTCAAAGCTTCTCGAGTGCTGATTTCTACACATCGTTGACTATCTGGCCTGGCTTCACCTTCTAGTAAGCCGTCGATTTCTTCAAATTGTCTTCTTACTTCTTCTATCATGTCGTGAGCGGCTCTTCCTACTGACTTGATTATTAAGGCGCTGAAGACGAATGGAAGCGCGGCTCCAATAAAGATTCCGACGAGGACTTTGGGTTGTAGTATACTCACTGTTTCGATGTTTGCTTTGTTTGCGAAAGTTGCGAAAAGTGCTAGTGCTGTTAGTGCTGCGCTTCCGATTGCAAATCCTTTTCCGATTGCAGCTGTCGTGTTTCCTGCGCTGTCAAGTTCGTCCGTTCTTTCTCGGACTTTAGAATCCATTTCAGACATTTCTGCAATTCCGCCAGCGTTGTCAGCAACTGGTCCGTAGGCGTCTACTGCTAGACTTATTCCTAGGGTGCTTAGCATTCCAACAGCTGCTATTGCAATTCCGTAAAGGCCTGCAGTGAAGTATCCGACTAGGATGGCGATACATATAGTGAGTACTGGCCATCCGCTTGAGAACATTCCTAGGCTGAGTCCTTCGACTATATTGGTAGCGGTTCCTGTTTCTGATGCTTCGCTGATTTTTTTGGTTGGACCGTATTTTTCGCTGGTGTAATACTCGGTTAGTAGTCCGATGGCGAGTCCTGCAGCGAGTCCTACTATGGTAGCCCAGAAAACTCCTAGGGTGTCAAACATTCTTCTTGTGAGGACGTATGCTGTTATCACGATTAAGATGCTTGAAGCATATAGTCCTTTGTTTAGTGCGCTATGTACGTGACCGCTTTTGGTCGTGACGAAGAATCCTCCTATGATACTTGCTATTATTCCTAGGCCGGCAAGCAACAAGGGATACATGACTCCGGCTGTTGCTTGAGCTCCTGAGTATGTTATAGCGGCGAGTGCCATTGCTGCGATTATGCTTCCGACGAAGCTTTCAAATAAGTCTGCTCCCATTCCTGCTACGTCTCCAACGTTGTCTCCAACGTTATCTGCAATGACTGCTGGATTTCTTGGGTCGTCTTCTGGAATGTCTTGTTCGACTTTTCCTACTAGGTCTGCTCCCATGTCAGCTGCTTTAGTATATATTCCTCCTCCGACTCGTGCGAAGAGGGCGATGCTTGAAGCTCCAAAGCCGAATCCGAACAAGGGACTTGGATCTTGGAAGAAGTAATATAGTACTGCGAGGCCGAGTAAGCCTAGGCCTACGACGCTTAGTCCCATCACGCTTCCGCTGCTAAATGCTATTTTGAGACCGTCGTAGAGGTCGTCTTCTGCTGCGTTTGCTGTTCTCACATTTGCGATTGTGGCGATTCGCATTCCTATATTTCCGGCAAGTCCGGATAGGAAGGCTCCTGCGATGAAAGCAATTGATGTCCATTTATTTATGGTAAACCATAGTATAATGGCTATGGCTAGGACAAACCATATTAAGACTTTATATTCTGAGTTTAGGAAAGCCATAGCGCCTTCTCTTGTTTCATTAGAGATTCTTTCCATCTCCTCAGTGCCGGTATCTTCTTGTTTTATCCTGTATGCTAGATATCCTGTATATAGTAATCCTATCAGTGCAAGAACAACCGTTGCCGTGAGTAGTATCGACATTTTTTATCTTCCCCCTATTCCGGAGTCATAAAATTTTGTTATTTAAATCTTTCTCTATTTTCTACTTCTCGATAAATTTAAATAATGCCTTTCACAGTAAAAGTTTTTAGACAGTAATGACAGTTGACGACAATTACGAGGATCAATTATCATACGTTCCTTCTTTGAGCGATAATTCCGCAGAAGATTTTGCGTTCAGGGATGGTAGGAAGCCGCCTACGATAGTCAAATCTCATAATAGTGCGGATGAAGTGCGAGAACCACGTAGGCTTTCACGGGTGGAAGACGTTTATTTCATCCCTGGAGAGTTTCAAAATGGGAATAGGGATTGGTCGGGTATGTCAGTGACTTACCTTGGAATGGGTCGGCCTTTGACCATTGTGTTTTCTACATCTCCAGAGGCAGTTGATGAAGCTGCAAACATTGTTCGTAAAGTAGATGATGCTTTCCCAGAATCAGTGAATCTTCACATGGTGGGTGGTGAGCCTAGCGAAGAGACAATTCAACTGTATAGAAGAGTTGGGTTAGCTCCTTGTTCTGAGCCCAACTTTGTACCGTATGATAAAGTTCCGGGACCAAGAGAAACTTTGATTAAAGAAGCCCTTGATGAAGTTAATGAAGATTTGAGTGATTTAGAGCAGGAAGTTTTGTTCTCATAAATTATTTAAACGTGTTTCTTTCCGTTCTATTTCTATGGCACTTACTGAAGAAGAATTAAAGACTTTTAGGGAAGAGGTTGAAAGCGCTCATCGTCCTTTCGTACTTTTCGATGATGATTGTGACGGCTTGGCTAGTTTCTTACAAGTATATAATTATAATAGTGAAACTCAGGGCGTTCCTGTTAAAGATAGTCCTGAGGTGGATGAAAAGTATGCGAAGATTGCTGCGGAGTATCATCCTGATTTAATTATTGTTTTGGATAAGCCTTACGTGAGTGATGATTTTGTCCGGGCTGTTAATACTAAGATTTTGTGGTTGGATCATCACGATCCCCAAAGTCCAAATGGTCATATTACATATATGAACCCTAGGAGAGGTGATGATGAGGATAATAGGCCGACGAGTTATTGGGTTTATCGGTCTTTGCAGGATAATTTGTGGATTGCTATGACTGGCACGGTTGCGGATTGGTATTATCCAGAAGATTTAGCGGACGAATTTAGAGAGGAGTATCCTGGTTGGCTTCCTGAAAGTGTTAGTACGCCTGAAGCTGCTATTCATGATAGTCGTTTGGGGGAGATGACGAGAGTTTGGAGTTTTAATTTGAAAGGCACTGTCGAGGAAACTTTGGAGAGTATTGAAATGTTGAAACAGGTTAAGGAACCGGAAGAAATTTTTGAGCAGAGTAGTGAATCGGGGAAGTATGTGTATGAAGAGTATGACAAGATGGTGGGCCGTTATGAGGAATTATTGGAGTCGGTTGATGGTTCGAATGGTAATGTTGTAGTGTTTACTTACAAGGATGAGGATAATAGTTATACGAGTGATTTGGCGAATGAAGTTTTGTATAATAATCCTGATAAGGTTGTTATTGTTGGAAGGGTTGATGATGGTTGGGTGAAGTGTAGTGTTAGAAGTCCGGATATTAATGTTGAGGTTATTTTGCAGGAGTGTTTGAAAGAGGTTCGTGGTAGTGGGGGTGGTCATGCTCAGGCTTGTGGTTGTGCTGTTCATGAGGATGATTTTGATATTTTTGTGAGTTGTATGAGGGAGAGAGTGGATGAGGTGCGTGATTGATATTTTTTTAATCGCTATTTTTTATCAATATAGAAAATAATTAAGTTACTACTTAAAAGTAACTATAAAACAAAAGATTTAAAAACAAGTATAGCTATGAAACAAATACTCACCTCTCAATACCACGCATGAAGGGGTCAACCACCTCCTTTCTCCCGAAAGCCCACTCACCCACCCCCTTCATGCAACTTTATTCTTACAATAAAAAGACGTTCTTGAAAATCACGTAGGTGAAAAAGAAGAAATAGATTTAGACTTAGATTTAAGTCTTACATATTAAAAATTAAAACCGGCACCACCTAGCTTATCCATCATTTTCTGCAATTTCTTATTTCCACCCTTACCTTGCATCATCTCAGCCATTTTCTTTGCTTGCCGATATTGTTTTAGCAAGGCTCGGACTTCACTCGCAGGTTTACCAGCACCTTCGCTAATCCTATCAATCCTTGCAGCGTTTATAATATCGGGATTTTCCAATTCTTCTTTTGTCATGCTGTCCATCAAGACGCGCCAGACGTCCATTTTCTCTTCCTGAACTTCCAACGCATTGTCCGGAAGGTCAAACTTGCTAAAGCCAGGGATCATATCCATTATCTTGCTAAGGCTGCCCATGTTTTGCATGGCTTCCATCTGCTCGTACAAGTCCAATAGGTTAAACTTGCCTTCTAAGAACCTCTTTCCTAAATCTTCAGCCTTTTCTTGATCGATGGCATGCTGAGCTTTTTCAAGCAAGGCCTCCAAGTCACCCATTCCTAACAAGCGGCCAACGAATCCTTCCGGTCTGAACTCTTCAATATCTTCTATGGTTTCTCCTACACCTATGAACTTCACGGGTGAGCCTGTAATGCTGCATGCGGCGAGTGCTCCTCCTCCTTTTGCCGTGCCATCCATTTTTGTTATTACCACACCGTCCACGTCGACCATGTCTTGGAACGCTGCTGCTTGTTCACTAGCACCTTGTCCGATATCGGCAGGCATGACAAGTAGGTTTTCATCCGCTTTCACTTTCCTATTTATTTTGTTAAGCTCCTCTATAAGTTCGTCCTTTAATGCATCGCGACCTGCAGTGTCTACAATTACAATGTCGTAATCTTGGAGTTTATCTTCATATTTTTTCCAAACTTCTTGTGGGTGTTTAGCCTCTTTCAAACCGTAAAAGTCGCAACCTACTTTTTCAGCCGTCTGCTCCAACTGATCATACGCTGCTGGTCTCCACGTATCCGTTTGAACTAATGCTACATTATGTCCTCTTTTTTGATAATATTTGGCGAGTTTGCCAGCCGTGGTGGTTTTTCCAGCTCCGAAGAGTCCGACTAGCATAATTTTAAATGGTTGTTTGCTATCAACGTCTATTTCTCCACCTTCTCCTCCAAGGAAGTTCACCATTTCTTCATAAACTATATTGACGATGTGTTCTCTTCTGGTTATACCTTCTGGTGCTTCTTTTTCCAAAGCTCTTTCTTTTATGTTACTGGTTAGGTCGAAGACGAGTTGTACGTCTACATCTGCTTGAAGAAGAGCTCGTTGAATGTCTTTGGTCAATTCTTTGACGAGTTTTTCATCTACTACACTCGCACCGGTAATTTTCTTCAAAGTGTTCTGCAAACTTTCTCCTAACTTGTCTAGTACCATACTTAGGCGAAAATGGGAAAGAAGTTTATAAAGTTTCTCGAGTTTAACAAAACGTATGGGTTTGATCGATACTATTTTGAATTTACCGAAACCTCTCGTAGCTGATTGGGGATACATTATTTTGTTTTTGATGGCGACTTTAGAAGCAACTCCTGTCTTTGGCTTCTTAGCTGCTGGTCAGGTTATTGTCGCTGCAGCTGGGTTCTTCGTGAAAATGGGAGTTTTAGATTTAACTACAGTATTAATAATATCCATATTGGGTGCTATCCTGGGAGATTACCTTAGTTATGTTATTGGAAAAAGGTATGGTGATGCTCGGATTAGGAATTTCATAAGCGATTATGGCAAATACTTTTTGGTGAAAGAAGGTTATTATGAAAAGACTAACGAGGTTATGAGAGACCATACCGGCAAGTGGCTCATCATAGGTAGGTTTAATAGCGTGACAAGAGCATTCGCTGCTTTTGTTGCGGGAACGAGTAAAGTAGACATAGCAAAGTTCATGTTTTACAACGTCACTGGTGGAATTCTATGGGGAGCGACTTATACCATGCTCGGCTACTTATTCGGAGAAAGCTATGAAATAATTTCAGGCTACTTAACAGACGCTTCCCTTATAATAATCGCTGCGTTGATACTCGGATACTTAGCTTATAGAAAGTATAGAGAATTACAAGAAGAAAGTTTTAAAGAAGAAAAAGAAAGAAAATAAATCATGGTAGATGTAGAAGAAGTTTTGGAAAGGTTGCATGAGGAATACGGCGAGCCAACCACTTCTCTCAATTACGAAAATCCGTTGCAGTTGCTAGTAGCTGTTATATTATCCGCCAGGAACACCGATAAACAAGTGAATAAAGTAACGAAGGAATTGTTCAAAAAATACAAGACGGCAGAAGACTTTGCGAATATTGATAGAGAAGAACTCGCCGAAGACATCAACAGTATTGGCTTGTACAATCAAAAAAGCAAATGGATTCAAAACGCTTGTAAGAAAATAATCGAAGATTACAACGGTAAAGTGCCGAGAAACATCGAAGAACTCACTAAACTATCAGGGGTGGGTAGGAAAACTGCAAATGTTGTGTTAAGTCATGCATGGAATAAAAACCAAGGTATCGCCGTAGACACTCACGTGAAAAGAGTTGGTGAAAGACTCGGTCTTCACAATGGTGGAACACCGAAAAAGATAGAGAAAGAGTTGATGGAGAAAATTCCGAAAAGTGAGTGGCGTTTTATAACAAATGGTTTGATAGAACACGGCAGGGCTTTGTGCAAAGCGAGAAATCCAAAATGTCCAAGTTGTTTCTTGAAAGACATCTGTCCCAGCGCGGAAAAATTTATGGAAAAGTAAATTATATAAATGCGTATGAGCAGTTAGTTATAATTGGGTTGTTGGATGGAAGAAGCTTACACTTTTGACGATGTATTGTTGAAACCCAAGAAAGGCGTTGTAGAAAGCCGCTCACAAGTTAATCTTTCTAGCCAGCTACTAAACAACGACGGAGAAATCCTGGAATTAGAACTCCCCATACTAGCAGCACCCATGGACACCGTTGTCAACCCAAAAGTTTGCAAAGTGATGGACCAACACGGCGCGTTAGGAATCCTACACCGATTTCAAACCATAAAAGAACAATGCGAAGAAGCAAAGAAAGCGAAAGAATTAGGAACCCAAAATCTGGGAGCGGCTATCGGATTGAAAGACTGGAAAGAACGAACTAAAGCTCTGGCAGAAGTAGATGTTAACATATTCGTGCTAGACGTGGCACACGGACACCACGAAAACGTTATCAAAACAGTGAAAGAGTTCAAACAAGAATTCGACCACAACTTAATCGTGGGAAACATCGCCACAAAACAAGCGGCGAAAGACTTGATAAAAGCAGGCGCAGACTGTCTGAAAATTGGGATCGGCCCAGGCGCATCTTGCAGCACCAGGATAGTGACTGGCTGCGGAGTTCCACAAATCACCGCAATACAAGAAGTGAGTGAAGTGGCGAAAAAACACGACATCCCAACAATCGCAGACGGTGGGATTAAAAACAGCGGTGATATGGTGAAAGCATTGGCGGCGGGAGCTGATACGGTGATGATAGGAAGCCTAGTAGCGGGTTGTGAAGAAGCCCCTGGCGACAACGACTACAGAGGCATGGCAAGCATGGAAGCGAATGAAGAAAGATTGGAGAAGATGAACCCTGAGGAGAAAGAAGAATACTTGGAAAGATACACTCCTGAAGGCGTGAGCGGAGAAGTAAAGAAAAATGGCAGCTTAAACCACTTGTTGAAAAAACTCGCCGGAGGCATGAAAAGCGGTGTGAGCTATCTCGGAGCCAAAGACATAAAAGGGTTGAAACAAAACGCAGAGTTTGTGAAGATAACCAACGCTGGTATGAGAAAAAGCCAACCGCACTTGGAGGGATAAAAGATGGATATCAAGATAGATAAGTCAAACAAGCCTGGAGGGTGGGAGTTTCAAGTCACGATAGACCAGGACGGTGACGAGAGCAGTCACAAGGTCAAGATGGATGAAAACTATTTTGAAAAAGTGACGAATGGAAGATGCAAGCCCGAAGAATTCGTCAGGCAAAGCTTTCACTTTCTCCTAGACCGAGAGCCGAAAGAGCAAATACTTTCAACATTCAACATAAAACAGATAAACAGGTATTTCCCTGAATTCGAAGGAGAAATACAGAAGAGGATTTAATAATGGCAGATCGAGACGAAGTCATCAACGCTTTAGAAGAAGTGATGGATCCCGAGCTCATGATAGACATATGGACGCTGGAATTAATTTATGATTTAGAGGTGGAGGAAGACACAGTCGACATCTTGATGACCTACACCACGCCGATGTGTCCCTACGGGCCCCAGTTGAAGAGAGATATTCGAGACAGGCTTACAGACATTGACGAAGTTGAAGAAGTCAATATTGAAGTTACGTTCGAGCCTCGTTGGGAGCCGAGTGAAGAGCTTCGAGCAATGCTAGGAGTATAATTATTTTCTATATTGACAAAAAATAATTTCTGGAGAAGGGCGTTACATTTAAATACAGCTACGAAATCAATCAACTTAACACGCGCTGGTGGTCTAATGGCTAAGACAACGGCCTTCCAATGGTATCAAAAAACCAGTAAGAGAGCCGTTAATCCGAGTTCAAATCTCGGCCAGCGCATTCTTTTCTAGTGCAAAAACATATAAACTAAGTTCTAACACTCTCACTTATGGCAGAAAACATTTTACTGATATGCGCCCACCCCGATGATCAAATACTGGGAGCCGGAGCCACTTTAGCCAAACACGTCGCAAACGGGGATAAAGTCTACACTTTGATGTACAGTTATGGCGAGACTAGTAAGCCACATATTAAAGAAGATGTTATTAAGGAGAATCAAGAAAGAGATGCGAAAGCTGCTAATAAAGAGTTGGGTGGTGAAGGAATAGAATTTTTGGGAATTCATGAGGCAAAGATTGCTGAGGATGCTCCTAATCATAGAGAGAAAGTGAAGGATTTTATTGAAAGTCATGAGCCGAGTAAGATTTATACTCACGTCCCAGAAGATCCTGCTCCAGATCATAGCACGGTGGGTAAGGAAGTTTTGACAATAGTAGAAGAGTTAGGTTTAGATGTTAACGTGTATGGTTTTGACAAGTGGGCTTTGTTCCGATTAAAGAGGAGAGATTATCCGAGGACTGTCGTTACTATAAGTGGTTATTTCCGGCAGAAGATGAAGGCTCTTTCTGAATTGAAGAGTCAAAAGTTTACTTTGTTCATTATGAAGTTAAGCGCTTACATCAGAGCTTTTGCTAATAGTTTTAGAAATAATATGAGATTGGCTGAAGTTTTTTATCGATTAAAATAAACTCAATCACTATAGGTGAGCGGTGCAGTCTAACATTTTGAGTTCGTGATTCCCTTCTTCTTCTTGTATATTAAAAACGGTGACTCCCGCGTTAGACAAGTCTTCAAGGTCGTGGAAGTGTTCGATTGGTTCGTCTTTTAAGATGGTTATCAAAACTTTGTTTATCCCTCCGTGTCCTACAACTAGAATAGTTTCATCTTCGTGAGCGTGATACACATGATGTAGGAAAGATTCAGCTCTTTCTTTCAAGTCATCCAGGTCTTCAGCACTATCTGGACGGTTATCCATGTCCACATCATCCGCGTGTAATCCTGTCCATTCTCCCGCATGACTTTCTCGAATATCCTCTCTAAAGTCTAAAGGGACTCCCGGATGGTATTGTGCAATTTCTTTCGCTGTATCAACAGCACGTTTTAAATCGCTCGAGTATATGTGAGCTATGTCTTCATCTTTCAATCTTTTAGCTAACTTCTTTATTTGACTTTTACCGTTAGAAGTTAATGTTCCAGGAAGTTGTCCTTGGACTATGTTATCAACGTTTTCTTCAGTTTCTCCATGCCTGACTAGTATTAATTTCATCTTTTTCCAGTACTCCCGAAACCGCCTTTTCCTCTTTTTGTGTCTGTTAATTCTTCTACTTCTTCTGTTTCAGCAGTAGCTACGGGTACGAACACCATTTGTGCGATTTTGTCACCCTTTCTAACCTCGTATTCTTCATCACTCGTATTGTATAAAATCACGCCGATTTCTCCTCTATAAGTGTGTTCTATAACTCCACCCATTGTTTTAATGCCATGCTTGGCTGCCAACCCGCTTTTATCCCATACGTGGCACACATATCCTGGTTCAAAACTCATAGCAAATCCTAGTTTGAACAAGTGTCTTTCCCCTGGTTTCAAAATGTGGTTTTCTCTGCTGTAAACGTCCATGCCGGCGTCTCCTTCATGCGCATATCTCGGTGTCTTAACATCTTCTTCCAATTTCTTAATTTGTAATTTCATCAATGTTCGGAATATAGGATTTGGGCTTTTAAGTTTTCTTATAAAAATAGATAAAAGAAGATTAATTATAGTTTATGTTATGAAATCTTATTGGAAGAAGTTAAAGCATTATTTTGAAGAAGTTGTCAAGTCTAAACCAACTCCTGAAGCTATCGCTCTTGGTTTTGCGGTGGGGACTTTTATCAGTGTTTTGCCAACTCCTTTCATCAACGTGTTTATTGGATTACTCGTTATTTTTATTTACGAACCAATTAACAAGTATAGCTTGTTTGGATCTATCCTTTTTTGGAATCCCTTAACATTGGCTCCGATTTATTGGTTGAGTTATAAAATCGGCAACGTAATTTTTGCAACTGCCCCTGTGAAAACGTATCAGTTGAATTTCCTCCATCAAGTTTATTACTTGACGAGACGTTTTGTTGTCGGCTCATTAATTTTAGCCGTGCCAGTTTCTATATTAACTTACTATTTAGTTAAGAAAATAGCGGAACATTACCAATCTAAACCTCTAAAGTAGTGATTTTGCTTTCGCCATTTTCGTTCATGCTCAATCCGTATAGGTTGTCAGCTTCGCTGATGACTTTGTCGTTGTGGCTGATGATTATGTATTGTGCTTTTTCGCTATAGCTTTTGAGGAGTTGTGCGAGTTTTTCGCTGTTCCTCTTGTCAAGCGCTGCGTCTACTTCGTCTAATATGTAGAAGGGTGCGGGTTCGTATTCTTGCACTGCGAAGATGAATGACAATGCAGTGAGAGTTTTTTCTCCTCCGCTCAAGCTGTTAATGTCTAAGTATTTGTTCCCGCTCAATTTGACTTTTATGTTCACTCCTCCATCGAAAGGATCTTCTTCATTTTCTAATTCTAAACTGGCTTTTCCTTTCGTGCTTAACGTGCTGAAAATCCTTTGGAAGTTGTCTTTTAGTTTGTCGTATGTTTCCATGAAGAGTTCTTTCTTCCTGCTTTCAATCTTATTTATCATTACCAAGACGTCTTCTCTTTCTTCCTGTAATTTGTCTTTTTTATCTTGTAAGTTTTCATATTCGTGCTTTACTTGTTCGTAAATCTCGAGTGCTTTCATGTTCACGGCTCCCATGTCTTCCGCCATTTGTTCAAACTCGTCGACTTCTTCTTTCATCTTCTCAGTGCCTTTTGTCTTGTAAATATCTACGTTTTCGTATTCTTCATATTCTTCTTCTAGGCTGTTTACTTCGGCTTGCTTCTCTGCTCTTTCCACACTTAAGTCATTCTTTTCATCTTCTAACTCTCTGACTTTATCGTTCTTTTCTAATATTTCGTCCTCTAAATCTCTAATTTTATCATCGAGTTCTCCTCTTCGGTCGAAGAGTTCTCGGAATTCTTCTTGAAACTCTTTTTGTTTTTCTTCCATCTCTTCCGCTTCTTCTTCAAGTTCTTCAATTGCTTCTTCTAGCTCCGTTTTTTCTTCTTCGAATTCTTCTTCCTCTTCTTCTATTTGTTCTAGGATTTCTTCCGTCTTTTCCTTTTCTGGCAGTAATACATTCTCGAGTTCTGATTTGAAGCTTTTCACTTCTCCATTCATTTCTGCTACTTCACTCTTGACGTCATTTCTTTCATTTTGTAGGCTGTCAAGTTCTGCTCTCGCGGCAGGGTCTCTCATCTCACTTAGTTTTTCTCTCAGGTCTTGGCGTTCCATCTTTAAGTCAGTGAGTTCACTCGTCTTGTC
>CAYNLP010000004.1:0-21837 GCA_964398115.1 uncultured Methanosarcinales archaeon | reverse complement strand
ACTTCTTCAATTTCTTCTTCAATTTCGTCAAGTTCTTCTTGCAGTTCTTCTTTCTTTTCTTTGCTTGCGTCGAGGTCGTGGCTATCGAGGTGTAAGCTTTTTTCGATTTTGATAATGCTTCCTTCTAAGTCTCCTTTTTCTGACTTTAATTCTTCTATTCGTTCGTCGTTCTCTTCTTTTTCTTCTGTCAAGTTTTCGTTCACGTTTTCTAAGTCTTCAACTTCTTCTTCGAGTTCTTCTATTTCTTCGCTTACTTCTTTGTCTTTAAAGCCGAGTCCTTTACGATTTTTACTGCGGTGTCCCCCTGTCATAGATCCGCTTGTTTCAACTTTGTCACCATCTAGGGTGACCATTCTTGTCTTTCCTATTCCTACTTTTCTCGCGGTTGGGATATCGTCAACTACGAGTGTGTTTCCGAAAACGTGTTTGAATGCTTTTTCGAACTTGTCATCATATTCTACTAGGTCAAGTGCTAGTCCGTGTACGCCTGAACCGCTGATGTTCCTAACTTCGGTTTTGATAAAGCGTTGTTTTATCTTATCTAAGGGTATGAAGTTGGCGTATCCGATTTGATTTTCTTTCAAGTAATCTATACATTTTTCTGCGACGTCAGCGTTTTCTACCACGATGCTTTTCATCCTGCTTCCTGCCGCGGTTTCAAGTGCTAGGCTGTATTCGCTGTCTACTTTTCCTAGGTCTGCGACGGTTCCGTGGATACCGTTCCATTTATCTTTCAAGTCCATAATGGCCTTGATCGCGTGCCCGCCGGCGATGCTTTCTTTAATGCTAGTTTGTTGCGCTTTCAAATTAGAAAGTTTGTCTTTTTTACTGCTGAGTTTTCCTCGTACCGTTTCTAACTCACTCGTTAGTTCACTATCTCTTTCTAACCTTTCGTTTAATTCTTCTTTGACTTCTTTGAGTCGACTTCTTTCTTCTTTTAATTGTTCTAAGTCTTCTTCGTGTTCTTCTTCTAATTCCAATACTCGTTCTATTTTTTCATCGACGTTATCAATCTCAACGTTTATCTTATCTTGTTTCCTCATTAAGTCCTGTTGTTTGCTTCGAAGTTCTTGAATTTCGTCGCTTAACTCATCGGCTTCTTCGTTTATTTTATCGATTCTTTCATCGAGTTCTTCGGCGTCTTCCAACTTGTTCTTTTCTCGGTATTCTTCGATTTTCTCTTCGAGTTCTTCTATCTTGTCTTGTTTTTTTTCTATCCTATCTTCGTATGCTTTTTTTTCTTCACGTAGGTTTTCAACTTGGCTTTCATATTCTTCATATTCTTTTTGTAATTCTTTTCTTCTCTCGTTTATCCTTTCGAGTTCTTGTTTTACTTGGTTAAACCTTTCTTGTTTTTGAGTTAATTCTACGCGTAGGTCTTGCACTCTTTGATTCATATCTACTTGTTCTTTCTCGCCTTTTTCTTCAATTTCGTCGTTTATTTCTTCAATTTCATCTTTTTTCTCGCTAATTTCATCCTGCATATCTTCAATTTCGTTGCGAAGTTCTTCTAACTCTTCTTCTTTATCTTCTATATCTCCTTCTATGTCATCTACCTCTTCTTTCTTGTCCCGTAGTTTGCGGTGGAGAAGTGTAGCTTTGTTTCTCTTAATTTTTTCTTCTAATTCTTTGAACTTTTTGGCTTGATCACGGTCTTCTTTTAACTCGTCTAAGTAGTTTTTTCTTTCTTTTAGAATAAGGTCTGCCTCATCAAGTTTTTCTTCTACCCTTTTCAATTCACGCATGGCTTTATCTTTTTTATCTTCATAAATTGTGATACCAGCGACTTCTTCTATCATTTCTCTTCTTTCTCTTGGTGTCATTTCCACTAAGCTGACGATATCTCCTTGTAGGATGATGTTGTGACTATCAGGATCGATCTTTGCTCTGCTTAGCAAATCTTGTATTTCTGTTTTTGTCCTAACCTCGCCGTCAATTATGTATTTGCTTGTTCCGTCTTGTCTTACAACCCTTTTGATTTCTAGCTCATCGTTACCTGTGCCGAAAACATCGTCCTTGTTATCAAAATAGATAGCGACCATTCCTTTCTTCGCTGGTTGTTTATTCTTTCCACCGTTGAAGATTAAGTTGGCGGTTTCTTCTGCACGCATGCTCTTACTGCCGCCTTTCCCTAGAACGAAGATTAATGCGTCGAATACGTTGCTTTTTCCAGAACCATTCGGGCCTAACACGCAGTTGAAGCCTTCACCAAAAGGGATTTCAGTCTTTTTGTTAAAACTCTTAAACCCTTTCATCACCATGCGGTTAATTCTCGTCACTCTGGTCATCAGAATATCACTCTTCCACTTCTATATTTACACCTAACTCTCCTTATATAAAGATTGTGTTCAACAGGTGGTGAAAATTGGTCAGAAATCATCTAAACCTCTTTGTTCGTCCTCTTCTGCCATTTTTTGCCATGTCAACCATGACTTTCGGAAAAAGTCGTACTTGTCCCAGTTTTCTTCTAGGAATTTTTGTGTTATTTTGTCGCTGGGATATCCACTCCCTATTTCTATATCGTGTTTTTTCTCTAATTTCTTCACAGCTCTGTCTCTTGTGACTTTGGCAAGTATAGAAGCAGCTCCTACGATAGTGTGGTCGCGATCTGCCTTGTTCTTGACGTCAAGTTCTACAGCCAAACTCAAATATTTTTTCAGCTGTTGTTCAAAAACTTCTGTATTGCTACTTGGACTGTCAACTATGACCTTGTCTGGTTTTACTTTGTTGATAAGTTCGGCCATTTTCTTCGCAGTTAGACGATTTAAATCACTACTTGGAGATTTGATAGCTTCATCAATTTCTTGAGGAGTAACTGACGTTATTTCATAACGGCACTTTTCTTGAATTTTTTCAAATAATTTTTCTCTTTTTTCAGGAGAAAGTTCTTTAGAATCTTTCACACCAAGATCTGCTAATTCTTGTTCTTTTTCTTCTTCTACAGCTACTATAGCTATGACTAAATCTCCAAGTACTGGACCGCGGCCGGCCTCTTCAATACCTGCTAGTAAAACCATAGATTAGTTCTTTTTTGAGAAATATATAAGCGTTTCCCCCCATTTTTTTCAATATAGACAATAAATAATTTAGAACTCTGCAAAACCTGGATCTATAATCCTCATATTCTTGTTTAAACTATCAATCTTCTTCATTTCTTCATCGCTAAGCTTGAAGTCAAACACTTCCATGTTCTCTTTCTGATGCTCTCTAGAACTCGACTTGGGTATGACAATTAAACCGTGCTGCAAAGCCCATCTCAAACTAATCTGACAAGGTGTCTTACCATGTCTTTCTCCAATTACTTGTAAAGTTTCATCATCTAAAACTTTGCCTTGAGCGATTGGACTATACGCCGTGACATGAATGTTCTTACTATGACAAAATTTTAGCAAATCTTTCTGATACAAGAAAGGATGAAATTCAACCTGATTCATCACAATCGGGACTTCACTAACTTCTAAAGCCTGCTCTAAATGATCAATTGTGAAGTTACTAACTCCTACGTTCTCAATCTTGCCATGCTCGTACAACCTGTTTAATGCTTTGAAAGTTTCTCTCATCGATACATCCTTGTTAGGCCAATGAATTAAATACAAGTCTAGATAATCAGTCCCCAACTCACTCAAAGCTTTGTTGCAAGCCTTGATAGCATCTTCCTGAGCCAAGTCCGTACGCCAAAGTTTGCTGGTAATCCACAAATCCTCACGGTCGTAATCCTCAATAGCCCGACCAATTATTTCATGATTGCCGTAAGCAGCAGCAGTGTCAATATGAGTGTAGCCGAGATCTAAAGCCGACTTCACCGCGTCTTCATCCTTTAACTGCCAAGTCCCCAAACCCAAAACAGGTATTTCACTACCACCTTTCAAAGTTTTAGTCGGTATCATCATAAGTGGAGAAAGGACGATATCAATTTAAACTTTGTGATAGCGGGGGGAAGATTTGAACTTCCGACCTCCGGGTTATGAGCCCGACGGGCACTCCTGGCTGCCCCACCCCGCTATTAGAACGGAAACCTGAATTCTTTTAAAAAAGTTGCGGGTTTACTTCTTTACAATAAACATTTAAAAACGTTTGAAAGTTTCCTCAACAGTGAGGTGAATGAGTGTGGATTCGAGAGACCGAAATAAGATTACTAAAATAATCAGGGATTTACATGATCAAATGGGTGGAGCTATCCCTGTTGACGATGTGGTTGAACAGGCTGAACCACATGGATTTAACAAAGATCAGGTTGAAGACGCGATTAAAGATTTGATGAATGACGGTATGGTGACGAAGATTGATGAGGACACTATTGAATTCATGTGAAGCTTTAAGAAAGTAGCTTCTCTATCTTGAGTTATGGCTTCAGTTAACCTTGGCAAGGTTTTTGACATTAACGTTAATTTGCATTATAGCTGGTTTTTCATACTGGCTTTGTTGGCTTGGAGCCTCGCCAGTGATTACTTTCCTAGCGAATACACGGGATACAGCATCACAGCTTATTGGATTCTTGGCATAATCAGTGGTGTTTTGTTATTTGCTTGTGTCTTAGCTCACGAGTTAAGTCATAGTTTAACAGCTAAGCATCATGGTATTGATGTGCGTGGTATTACATTGTTTTTCTTTGGTGGTGTTGCTAATGCTGACGAAGAAGGTTTGGATGCGGAGAAAGAATTTCAAATCGCTATCGCTGGCCCTGTTTTGAGTACGGTTCTTGGAGGATTATTTTTCTTATTCACGTTGTTAAATCCTGGGAGGTTTGTCTTCCCGATAGTTGATTATTTGTTTAAGATTAATCTTATCTTAGCAGCGTTTAACATGGTCCCAGGTTTTCCGTTGGACGGAGGCCGTATTTTTAGGAGTGTAGTTTGGAAATACACGGGTAGTTTGAGAAAAGCGACGAGAGCGGCCAGCGTTGGTGGTAAAGTTTTCGGTGGTTTAATGGCTGGTGTTGGTTTCATAATGATTTTTACTGGCGGAGCGGGTTTGTGGTATATCTTGCTCGGTGGCTTCCTTTACTTACTAGCTGACGCAAGTTATAAGGAAGTTTTGTATAAGGAGGAACTTGGTAGTATGAGTATTAAGAAAGTTATGAGTGATGACTTTGTTGAAGTAGATCCGGAAGATTCTCTGGAGACTTTGGTTGAGGATTATATCAAACAAGGCAATATCAAGTTTGTAGTAGGTGAAAAAAATAGTTATTATGTTTTGAACTTTGATAAGATGAAAGATATTGATAGGCATAACTGGCCTGTAAAACAAGTCAAGGATATCATGGTTGAGGTTAACCCGTTACATGAACATTACGATTGTTACAAAGCCTTGAAATTAATGCGAGAGCAAAACGCGAATTTGTTGCCTGTGGTGAAAAATGGTGATTTCACAGGAGTGGTTAGCTTGAATGATTTGTTAAGAACTACTGAGTTAATTGGTTAAGTTTCCTCTATTATTTTTCAAGAATTCCAAGTTCATCCTTGCATTTCGATGATTAGGGTTTAATTCTAAAGTTTTGTTCAGTGCTTGTATGCTTTCGTTGATTCCTGAACAGTCATTGTACTGTCTGCATCTTTCAGTGAGTGAAACTGCAAGGTTAAAATGATACGTAGCATTTTCAGGATAATATTTTGTTAAGAGACGGAAGTGTTCGGCAGCTGCTGTAAAGTTTTTCTGCCGGAAGTGAATCATAGCTAAGTTTTTCCTAGCTGTTTCATGAGCCGTGTTAATCTCAAGTGCTTTGTTGAAATATTCCTTAGCTTTTTCCGTCTGTCCTTCACTAGCATATCTAAAACCCAAGTTGTTCAGCATGGTCACATTTTCTTCTTGAGTTTGTGTTTCTCCCTGTCCACAAGCTGCCAGGATTAACAAAGTTGTTATTAAAAAAACGAGTCCGTAACGCATCAATTTATACTCATACAGTTTAGTATTTAAATGTTTCACAGTGATTGAAAACCGAGTTTTTCCAACTATTTAAAAGAAAATGCGCCCGAGCTGGGATTCGAACCCAGGAGCCCATTACGGGCAGGGATTAGCAGTCCCTTGCAATACCACTATGCGACTCGGGCATGTATCTGATTTTGAAATTGAAATGATTTAAATTAGTTTCGGGGGGCGACAACAATTATAAATACGTTTAGACAATTAAAGTATTTGCATGAAAAAGACAGTGTATGCAGTGGCTTTCTTGGTTTTACTAACCTCAGTAGCTGCGCAGAACCCTTTAGATCAAGAAAGTGCTTCTTTAGATATGACTCTTTCTAACCAAATAAACATTCAGCCAAGAACTGCAAATTATGATATAGATTTCATCGAAGCGCGGCTTTCATGGATTCCGCGAGATAGTTATCGTCAAACAGTTTCTACCGTGACTACCGAACCAAGGTCAGAATCAATAGGTGATGAATTCTTATTCAGGTGGGAGAATCCTAGAGAAAAAGAATTAAACATCCAAGTGAGTAGTTCAATCAATACTGAATCCAAGTACTTTCCAATTAGAGAAAAAGTTGAATTTCCTATCAATAATTTACCTAGCAAGTACAGTAAATATTTGAGAGAGCAAGGGAAAATTAACATCAACGACGACATCCAGGAGAAAGCTGCGGAGTTAGCAGAGGGGAAGGACGACCTTTATGAAGTTACTTTTGCAATCATGACTTGGGTTAATCAAAATATTAATTACAGTTTAGATTCTCTCACGGCTGAAGCTTCTCAAAAATCAAGTTGGGTTTTAAAAAACAGGCGAGGAGTATGTGACGAGTTAACCTCTTTGAGCATTTCTATGCTGCGAAGTCTCGGAATCCCTGCTCGATTCGTATACGGTCAGTCTTATACTAACATTGGAGTGTATGACGACAATTGGGGAGGTCATGGTTGGGCCGAAGTGTACTTCCCAGGTCAGGGATGGGTGCCGTTCGACCCTACCTATGCTGAATATGGTTATTTAGATTCTGGACACGTAAAGATGGGTAGTTCATTAGACGCTGATCGTCCCAGTCTGAAATATAGCTTGCAAGGTAGAAATGTTGACGTCACTTCTAGTTATTTAGATATTGATAGCGATGTTGTAAACCTCGGAGATAAAGCAACAGCAGGAGTATCTATAAGTTCAAAACCACACTATAAAGAAGTTGGTTTTGGTTCATATAACTTGATACAAATTGATATAGATAATTCAGAAAACATTTACAAGCCTTTAACGCTAGAATTATCTCACCCTCCTGAGATTAGCGTTGAAGAAGAGACGAAATCTGTATTACTTGAACCCGGTGGAGAAAAAAGTGTTTACTGGCTTGTAGAAGTTCCTAACAACTTAGAAGGAAGATACGTTTACACTTTCCCGTTTAAGGTTAGAAGTCAGAAGGGGATTGAGGAAGAAGTTGTTTTTGAAAGTAACAATGATGGCAAAGTTTACAGTGGTGAGGTATTCAAAGAAATTGTTAACGATGACAGTTCTCAAAAGCCTTACTCAAATCAGGTAAGTTTAAACTGTGAGAGTTCAAAAGAAGTGATTTACTTGGATGAAGAAGCTACCATTTCTTGTACAGTGAAAAACACTGGTTTGAAAGATCTGGATAGTTTGCAATTGTGTAATGAAGAAAGTTGTGAAAGTAAGGATTTGAAGTCTAGTGAAGAACTTTCTTATGAGGTAGTTAAAAGTTTTGAAAATCCAGGCGTGAAGAATGTAATCGTTAAAGCTGAACATCCTCTTATTAGCAAGACTGGTTATACTCGTGTGAACGTGTTAGATGAAGCCAAAGTGAGTATTAAAGCTAAAGCTCCAAAGAGAACAAAGTACGGTGAAGACATTAACGTGGTGTTTAACGTTTCAAAAAAATCAACTAGTACACCGGAAAATGTTGATATAAAGTTAGACTTTCAGGGATCAAGTCAAGAATGGCATGTGGATAGTTTGGAAAAAATTCAGAAATATAACATTTCTGTTTCCACTAACGGTTTCACCTTTAAGAACAAATTTAAAATCACGGTTAGTTATGAAGACGAAGCTGGAAAAACTTATAGAGAAGAGAAAGAATTAGCGGTGGAACTTTCTGACCTTTCTATAAAGGATTATATCTTGGCGAGTATGAATTGGATTGGCTACAAAATAATTTCAATCTTGACTTGATACAACACATTTAAAAACTCCTTGTTATTTTTTGGTGGATATGCCTAGGAAGATTAAAGCGAATGAAGAGAGTAAAGAATTAACAAAGGTAAAAAAGTTAGTTCCTGACACTAGTGTTATCATAGAGGGTATTATTTCTAAAGAGGTAGCTAAGGACGATTTGAAGTTGAAGACTATATTAATTCATGAAGCTGTTGTTTCTGAACTTGAAAACCAAGCTAATAAAGGACGAGAAGTTGGCATTCTTGGTTTGAAAGAGATTAAGAAGTTAAACGAGTTATCAGAGGATGAAGGTTTCAAGGTTGAGTTTACAGGTAAGAGGCCTGGAGAGTTTGAAATAAAGCATGCTAAGAGTGGTGAGATTGATAGTTTGATAAGGGCGCTCGCTGCTGAAGAAAAGGCTACTTTGATGACAGCGGATAGAGTGCAAGCTTTTGTCGCTGAAAGTAAAAATATTGATGTTGTCTTGTATGAGTTTGAAGAAGATGATGAAGGAGAAATACCGGTTGCTCGGTTCTTTGATGAGGAAACTATGAGTATTCATTTGAAAGAAGAATGTATTCCAAATGCTAAGAAGGGGGAACCTGGTGGTTGGGGGTATGTTAAAATCGAGGATGAGCCTTTGTCGAAAGAGGAGATGGAGGAGATATCTAATGACATTGTTGAAATGGCTCATGTTAGAGATGATAGTTTTGTTGAGATTGAAAGGAAGGGTAGCACTATAATTCAACTTGCTAATTACAGGATTGTTATTACTCGACCTCCTTTCTCTGATGGTTATGAAATCACTGCGGTGCGACCTGTCGCTCACCTAACACTTGATGATTATGACTTAAGTGACAAGTTGTTGACGAGGTTAGAGGAGCAGGCTGAGGGTATACTTATTAGTGGAGCTCCTGGTCATGGAAAGACGACTTTTGCTCAAGCTCTTGCAGAGAATTATTTGGATCAGGATAAGGTTGTTAAAACTGTGGAAGCTCCCAGAGATTTAGTCTTGTCTGATGAAATAGCTCAGTATGCTATAAGTCATGGTAGCAGTCAAGAAGTTCATGATATTTTGTTGTTAAGCAGGCCGGATTATACAATATTTGATGAAATGAGGAACACTTCTGATTTTAGATTGTTTAGTGATATGAGGCTTTCTGGTGTTGGTATGATTGGTGTTGTTCACGCAACTCAAACTATCGATGCTGTGCAGAGATTCTTGGGGAGGGTTGAGCTTGGTGTAATCCCGCATATTATTGACACGGTTATTTTCATCCGAGATGGTGGTGTGAATAAGGTTTATGCTTTGGAGATGCAGGTTAAAGTCCCTGCTGGTATGACTGAAGCTGATTTAGCAAGGCCTATTGTGGTTATTAATGATTTTGAAACAGGTAATGCAGAGTTTGAAATTTATAGTTATGGAGAAGAGACTGTTGTCATTCCTGTAAGTGAGCAGGCTACTAGTAGTCCAATGTTTGAACTTGCTCGAGACACTATTATTAATTACTTCCAGAACTATACTGATGTTATTGATGTGGAGGTTCAAAGTCAGGATAGAGCTACTGTTTACGTGCCGCATGGTGCTAAGAAGAAGTTGATTGGTAAAGGTGGGGAGAGGATTGAGAAGATGGAGAGAGAATTAAATATTGGTATTGATGTGAGAGAAACTAATGAGGATAAGGTGCGTAGTGAGAGTATTGATTACAGAGCGGATATTGGTCAGAACAACGTGGTTTTGCAATTGGATGAAAGTTTGGCGAATGACGACGTGGACATTTATGTTGATGGCGAGTTCTTGATGAGCGCTACTGTTAGTAAAAAGGGTCAGATTAAAATTACTAGGAGTAACAAGTTGGGTAAGATTTTAGCTGATGCTGTTCAAAATCATGACAGGCTTGAGTTGAAGAAATAAATTATTCCTCTTCTTTTGACTTTTTGAACTTCCCCATTTCAGTATATTTTTCATGTAGGGGTTCGTCACTGTCTTCATCGATTTCTAAATTGTCTTCTAGTTCTTCCTTTATTTTCTTCTTTTTCTTATCCCACTCGTCCATATCTCTTTTGTTTGTTTTTTGAGATTTTTATATTATTCCCCCCGAAACCTTAATAAAGTTATTTGCTTGTTTTTTAGACCATGGAAGCTCTTGAAGCTATTCGAACCAGGCGGACGGTTGAAAGATTTAGTAAAAAACCTGTTGAGTTTGATAAGGTAATGGCTGTTTGTGAAGCTGGGGGGATGGCACCTTCTGCGGGTAATTTACAGCCGTGGAAGTTTGTGGTTTTAACTGACAAAGATGTTATCCGGAATGATTTAGCTAGTTGTTGTTTAGATCAGGAATGTGTACAAACGGCTCAAGTGGCTATTGTGGTAGTAGCGGATGAAGACTTGGTTGAAAGACATTATGGACTGAGAGGTAAGAGGTTGTATAGTATACAGAATTGTGCCGCGGCTATTCAGAACATGTTGTTAACAGCTCATGTTTTGGGCTTGGGTGCGACGTGGGTTGGTGCTTTTAATGAAGAAAGGTTAGATGATATTATTGACATTCGTGATGGAGCTCGTGCGCAAGCTGTTATAACTCTTGGTTATCCTGCTGAACAGCCAAGTGATAAGCGTATGAGACATTTGGATGATATTGTACGATTTGGTAATTATCATGGGAGGTTTAAGGATATGCATAGGATTTTGCGTGATCTCAGTCTTGAGTGGGAGAAAAGAGCTGAAGATGCTAAGGAAAGGTTGGAAGAACCTACTAAGAGTTTCATTAATAAGTGTAAGAATGTTTTGAAGAAAGGAAAAGATATGGTTAAGGATAAGGGTGGAGAAGATTAACACGACAGTTTTATAAATTCCTACTTTGTCTCTCCATTTATTATGAATACAGATGAAATTCTTTTCCCGTACGAAAAGGTTAGAGATGCTCAGCGTAAATTACTCGCTCAGGCTAATCATGCAGTTCGGAATAGGAAGAATTTGATAGCTCATGCCCCGACGGGTATGGGGAAAACGGCTGCGGTTTTAACACCTGCTTTGAAATATGCTATGGAGAATGATAAGATTGTTTTTTTCTTGACTAGTCGTCATACTCAGCATCAGATCGCGATTCAAACTATGCAGGAGATTAAGGATAGGCATGGGGAAGATGCTGATTTCAACGCTGTTGACGTTGTGGGTAAGAAGTGGTTGTGTTTGCAGGATAACGTGACGCAGATGAGTAGTGGTGAATTTGCTGAGTTTTGTCGTAAAATGCGTGAGGATGACATGTGTGAGTTTTATAATAATTTGAAGAAGGGAGACAAGTTAAGTAGGAATACTAAGAATGCTTTGAAAGAGTTGAAGAGGAGTAATCCTCAAGAGACGGAGGAGATTGTTAACGTGGCTGGTGAACAAAATGTTTGTCCTTACGAGGTTAGTATGTTATTGTCTCAAGATAGTCATGTTGTTGTGACGGATTATTTTTACATTTTTAATCCTGGTATTAGAGATCCTTTCATGCAGAGG
Organism: uncultured Methanosarcinales archaeon; assembly: GCA_964398115.1. Lineage (GTDB taxonomy): Archaea > Nanobdellota > Nanobdellia > Woesearchaeales > CAYNLP01 > CAYNLP01. The sequence continues at coordinate 10,243 of CAYNLP010000004.1, read as the reverse complement.
ACGGGTAAAGAGTTGGAGGATGCTATTATCATTGTGGATGAGGCTCATAATTTACCTAGTCGTTTGAAAAACTTGTCTAGTAAGAAATTAAGTAATATTGTTTTGAAACGGGCTATTAGTGAAGCGAATGATTATGGTTATGAAGAGATTTCAAGAGCTTTAAGGGATATTTTGGAAGTGTTTGAAGGTTATGGTGAGGATTGTGATGATGAAATTTATGTTGAAATGCGTGATTTTTGGGAGAAGGTTGATCGGGCTTATCCGTATGACGAGTTGGTTGAGGATTTGGAAGAGGTTGGTGGAGAGATTCGTGAAGAGGAACGTCAGAGTTATTTGGCTAGTGTTGGTGAGTTTTTAGAGGCGTGGGAGGGTTCAGATAAGGGTTTTGCTAGGATTTTTAGTGTGAAACAGGGTAAGTCTGGACCTATTTTTACTTTGAGTTATCGTTGTTTAGATCCTAGTTTGGTCACGAAAGATGTTATTAGTCGAGCTCATAGCACTATTATGATGAGTGGTACGCTTTCTCCTACTCACATGTATAGGGAGGTTCTTGGCTTGGGTGAGAACACGTTTGAGACGAGTTATGAGAATCCTTTTCCTGATAGTAATCGTTTGAGTATGGTTGTGCCGGAGACTAGTACTAAGTATACTAGGCGTGGGGAGAAGATGTATAAGCGTATGGCTGAGATCATTGCGGATTGTGTTAATGCTATTCCGGGTAATAGTACTGTGTTTTTCCCGAGTTATCAGTTGAAGAGTGATGTATATGATTATTTAGAGCCGAAGTGTGAGAAAACTGTTTTCAATGAGGTTAGGGGGATGAGTAAGAAGGAAAAGCATGATTTCTTGCAGCGTTTCAAGCAGTATAGTAGTGATGGTGCGGTTTTGCTTGGTGTGGCTAGTGGTAGTTTTGGTGAAGGTATTGATTTGCCGGGGGATTATCTTAAGGGTGTTATAATTGTTGGTTTGCCTTTGCAAAAGCCTGATTTAGAGGTTGAGAGTTTGATTGATTATTATGATGATAAGTTTGGTAAGGGTTGGGATTATGGTTATTTATTTCCTGCTTTTAATAGGACTATGCAAAGCGCTGGTAGGTGTATTAGGAGCGAGACTGATCGTGGTGTGATTGTTTTCTTGGATGAGAGGTATACTTGGGATAATTATCGGCGTTGTTTCCCTCCTGATATGCAACCGGAGGTCACTATGGATTATGAGAGGAAAATTAAAGATTTCTTTGAGGATGATTTAGATGGTTGAAATCCCGTATGAGTCGGTTCTTCCTATTTGTACTAAGTCTTTTGTTGATAAGCCTGTTACTGGTAGAAAAAATGCGGAGGTAAGGGCGAGGATTCCTTCGGAGATTTATAAAGAAAGAGTTGGGAAAGAGATTGTTGTGTATCCTACTAGGGAACAGTTGGATTTGTTGGATGATTCTATTGGTATAGATACTTATTTGTGGAATTTGCGTATGGATGCTTTTGAGGATATAGCTCGTCAGGTTTTTAGGGTTCATTGTAGGAAGTCGTTGGAGAAGAGATATGATTCTAGTCTTAGTTATCCTAGAGGTATTAATAAGGTTCTGAAAAATTATGAGGATGAAATTTATTTTGTGGATGATGCCAACTTTCCTCTTTTTGCTGTGACTTGGGATAATGCTGGTATTTGGACTCCTGATGAGAATATTGTTGGAAAGAGTGATTTGGTAGAGACTTTAAGGGAGGAATTAGAGGAGGATTTTGTAGAAAATTTTCTTCCTCATTTTACTTGAGTTAGTATTTTCTTTTTTTCTCTTTGTGGATTAGGAATAGTAGTATGGCTATTATTGTGAATACTAGTATGGTTCCAGCTTGGTAGGGGTTTTTGAGTACTTTGTCTACGATGTTTCCTGTTACTCTGGGTCCTACGTCTCCTTTCACGTTTATTATACTTGATTTTTGGAAGGTTAGTTTGTTGTTGTAGACGACTCTTCCTTCTACTGTGTATCGTCCGGGTTGTTGTGGGTTGAAGAATGTTTCTAGTTCTTGTGTTTGGCTTGGTTCTACTTGTAGGGGGTCTGTTTCTATTACTTCTACTACTTGGTCTTCTTTCTTTATTGTTCCTTTGAAATGGGCGTTGACGCTTCTTTCTCCTGTGTTTTTGAATATGGCTGCGATTCTTATTATGTCGTCGGTGTTTGCCCATGGTTGATTGTCGATTCTTAATAGTTTGCCGTGGTCAGTTGTTCCACCTATGTCTAGTACGTTGAATGTTATCATTTTTTGGTTTTCACATTGAGGTTCTCTTATTTGCGCCCAGTATTGTCCTATGGGTAGGTCGTGTTGGAATTGATCTATGAAGGTATCTTGGGTGGTGGGTAGGAGGTTTTCGTTTAGTGTGAGGTTTTGAGTATGGACTATTTGTGTTTGTTGTTTATTCCATATGTCTATTTGGAATTGTGGTTGTAGGTTTACGTTTCCTGTGTTTTGTATGCTTGCGTGTAGTTCTAGTGGTTGGCCTGTTTCTGTGTCTTTGATGTCGAATCCTCCTGCTGTGCATTTTTGTATTTGTTCGCCTGTTATTTCTACGTTTATGTCTACTGAAAAGCTTGCTTTGAGTGTGCTTCCGTATTGTCCTTCTGTTCTTGCAAATTCTCCTGTTAGTAGTCGTAGTTCACCTTCGTATGTACCGTTTGGTAGGTTTTCGGAGGGTTCTGCTATAACGGTTAGTCTCAGGGGTTTGTCTCGGCTGAATATTTGTTGTGATTTGTTTTGTGGTTCTATTCTCATCCATTCTGTTATGTTTCCGGTGAATTCGTGTTCTAGTGTGATGTTTTCTCTGCTGTCAGTCGTTATAGTGACGTATTTTTGGGCGTATCCGCCTTTTAACACGTTGGTGTAGTGGAGGCTGGCTTTGTTTACTCCGAGGGCTACTGCTGAAGCTTTTTGGATGGTTGCTATTAAGAATAAGAAAGTTATGGTTAGCAGTAGTTTTTTCACTATCTTTCCTCCTTTACTTGTTTCTTCTCAAAGGTAATTAATAAACTTTTCTTGCTCACCCCACCCAAAAATATTTTAACTATTATATAGTGGTAAAAAAGGAAAGGTTTTTAAAAGAGTTAACCTTAAATATAACATAAAATTCCAAAACAAAAAGGTGGTACAACATGGACGATCCAGAAGAAATGAGCGAAGAAGAAAAAAAAGGATTCCACAAAGGCGCCCTAAGCACACTAAGCAAAGAAAGACAAGAACTCGGCAGAATCCTAAATATAGTCGAACAACTAATGCAAATGCACATCTCTGAACTCAAAGAACTAGGCGTAGACCTAGAAGCCCAAGCTGAAGAATTAACCGAAGACGAAGATGAAGGAGAACAAAACCAACAAAAAGACAAACCACCAATCGAAGACCTTCTAAAGTAGAAAGATGACATTCCAAACTATAGAACAACAAAGAGAGGCAAGTATCTCAAATATACTAGTCCGAGCTGCAAATCCTAACTGGCTACCACAAGAAGAAAGATTAGCTCCAAAAGGAAAAACATTGGAAGAATATTTAGAAGAAGAGGAAAGAGAAGAACTTGCACAAATAACTGAAGGTAAAATTAAAACAGTCAGGTCTTACAGAGATATGTTCAGAAATCGAGTGAATGACTTTCTCGGTATCAACCTAGAAACTTTTGGTAAACGTTTTCAAAATATTAATAATTATTACGAGCTAGACGGAATGCTTCTAAGCGATGAAATTCTCAATGATCGAAATCGTGAAATCGTAGAAGAAACATCTAGACGTGTACAAAAGGAATTACCATCTCGAGCGCCTGAAGTCCCTCTTTACGAAGTGATAAATAGGATAGAAAAAAGACGAGAAAGAGGAGGAGAACTACATAGAAAAAGACAGAAAGTTGATCTGGGAGTATATTCACTAACTCATACACACAACGACCTAGTATATCTACAGCAAAAAGACAAAAGACCTGAAAAAATTGCTGATAAAATTGCAAGAGAGATAATAAATGAAGAACACGAAGCTAGTCTTTGCAGACAACACTTTAAAGAAATAGAAGATAGAGACACTCCTCACAACAAACCTTCTATCCACAATATAGAAATTGGAGACATAGCCGGCTTCATGTACGTGACAAAGTGGGGACACCGAGTATCGGATGACACAGCCCTCTTTGCAAATCCGGAAGACCCTACCTACCGTGAAAAACCAAACCCTATGGACTTAATTGTGCAGGTGCTTAAAACACACGCCCATACCAGGATTAAACGTACGGAAGAAAATAATTATGAGCCAGAAGTTATAGTTCTGAATCCTAAAGACACCTATAGGTATAGTCCTGAAGAAGAAAGAATTAACGCTGTAAAGATGAAAGTAGGAGATAAAGAAGCCGTGAGCGTTTATGTGAAAGACTTATACAACGCACTGATAGATGAAAGAGGTCCTAGAGGACATCCACTGTACGATCATAGAAGAAGAAACGGATTCCGTGATTTAGAAGGTGAAAGAAATCTCAGTTCAGAAGAACAGAAGAATATAACTACATACAAAGAGAGAACGCTGGACTTCTTGTTTAGCTTACCATTGTGGAGACCAGAGTTAGAATGATTGAAGAACCTTACGCCAGTTATTACGAAAGTTTGGAAGAAACAGAACAGGCAGAAATAACTCCTTTCATCCCAGTTTACATATCAGAAGAGGATGACTTCATCAGTTATCGTGATTTCACTCTTCCAATGGAAGGAAATATTTCTTTAAACCAGAGTGATGGAAAGCTGTATTACGTGACTAGCGCGTCTCAACAACACCAAACAGTAATGCCTATTCAAGAAATTAGCGAAGACTCTTTACTAGCAATGATGGCTGAACACATTAGAGTTAAGAAAAAAATGAATCCAGATAGAGAGGTTCTTAAAAGACAGAATAAAGGTTTGATTGATAGAATTCTTGAAAGTAGTGCTCCGACTAGGCGAGTTCACTAGTTATTCTTCTGGACTTCGGCACGTAATTTTTTAGTTTACCATCTACTACTTTCCCACATGCTATAAAGTCGTCGCCATACTTTATTATTTGGAAGGGACTCCAATTTTCATCGCTTTCTAAGCTTTCTCCTGCAATCCATTTTTTGAATTCTTCATCATTTATTTCACGGACATTTTTAGTGGCGTGTGGACCTACTATTTGACTTCCTTCAATACTAAGCCTTAAGTTCCCTCCGCTGTCCAGGCTGGCGAAGTAGTTTCCTATCCTGTCTATCTTGTATTCTTCTAGGTTTATCCTAGCAATATCTCTACTTACGATGTAGATTTTGTCTTTGCTACTTTTGAGAAAAGTTTGATTCAGTTCTTTGTCAAAACCGTATTGTTTTTCTAACTTTTCAAGAATTTCCTGTTTTTCTCTCGTGTTTAAAATGTTCAATCTCATTTTTATATCCCCCAGATTGGATTGTCTTCTCTCATTATCTTTGCGAGTTCTTTCATGACCTCGACTTCGTCATCATCCAAGTAATCACGGAGTTCTTTCAATTGCCTGAATTCATTTTCGGGCAACGCGCTTATCATAACGTCCCCTTCTTCTATCTGCCTTCCTACTTGCACGCCGGGCAGGCTTATAGCTACTTGCATTCCTTTCTCTGCTTCTTGTATGTTATCTTGTTCTTCTTGCATTGTTCTTATAATACCTAAGTGTGTACCGTCTGGTTTCATTAAGGGAGTGCCGACTTTAACTTTGCCTTGTAAGACGTCCACGCCGATGATGGCTGGGTTGTTTTGTCTGAAAACGTAGCCTCTAAGGAAGCGTAGCTTGCAGGGTCTGCTGAGTCCTTTGAGTTTTTCTTTTTCCATCTCTGTTTCTTTTTCTTCTTTCCATTCTTTGTAGTCTTGAATTATCCTATATATGACGTCGTTGGTTATCACTTTGATATGGTCGGGTGCGTCAACTTGTTTTACGTTGAATCCGAGAATCGCCCCGAATAATGGATCGTCTTCGTATGCGCCTCTCGCAGCGGCAATGTCTTTCTTATTTATTTCTCCTACACTTGCTCTTGCGACCGGTATTTCTTCTTCCTTTAACATTTTGAGTAGTGCTTCTAAGCTTCCGATGCTGTCTGCTTTTACAACGAGTCCTTCATCTTCGGTTTCTCCCAATACGCTTTCTACTTCGTGTTGTACCTGTTCTTTAATATCTTCTAGGTTTTCCTTATCTGCTTCTAATATGGGCATTCCTGACAACACGTTTTCAAGTCCTGGAGCTGCTATTTTTACTCCGGTTGCTGCAGTCACTTTATTTACTTTTTGGAACTCGGATTTTTTGTCTCTCATTTCACTCATTGGTGTGGGTTCTAGCAAGGCTCTTACTTTGGTCACTATTGGATTGTTTAATCCTCCAATGACTATTGTATCGTTTACGTCTAATGTTCCGTCGTAAAGGATCACATCTATCGTGGTTCCTAGTCCTTGTTGTTCTTTCACTTCTAAGATGCTTCCTTTTGCTGGTCCGCTCACGTCTACTTTGAGTTTGTCACCAAGATATCTTTGTGCCATTCCTGTAACTACCATTTGTAGTTCTGCTATTCCTATGTTTTCTGTTGCAGAACATGGTACTATCGCGACTTTTTTGGTGTAGTCGTCGACTCTGTCAAACCTTTCGGAGGTCATTTTGAAGTTGTCGTGTAAGTCTCCTACTATTTCGTAAATTTTTTCGTCGATTTTTTGTTGCGTGTTTTTACTTTGGCTTTTAATGTCTGCTAATAGACTGTCTTTTTTCTTGTCGTAACCGGCTATCCTGTCTATCTTGTTCGCGGCGATGACGAATGGCGTACTGGTTTCTTTTAATATTTCGACTGCTTCTATGGTTTGTGGCATAAATCCTTCTTTTATGTCTACTACTAGTATTGCTATGTCGGCGAGGGCTCCTCCTCTTTTTCTTAAGCTAGTGAATGCTGCATGTCCTGGAGTGTCTATGAATAAAAGGCCGGGTATGGTGAAGTCTAAGTTTAGTCTTTCGAGAAGAGGTCCACATCTTTCCTTTATGGATTGTAGTGGGACTCGTGATGCACCGATGGATTGTGTGATAGCTCCTGCTTCCGTGCTTATAATGTTGGTTTGTCTAATTGCATCTAGTATGCTGCTTTTTCCGTGATCTACGTGTCCCAGTACGGAGACTATTGGACTTCTTGTCTTGTCGACCATTGTTTTTGACCAATTCAAATGTTTATTTAAAACTATTGCGGGTTAATTATTTATAGAAAGAACGGCAATTTTGGATTTATGAAAAAGTGGTTTGTAGTTTTATTATTGGTTTTAAGTGTTACTGCTTGTAGCAGTGATAGTAAGTCTTTTCCTGTTCATAATTATAGTCCGAGTTCTTCTTATGAGGATGATCAAGTGCGTCCAGTTATTAACAAAACTTCTAGAAGTTATGAGGAACAAAATAGGGAGGATGAAAGTTCTGGAGTTCCTAGCGATGTTCCGAGAAATCCGGTGGATCAATTGTCTACTCCAGTTGAACAGTATAAACTTTCTGTTGGTTATGGAATTGTTGGTTTGAATCAGACTCTTGGAAAGTTTGCTCCCGAATTTAGTAAGTATGAATTTCCTGATTTGTTGAAAAGTCGTAATATTAGAGGAGGTGTTGAAGGGGTGGCGGGTAGTTATGAACAGTTTTTGAAACCGTTAGGTGGGAGAGTGATGTTTACTGCTGATGAAGAGGATAGAGTTAGTGATTATTTGGTTTACAGGGATGAGGAACCTATTTTTCGTTATGAACTAGTTCTTTCTGATGGTAGTTTTTTAGATTTTATTGATGAAGAAATTTGGTTGTTGGGTTACAAGTATACTATCAAAGATGCTACTAAAGAGGACGTTGTGTTAGAAGGAGTTGATAATGGTAATGAATTAGTCATTGGTGGTGGTAGCGTTAAGTTGAACGGCGAAACTTTGGCTGATACGGATTCAAGAATGACAGGTGATAAAATAATAGTTGTTGCAAAAGTAGATGCAAAAAACGAAGGAGATAACATTTACATCCCCTTCAATCATTCTTTGCAAGAGTTTCTGGGTGACCCTACGGTTTTGACAGATAAAGTTGATATAAGGTATAAGGGTATTGTAGATGTGCCACGTACAAAGTTAGATTTTAACAATAAGGGTGACGAGCTAGAGTTATACATTACAGGTCCAAGGGGGCGTGAGAGTATAATTCCTCTTGGATTCCTGATCGGAGATGGTTGGCGTTTGGGTGATGAAGAGGGTGTTTTGCACGTTTCTGAAAGCACTGGTATAAGTGATTACAAAGTTGGAGTTGATGATTATTTTGTTCTTTCTTCTGGTAGTCCAAGCCGTCAAGCGAAAAGTTTGAGTACGGCTTTGCAGTACAAAGGGGTGACGCCTGTAGAGAATGAAGTTGAATTTGTTTCTAGAAGTGGTTTGGTGATTGAAGCTGGTTATAATGGGACGGAAGGTGAAAATGCGAAAGGATATATCCATTTTGCAGGTAAAGATTTCAAGTTTTACATTGGAGGAGAAGAGTCTGACTATAGAATTGCGGTGGATATGAATGGTAATGGGCGTATTGATGGTGCAGTGGTTGATTTTAAGACTAGAGATGGTGTTATTGACTTGCCTAGTCAGTCTGAGTTTTCTGGACCTGCGAATGTTAGTTTAGAATTGTTTAATTACAAGGAAAGTGGTAGGGGTTCGGAAAGTTCTACTTTTGAGATCAGGCCAGGTGATGAGTTTTCTATAAAAATGTTTACTGATAAGGAGTTGTTTGACATGCAAAGTAATGATAAAGTGATGTCTAGTGTTTATGGCACTCAGTATTTCTTGTTTAATGAGCGAGATGATAAAGTGTTTGAAGAAGTTGTTATAGATCATCCTCTTGAGAAGAGACGTGCTGAAGTAGTTGTAGAATCGAGTTTTAACCAATAGCTCTTCTGACATCAGTTACTTGAACACTTTGAACTTCTTCTATGCCTTCAATTTCTTTTTCTAAGTCTTCTGTGTCGCCTTTGTCTTCATCCATGGAAAGAATTATTTCAACGGCTTTTAGTCCGAACGCTACTGGGTTGTGTTCTGTACTGCTTACGTTCGCGTCGAAGTCTTCAATCATTTGTTTCGCTCTGCTTTCTATCTCATCTAGGTCTGCTTCCGGGCTGTCCGGCATTATTTTGAGAGTTACGTAGACTGTTCCCATTTTAGTTAGGACCTTCGAAACCGCATTTTGGACATTCGTATTTTGCCACAGTTTCTCTACAGTGTTTGCATCTTCTGATTTCAAAGTCTGCACATTCTGGGCAGGGAAATCTTACACTACCTGGTTGGTTTGCTAGTGGGTTCTTGCATGAGATGCACTTTATTTTTTCTTCTGGCATATCCGGTTTGGAATAATAGGTTATTTTTAAAAGTTACCTTTACAAAAATTATTTTTTATCTATATAGAAAATAATTAATTGGTTTCAAAATTTAATAATCTCCCACTAGTGGTACAAATCTGCAGCCATAGTATTTTTCAGTCTTGTAAGTGTCATCTTTCCGGGTTATCTTCATCAGTCGCTGTCCTATCCCGTGATTTACTGGAATGACTAGCCTTCCTTTATCAGCTAATTGATCCTTCAAAGCTGGAGGTACTCTTTTTGCACCTGCTGTGACGATTATACCATTGTAAGGCGCTTCTTCTTCATAACCTTGCGTGCCGTCTCCCACAACAACTTTGACGTTATCATATCCTAATCTTTCCAAATTATTTCTCGCTTTATCAGCTAAATCTTCATACCTTTCTATAGAAATCACTTTTTCTGCGAGTTCAGAAAGTATTGCAGCTTGATATCCACTGCCGGTACCTACTTCTAACACTTTTTCATCTCCTTCTAATTTTAGGAGTTGGGTCATGGAAGCTACCATGTAGGGCTGGCTTATCGTCTGTCCTTTCCCTATTGGCATGGGATGGTCTCTATAAGCTCCTCTTTGCTTATCTTCGGGTACGAATTCATGTCTTGGAACCTTCCTAAAAGCTTTTAGAACTCTTTCATCTGAGATGTCTCTACTTTTCAACTGGTTTTCAACCATTGAATCTCTAGCTTTTTCAAAATCCATCTATTATAGGAGAAAAGTATTTGATGGTTAAAAATATTGAGTTAGATTTTCTTTTTTCAAGAACTTTCTAGCTTTCTTTAACAATTTGACCGTGTCTTTGTAGGTAAGTCTTTCTTTTGCTTCATCATATTCTAGCCAAGCATATTTTTTATGTTCGTGAGACAA
>CAYNLP010000003.1:68392-69585 GCA_964398115.1 uncultured Methanosarcinales archaeon | reverse complement strand
TGTTGGGCAATAGAGCACTCGGCTTTTAACCGAGTGGTCGTGGGTTCAAATCCCGCCCGGCCCACTTTATGGAGGCTATACATGGCGAAAGAAACAAAAAGCGAACTCAAGAAAAAAACTAAGAAAGAATTGAAAGAGTACGCTGACGAAGAATACGATATAAGTCTTTCTCTAAATGACAAAAAGGCGGAAATGATAGATCAATTCTTAGAAGAACTCGAGGAAGAAGCTCGAGCAGAAAGAAAAGCCGAAGACGTACACATAACAAAGAACGAAGTTGAACGCATGACAAAAGCCGAGATAAAAGACTACGCCAAATACGAATTCGGTATAGAACTATCAACCAGCGACTTAAAAGACGAAATGATAAACCAATTCTTAGAAGAACTCGGCGTAGAAGTTGAAGAAAGAAGAAAAGAAGGAGAACAAATCCATCACGAATTAATCCCAGAACACAATAAACTAAGTGAAGAAGAAGCAGAAAAAGTATATGAAGAATTCCAAGCAACCACGAAAGAAATGCCGAAAATCAGGAAAGACGACCCTGCAATTCGGCACATGGACGTCGAAGAAGGCGACGTCATCGAAATAACAAGAAGCAGCCCAACAGCAGGACAAGTACAATTTTACAGGAGTGTAATCCGTGAATAAAGCAAGAACCCTACTAAGGAAATACTTCGAAGACAACTCTATCGTAAAAGCCAACATCGAAAGTTTCAACCACTTCGTAGATAAAGAAATGCAAAGAATAGTGGATGACAACCGAGAAGTAGAACCAACCATCATACCGCCAAACGTAGACGAATACGAAATCCACTTAGAAAACATTTGGGTTGGCAAACCAGAAATGACAGAAGCTGACGGCAGCAAAAGAGAAATAACGCCAAACGAAGCCAGACTCAGACAACTAACATACTCAGCACCCATATATTTAGAAGTAAGCAGCCACGTCAACGGCGTAAAAAGAGAAACGCTAAAAACACAAATCGGTAACCTGCCGATCATGCTCAAAAGCAAATACTGCCACCTAAGCGACATGGATAGAGAAGAACTAATAGAAAACAACGAAGATCCAGACGACCCAGGAGGATACTTCATAATCAACGGAAGTGAAAAGATTGTCGTAAACATTGAAGACCTCGCAAGCAACACTGTAATGGTTGAAGAAGCAAGCAGTGGAGTAAGCGACTACC
>CAYNLP010000003.1:44146-68382 GCA_964398115.1 uncultured Methanosarcinales archaeon | reverse complement strand
GGAAAAATATTCAGCGAGAGAGGCAGTTACAAAATACCACACAACCTAGAAAAAAGAAAAGACGGCATCTACTACTTAACCTTCACAAGAGTAAAGAAAATGCCGTTAATGGTCGTAATAAAAGCACTCGGGCTTGTAAAAGACAATAAAATAATGGAACAAGTCGATCTAGGAACAAACAGCGAAGTCCTAGTCAACATCCATGAATTCAGCGATATAAAAAGTGAAGAGGACGCTTTAGAATACATGGCCGAAAAAATGGGCGTCACACAGAGCAAAGAAGTCAGGCTGGAAAGAATGAGAGAAATACTAGACAAATACCTACTCCCACACGTCGGAGGAGAACCAGACGACCGAATAATGAAAGCACACAACCTGTGCAAAATGATGAAAAAATACATTTCAGTCGCAAACGGAGAAATGGAAACACACGATAAAGACCACTACCACAACAAAAGAGTTAAACTCGCAGGAGACCTCATGGCAGACCTGTTCAGAGTAAACCTCAAAGTACTCGTAGGCGACCTCTTATACAACTTCCAAAGACTAGTCAAAAGAGGCAAACAACCCAGCATCAAAGTAATAATAAGAGAAAAACTCCTCACCCAACGCTTATACAGCAGCATGGCAACCGGAAACTGGGTAGGAGGAAGAAAAGGAGTCAGCCAAAGGATGGAAAGACTAAACTTCCTACAAGTACAAAGCCACTTGCAAAGAGTGGTCAGTCCACTTTCAAGCCAACAAGAAAACTTCGAAGCTAGAGCCCTCCACCCAACACACCTAGGAAGGCTCTGCCCATCAGAAACACCCGAAGGAACAAACATAGGGTTGAGGAAAAACACAGCCATCCTAGCCAGAGCAGCTCCAGAACTAGATGAAGAAAGCGTACACGAAGTAGCAGAAGAAATAGGACTCGAAAAGGTGAATTAACCATGGCAGATGTTTACATAAACAAAAAATTCGTAGGAGAAGTCGACGACGCACAAGAATTCAGAGACAAATTCGTAGAAAAAAGAAGAAACGGAGACGTCCAAGAATTTGTCAACATCTACGTAAAAGAAGAACACGACGAAATATATATAGAAACTTGTAAAGGAAGATATTGCAGACCACTCATAGTAGTAGAAGACGGAGAACCACTAGTTACAGAAGACCACATCGAAAAATTAGAAGAAGGAGAAATGACCTGGCAAGACCTAATCGAAGAAGGCCTAATAGAATACTTAGACGCGGGCGAAGAAGAAAACGCACTCGTCGCCCTTAGAGAAGAAGAAGTAACAGAAGACCACACACACCTAGAAATAAGCAGTTTAGACATGTTAGGAATCGCTGCAAGCCTAGTACCATACGGAAACCACAACCACGGAGTAAGGCTTACACAAGGAGCAAAGAATCAAAAACAAGCAGTAGGTTTCTACGCAGCCAACTTCTACAGCAGAATGGACACCGACACCAACCTACTACACTACCCACAATACCCCATCGTGAGTACTGTAACACACGACATACTAGACTTCGCTAAACACCCAAGCGGACAAAACGTAGTAGTAGCAGTGATGAGCTACAAAGGATACAACATGGAAGACGCAATCGTAGTTAACCAAGGAAGCATCGACCGAGGATTCGCAAGAAACACCTACTTCAGACCACTAACAAGCGAAGAACTAAGATACAGCGGAGGACTCGTAGACGAAATAACAATACCAGACAAAGACGTGAAAGGATATAGAAGCGAACACGACTACAGATACCTAGAAGAAGACGGACTCACATATCCAGAAGCAAAAGTAAGCGAAGGCGACGTCGTAATAGGAAAGACAAGCCCACCAAGATTCCTAAGCAGCATGGAAGACTACAACCTAGCCGCAAGCAGCCGAAGAGAAAGTAGCAGTGCACTACAACACGGCGAAGAAGGAATCGTAGATATGGTAATGCTAACAGAAAATGATGAAGGAAACAAACTAGCACAAGTGCGTATGAGGGACAGAAGAATTCCAGAAATCGGAGACAAATTCACAAGCCGACACGGACAAAAAGGAGTTATCAGCATCAAACTACCCGAAGCAGACGTCCCCTTCACAGCCAACGGTATCAAACCAGACATAATATTCAGCCCACACGGTGTTCCATCACGAATGACCGTCAGCCACATGATCGAAATACTCGGAGGAAAAACCGGGGCTATGGCAGGAAGAAGAATCGACGGCACCACATTCGAAGGCGAACCAGAAAAGAAACTCAGACTAGAACTAATGAAAATGGGATTCCGAGAAGACGGAACCGAAACAATGTATTCAGGAACCACAGGCGAGAAATTCAAAGTAAGAATATTCGTAGGAAACATGTACTACCTCAAACTCAAACACATGGTCGCAAACAAAATCCACGCAAGAGCAAGAGGACCGATACAACTCCTAACAAGACAACCCACAGAAGGAAGAAGCAAAGAAGGAGGACTAAGACTAGGAGAAATGGAAAAAGACACATTCGTCGCACACGGAGCAAGCCTCACACTCAAAGAAAGATTCGACGCAGACCAAACAACCGTTCCAGTCTGCGAAGAATGCGGCCTAGTAGCAGTATACGACAACAGGAAAAACCAACACTACTGCAGCGTGTGCGGAGAAGACACAGAAGTAAGCAACGTAGAAATTAGTTACGCATTCAAACTCTTCCTAGACGAGTTGAAGTCAATGACAGTCTATCCAAAACTCAAACTAGAAGGTAAATACTAAACGGAGGCAAAAAATGGCAAACATTCCAGTTTACAAATTCGTCGATGAAATCACTTTCGGAGTTATGAGCCCATCATTCATAAAAGAAATGGCAGCTGCGAAAGTAGTAACTCCAGAACTATACGACAAAGAAGGCTACCCAGTAGACGGAGGCCTAATGGACGTAAGAATGGGAGTCATCGACCCAGGCCTCAAATGCAAAACGTGCGGAAGTAAACTCAAAGAATGCACAGGACACTTCGGATACATCGAACTAGCAAGGCCAGTAATCCACTACAAATACGTAAAAATAGTAAAAGACCTCTTAAGAAGTAGCTGTCAAGAATGCGGAAGGATACTAATCCCAGACAGTGATTTAGAAGACTACAAAGATGAACTAGATGAAATTGAAGAAAAATTCGGAGACGAAGAAAAAAGACAAAGAGTAAAAGAAATTATCAAAAAACTAAGAACAATCAAGAAATGTCCACACTGCGAAACAGAACAAGACAAAATAACCTTAGAAAAACCAACAACTTTCATGGCAGGAGACAAAAGACTAAGCCCAATCGAAATCAGAGTATGGCTTGAAAAAATAACCGACCAAGACTGCAAAATCTTCGGTATGAACCCAGAAGTTGTAAGACCAGAATGGATGGTATTAACCGTCCTACCAATACCACCAGTAACGACCAGACCAAGCATCACACTAGAAAGCGGAGAAAGAAGCGAAGACGACCTAACACACAAACTTGGAGACGTAGTAAGAATAAACCAAAGACTATTCGAAAACATCAACGCAGGAGCACCCGAAATAATCATAGAAGACCTATGGGACCTACTACAATACCACGTCACCACCTTCTTCGACAACACAGTAAGTCAACTACCACCAGCCAGGCACAGAAGCGGACAACCATTAAAGACGTTAACACAAAGAATAAAGAGCAAAGAAGGAAGAATAAGGAACAACCTAGCAGGAAAAAGAACCAACTTTTCAGCAAGAACCGTAATAAGCCCAGACCCAATGCTCGGAATCAACGACGTTGGAGTACCCGAACTAATGGCCAAAAAACTAACCGTTCCAGAAAAAGTCACAGAATGGAATAAAGACTACCTAAAGAAATTCATACAAAACGGAACAGAACAATACCCAGGAGCTAACTATATAATAAGACCAGACGGAAGAAGAAAGAAAATAACAGAAGAAACCAAAGAAACACTCCTAGAAGAACTAGAACCAGGATTCAAAGTAGAAAGACACCTACTCGATGGCGACATCGCACTCTTTAACAGACAACCAAGCCTACACAGAATGAGCATGATGTGCCATAAAGTAAAAGTCCTACCAGGAAACACACTAAGGCTAAACCCCGCCGTGTGTCCACCATACAACGCAGACTTCGACGGAGACGAGATGAACCTCCACATACCACAAACCGAAGAAGCAAGAGCTGAAGCAGAACTCTTAATGAAAGTACAAACACAAATGATCAGCCCAAGATACGGACTTAGCATCATAGGATGCATCCAAGACGCCATTTCAGGAAACTACCTCTTAACCAAATACCTAAGCGTTACAAAAGAAGAAGCCATCGACCTACTAGCAAGCATAGGAGTCACAGACTTCTCCAACCTACCAGACAAAAAAGTCCTAGAAGGTAAAGAAGTATTCAGCTGCATCATGCCCGAAGACTTCAACTACAAAGAAAGAAAAGACGACGAAGACGCCGTACTCATAGAAAACGGAGAAATGAAAGAAGGCATATTAAACGATGGAAACATCGGTGTCGGCAGCGGACTCCTCCTAAGAAGACTACACAAGAAATACGGAGAAGACAAATCCGTAGAAATAATGGAACACATATACAGACTCGGACTAGAAGTCCTAACCAAATTCGGCTTTACAAGCGGCTTAGCAGATGTAGACCTAACACCAGAAGCCGAAGAAGAAGTACAAAAAATCATTGAAAACGCAAACAAAGACGTAGATGACCTAATCAAAAAATATGAACAAGGCGAACTCGACCTAATACCAGGAAGAGACCTGAGAGAAACACTAGAACTCAAAATTTTAGAAAGACTAAACAAAGCAAGAAACGAAAGCGGAAAAGTCGTAGCACAAAAAGCCAAACAACACTCAAACACGATGAGCATGGTCAAATCCGGAGCTCGAGGAAACCTCATCAACGTAGCACAAATGGCCGCGTGTGTAGGACAACAAGCCCTACGAGGAGGAAGAATCGAAACCGGATATAAAGACAGAACCTTAAGCGCGTTCAAAAGAAACGACTTAAAACCCGCCGCTCGAGGATTCATACAACACGGCTTCAAAGAAGGACTAGACCCACACGAAATGTTCTTCATGGCAATGACTGGAAGAGACAGCCTTATGGACACAGCATTAAGAACACCCAAATCAGGATATCTATACAGAAGACTCGCAAATGCATTGCAAGACCTCAAAGTCGAATATGATTTCACCGTGAGAGAAGCCGCCGGAAGAATCGTACAATACAACTACGGAGAAGACGGTTTAGACGTAAGCAAAAGCGAAGAAGGACGGCTTAACGTCAGAGACATAATCGATGAGGTGACAGAAGAATGAGCGTAGTCGAAGAATACGAAGACAAACTACCAAAACAAGTAATCCAAGACGTCAAAGATAACCTACCAGCAGACGCGTCCGATAACGAAATAGAACAAATAATGGACCGCGTACACCAAGAATACAAGAAAAGCCTCGCCGAACCAGGGGAAAGCGTAGGACTCGTCGGAGCAGAAAGCATAGGAGAACCAGGAACACAGATGACTCTGAACACGTTCCACTTCGCAGGAGTAGCAGAAATGAACGTCACAACAGGCCTACCCAGACTAATCGAAATCCTAGACGCAAGAAAAACATTAAGCACAGAAATGATGGAAATATACCTACAAGAAGAATACCAACAAGACGAAGAACAAGTCAAAAAAATAGCCGAAAGAATCAAAGAAACCAGAGTTAAAGACCTAATAGAAGAAATAAGCATAGACATGGCAGAATCAAGCCTAAAAGTTAAACTAAGCAAAAACAAACTAGAAAACTACAGCCTAAGCGCAAGAAGAGTATTCGGCAAAGTAAAAAGAAAGAAACCCTACAAAAAATTCAACCTAACCCTAGAAGACACAACAATAGTAATCAAACCAGCCGAAGGCCAAGAAGCCGGAGATATATACAAACTAAAAGAAAAAATTAAAGACGTATACATCAGCGGAATAAACGGAATAGACCAAGTACTCCCAGTAAAAAGAGGAGACGAATACGTCATCGTAACATCAGGCACCAACTTGAAAAGAGTGTTAAAGTACAAAGAAGTCGATCCAACAAGAACTACAAGCAATGACCTATACGAAATAGAAGAATGCTTCGGAGTCGAAGCCGTAAGACAAGCCATAATAAACGAAGTCAACCAAGTAACAGAAAGCCAAGGTATCAACATCGACATCCGACACATAATGCTCGTAGCTGATCTAATGACAATGAGCGGAGAACTCCAAGGAATAACCCGATACGGCATTGTAAAAGAAAAACCAAGCGTGCTAGCAAGAGCAAGCTTCGAAACACCACTCAAACACATAATAAACGCAAGCCTAATAGGAGAAATAGACGAACTCAACAGCGTAATCGAAAACGTTATGATAAACCAACCCATACCAGTCGGGACAGGATTACCAAGACTAGTAACAAAAAAACAAAGTGAATAAAAAATGACACAAAAAGAAGTAAGAGAAATAGCAGACACAGAACAAATAGTAAAAGGAACAGAAGAAGTGAAGAAAATGCTCAAAAAAGACGAATTAGACAAAGTATTCACAGCTAACAACACACCCGAAAAAGTTCTCAAAGATTTGAAAAGATACTGCAACATGAACGGGACAGAACTAGAAGAACTAGACATGACAAATGAAGAAGTAGGCGTTCTCTGCAGAGAACCATACCCAATCACAGTTCTAGCCCGCAAAAAATAGGTGCTTTCTAAAGTGAAGTACGACACAGAACTAATCAAAAAAATAACCTTGTTTGAAGACCAAACAGGGGCAAAAGTCAAAGACGCCTTTTACTACAGAGACCGACTCACATACATAGTACAAGAAGGCGAAATGGGAAAAGCCCTCGGACGTAACAAGAAAAACGTTAAGAAAATACAAGATATGATCAACGAAAAAGTGAAAATAGTCGAATACGACAACGACATCATACAATTCATAGTAAACTTTTTAAATCCCTTAGAACTTGAAAAGATTGAAGACGACGACGGAATCATCCGAATCGACGGAGGAGACTCACAAACCAACGGTCTTATCATAGGACGAAACGGTCGAAACCTCAAAAAGATGAAAAAAATCGTCGACCACTACTTCGAATTTGAAGATATAAAGGTTGAAGGATAATGGGAAAAAAAGCAAACGGACTAAACGCTGGAAAAAAACTTAACGATAGAAGGAAAAAGCACAGAAAGTCCAACCAGGAATACGTCAGCAAGCTCTACGGCTTGAAAGAAAAAAGCGATCCTCTTAGCGGAGCTAGCCAAGCATCCGGAATAGTCTTAGAAAAAATGCAGTTAGAAGCTAAACAACCAAACAGCGCTATGAGAAAATGTGTGAGAGTCCAACTTATCAAAAACGGAAAGCAAGTAAGCGCGTTCGTACCCGGAGAAGACGCGATTAAATTAATTGACGAACACGACGAAGTAACCATCGAATGCATTGGAGGAAGCATGGGAAAAAGCAAAGGAGACATTCCAGGAGTACGATGGGAAGTTATCAAAGTAAACGACCAAAGCCTAGAAGCCCTCCTAGAAGGCAAGATCGAAAAAGCAAGAAAGTAAACTATTTCTTCTTAATCTTAGCAACAAAGAAACCCTCAGTGTTATTATCCTGCGGATAAATCCTCAAACACTTATCAATATCTCTATGATAACTCTCTCCATTAAACTCCCTCACCACTTCACTCTCATTAATATCTAAATCAAAACTTACAAGCTCAGCACCTTCATACTTATCCAACAAGTAAGTAACAACCTCTTCATTCTCCTCCGGCTCTAAAGTACAAGTACTATAAACCACTACACCACCTTTTTCCAAAGAGCCAAAACCACTATCCAACAACTGCTTTTGAACCCCCTGCAATTTCCTAATACTATCAGGATTCCAAGTTTTCAAAGTCCTCAAACTAGTCCTTATCGTGCCAGTCCCACTACAAGGTGCGTCAACCAACACCTTATCAAAACGTGTTTCCTTATGCTTAAACACGTGACCAGGCATTTGAGTCATGACAGCATTCTCCACCCCACACTTTTGAATATTAATACCTAAAGCACCCATGCGACTAGTACTCACATCATTCGCAACTAAAACCCCTTTATTATTCATTAAACTAGCCATCTGCGTTGTCTTACTACCAGGCGCAGCACACATATCCAACACTTTATCATCAACACCAGGATTTAAAACAAGAGGTGGTATCATACTAGCCGCTTCCTGAACATAAAAATAACCAAGTTGATGCTCTGGAATATTACCAATGTCATATCTTTCCTTCTCCTTATCCTCAATCCAAAAACCTTCCTTACACCAAGGAATACTTTCCAAACTCCAACCCTCACTCAATCTTTCCTTAACAGTCTCTACGTCAACTTTCAAAGTATTCACACGAATACTCTTATTCAAAAAAGACAAACTATACCTTAAGAAATCTCCATAATCACTTCCCAAAAGCTTTCTATATCGATCTTCAAAACCAGGTTTAATCTCAATATCTTCAGTATCAGGGATAGTATCTAACTTTTCTAAAAAATCTTTCATAGTAAAGAAAATTAAAAGGTAATAATAGTTTTAAACCTTACTCTGTCTGATGAAACTCCAAATTCTTAATTCTCCCATTTCCAACTTCAAGCAAAGTATTTTTGTCACTTCCAAAACCAGAGTTGATAACAGTAGTGTTTCCAACCTCACACTGTCCATAATGTTCATGTATATGACTCCCAATACAAACTAATGGCTGATATTCCCGAACTAACTCTTTCGATATAACACTTCCATAATGCTCTCCATGCCTCGGACTCTCTTCCATACCAACAACATCTAAAGGAGTATCATACGGAACATTATGAGTTAAGAAAATAACAGGCTTGGTAGCTTGTTCAAATAAACTGGCAAGTTTGTCAAAAGTCTCGTCATGATCATCCTTAACCTTTTTCAACTCATCCAAGTCAAGACCTTCAAGTTCTTCCTCACTCTGAGGATATTCAGGTCCATAACTCCTTCCATAACCAATTATCTGAAATCCATCCGTATCGGCAATCCACATATCTAAGTTAACAACGTTATCCAAACCTTTGATTAACTTTTCTTCAAAATGATCTCTTTGAAGAAACTCCCAATCTTCTTCAACTTGACTCGTCCAATCCCAATTGCCCGGAACCAAGTAAACAGGAACGCCTTTATCATTCAAAGTTTCTAAAACTTCACGACCCGCTTCTAGGCTTTCCTCAATTAATTCTTTCGCTTCACCCTTGCCAGGAATGTCATACCACTGGATTTCTTCACCATCATTCTGTCTTTCAATAGCCTCAAAAACGTATTCCCTCATTTCACTACTGCAGAAATCACCCGGTGCTATGATAGCGTCGAAATCATCATAATAAAATTCAGGTACTTTACCGTGTAAGTCACCAATTATCAAAAATTTCATTCTAATAAAAAGAACAACTTACTTCATTATAAAAATATCGGTCAATCTCTTTTATGAGTCCATCTCTTTATCAAACCACTAGCTCCCAATCCAACTATTAGCATGAGAGCACCGCCAATACCAACCAATGCCCAATCTACTAACTCTAGTGGGACGAAACCAAGAATGCTGTTCAATGGTGTGTAGACAGCAATAAACTGTAAAGTCAAAACTCCAAGCACAGACCATATCAAGTAAGGATTGTCCCCCAATTCTACATGATAACTCTGTCTAATCATCTGTAACCTAACAATTTCCATCACGACCAAGCTAGTAGTTGCCATCGTACGAGCCTTTTCTTCCAAAGGCAAATATAAGTCGAACAAGACTAATGAAGGGATAGCTATTAACACTCCGATAACCCCGATGTTCCAAGCCATGTTAGAATTAATAATTTTCTCTTCTGGATCTCGAGGTTTCCTACTCATTATATCTTTTTCTGGAGGATCCACCCCTAAAGCTAGAGCTGGTAAACTATCAGTAACTAAGTTAATCCATAGCAACTGTAACGCGAGGAAAGGAACTATAAGATTACCATCTGAACCAGTAAATCCAATAATCATAGCTAAAAACAAAGCTAAAACCTCACCGAAGTTGCTAGAAAGTAAGTAATTAACAAACTTCTTGATATTGTCATAAATTCCTCTTCCTTGTTCAACAGCGTTGACAATACTAGCAAAATTATCATCAGTTAATATCATCTCACTTGCTTCCTTAGCCACGTCCGTACCAGTTATCCTCATTGCAACACCGATATCACTCTTCTTCAAAGCAGGAGCGTCGTTAACACCATCACCAGTCATAGCCACGATATGACCATTATCTTTCAAAGCATTGATTATAGCCAATTTATGCTCGGGACTCACACGAGCAAAAACGCCAATATCTTCAACTTCTTCTTCCAAGTTAGTGTTCTTCATATCCTTACCTTCCAAAGCCTTGCCCTCGATACCAAGTTCGTCCGCGATGGCAAGCGCAGTGTTTTTATGATCACCCGTAACCATGATAACTTTAATACCTGCTTTCTTACACTTCTTGATAGCTTCTCTAACTTCTTCTCTAGGAGGATCAATCATGCCTTGTAATCCAGCAAAAACCATGCCCTGTTCGTCTTCTTCACCGTACTCTTCTTTCTCCTCAATTTTTTTGTAAGCAAATCCGAGAACACGCAGAGCGTTTTGAGAAAAATCTTTATTAGCTTCCAATATCTCTTCCTTATCACTATCAGTTAGTTCTTTAACTTCACCATTGACCAAACGCCTATCACACCTATCCAAAACAACTTCCGGAGCCCCTTTCATATAAGCAAACCTGCCATCACCAGTTTTATGAATAGTAGTCATTCTCTTTCTTTTACTATCAAATGGAATAGAACCAATCCGAGGTTCTTCATCCTCTAACTTTTTCTCATTCAAACCAGCTTTTCGAGCACTTGTTAAGAGGCAACCCTCTGTTGGATCTCCAACGACAGTCCATTCCTCTTCTACCAACTTTGAATCATTACACAAAGCGCCAATCTTGAAAACCATCGGATCAACTTTACCTTGAACTTCTCCGTCAGGTTCGTAACCTCGACCCGTCACATCCACAACTCTATCATCTACAAACAACTTCGTCACAGTCATTTCATTGTGAGTTAAAGTGCCAGTCTTATCCGTACAAATAACAGTAGTACTCCCCAAAGTTTCCACGCTAGGAAGTCTCCTAACCAACGCGTTTTCATCCAACATCCTCTGAACCCCATACGAAAGGGATATAGTAATGACTGCCGGAAGGCCTTCAGGAATAGCTGCGACAGCTAAGCTAACCGCTATCAAGAACATCTCTAACATGCTTCTACCGCTGAAAACACCTACTAAGAAAACAACAGCAGAAACAACTAAAGTTAAAATTCCCAGCTTGTGACCTAAAACATCCAGTTTCTCCTGTAATGGAGTCATAGATTCTCCGCTGCTTTGTATCATATCAGCGATTTGCCCCATTTCAGTATGCATACCTGTTTCGGTAACTACTGCCTTACCTTTTCCTTTAGTCACGACAGTACCTGAGAAAATCATGTTTTTACGTTCTCCAACCTCTAAACCATTAGTGAGAGTGTCAGAATGTTTTTTAACAGGGACTGACTCTCCTGTCAGTACAGCTTCTTGAGTTTGTAAACTGTCAGAGTTAAGAATTCTAGCATCAGCTGGGATTTTATCACCAGTTTCTAATAATAAAACATCTCCTGGTACTACATTTTTAGATTCAACCTCAACTGGTTTACCATCTCTCAAAACTGTGGCTTTTGGCGCGGCAAGCTTTTTCAACTCTTCAATTGATTTCTCTGCTCTAAACTCTTGTATATATCCAAGTATTGCGTTCAAAACCAGTATTATCAAGATAGCGGTTGCATCAATCCATTCACCTAGCAATGCCGATATTACTGTGGCTACTATCAAAACCCACACTATAGAACTTTTGAACTGTTCTAGAAATATTTCCAGTCGGCTTATTTCTTCACCTTGTTCAATCTCGTTCTCACCATACTTTTCTAAATGCTGTTCGGCTTCACTGCTAGAAAGACCACTTTCTGAAGAGCTATAGAAGTCTAACACCTCTTTTTTATCCTTGCTGTAAGCTTCCATCTACAAGGTTTTTTTACTACCGGTACTATATAAATGTTATTCAGCACCTATTTCTTGACCAATATGTCGTACTTTCTCTGCATACGTTGCTAGATCTCCTCTCTGGAGAGCGGAAGAAGCTTCATTATATAATTGTCTCAAACGACTCATATTCCTATCTTGAACTGGTGGTTGAGGTTGTACAGGTGTTTGGTTAACTTCGCCGTATAGAGCATTTAAGCCTTCATCTAAAGTGGGTTGCATGGTGAGTCTATCTCCTTGCGCTACTATTACACGTTTCAACTCCGGCAATGAACCTTCACCCCGGCTTTGCAGGAATAATGGCTCCACATATAATATGGTGTCTTCAATTGGTATTGGTAATAAGTTTCCTCTGAACACACTGGAGCCGCTTTGAGACCACAAGGTTATTCGTTGACTTATTTCCGTGTCTTGATCAATTCTGGATTCTATCTGCATCGGTCCAAATATGAGTTCTTGCTTGCTGAACAAGTAAGATTTTAACTCTCCATAGTTAGGAGGGTCGCTTCTAGCAGCCATCCAACCAATCATGTTCTCTTTACCCCTTGGGATGAATGGAAGTATCTGCATGAATTCAGCTTCATCTTCTTGAGGAAGTTTCATAATGATATAGTAAGGTTCCATTTCAGTGTTTCTACCTCTCAATACTTCGTTTGGAATCCTCCAACTATCTTCTTTGTTATAGAAAACGTTTGGATCTCGCATGTGATAATCCAAGTACATTTTGGATTGTGCTCGGAAAATATCTTCCGGATATCGGATATGTTCTTTCAAACTTTCACTCATTTGCGAGAAATCTTTGAACAGGGAGGGGAATATATCTCGGTATGTTTGTATGATTGGATCTTCTTCGTTACTCACATAGAAGTTTGTCTCCCCACTGTAGGCATTTACAACAACCTTTACACTATTTCTGATGTAATTTATTCTTTCATCTTTGAAATTCATCTTTTTGCTGTAAGGATACTTGTCGGTAGTGGTGTAAGCGTCGTAAATCCAGTACATTTCTCCATCTGCTACTGCAATATAAGGGTCAGCATCGTATTTTAGGAATGGAGCTAACGTTCGAACTCTATCTTGAATACTCCTATGGAATTGCAATTGACTATCAGGTGTTATACTCCCTGAGAAAAATATTTGAGGATCGCCAAATGCAATTGCGTAAACTAGTCTTCTGAAAAGAGAAAGTTCTACTCCCCCCTCTCCTTCGTAATTGGTGTAAACGTTTCTTTCACCACTGGGATAATCAAGTTCTTGAGTTTGTGTGTTTACAATATTGTAAGTGTGAGTGTTTTCACCATAGTAAATTCTGGGCTGTTCAATATTAATATGCTTGCTTTTTGGAGGAATATCCTTCACTATCAACTCGGGTAATCCTTCTTTGCTCACTTCTCTCACAGGACTCATTGTCAAACCGTAACCGTGAGTGTATACCAAGTGTTTATTAACCCAACTTTGAGATTGAGGAGGTAGTTGATCAAGATCTATCTCTCTAGCGCTAACCATCACCTGAGTTTCTTTATTATTAATTGGATAACGATCTACATCCACATCGTTAAAATTGTAGTAAGTTCTGAAAATTTGTAATTCGTTATAAGTTTTTAACAATGGTCTCCAATCCCATAAACGCACATTTTCTATAGTTTCAGGATTGGCGTTAATCTCCTCTTTTGTCAAATTAGGTGATACAGGGAATTGCTCCTCCGCAACTTTATTCAAATTGTAAGCTTTCCTTGTGAACTCAATCTCGTTTTCAATAAACGGTTTTTCCTTGTTAAACTCGTCCGGTTCTACTACTAAACTTTGCACACCCCAGCTAGCGATGTTTCCAATAATTGCTATCACTACTAAGGTCAATACAGTTCCCCAAATCATCCATTTCTTCTTCAACCAAGCATTAGCGAATAAACCAACTGCTCCTATCAAAGCCACTATGGAAATTATTAACAATACCAATAGTGTAACGTTCATTTCGGTAAAACCTATACCGAAAACTGCACCCATTTCTGAATATAATAAGTCAAACCTAGAGAAAAACACGTTGGCTGCAATTGTTAAAAATATGAAAGCAAGGAATAAGCTTAAATGCACGTTAGCATATTCACTTATTTTATCCATGAAGTTGCTGAAGTTGAAATTTTTACCCTGCATTTTCCGTCCTGTTAAGGGTTCAATTTCTTCATATTCTTCACTGGCAAAGTAAGCTCCGTATAGG
Organism: uncultured Methanosarcinales archaeon; assembly: GCA_964398115.1. Taxonomy (GTDB): domain Archaea; phylum Nanobdellota; class Nanobdellia; order Woesearchaeales; family CAYNLP01; genus CAYNLP01. Next base: position 54,036 of record CAYNLP010000003.1, on the reverse strand, counting down.
AAGAGAGATGTCAGCAGGGATAATATGAAAGTAGTGGTTAAGAAACTAACTACTGTTTTGTAGAAAGGTAGTTCAAAAGTGTAGAATGCTACGTCTTGTGCAAATACGGGATCGGCGACGTTGAAAGGAGTAGTGTGTAAGAATTTAAGTATGACATCCCACGCGCCGGTGAAAGAAAAACCTATAACGACGGAAGCTAAAGCAATTGTTAGGTAAGGCCACTTGCTATCCACGTACTGTTTATCTTTTCTTATATTATGAATAGTCCACCTATAACCCACTGTTAGGATCAGTCCTGAAAGCAAAGATGCTACTAAGAAAGCACCTACTTTGTAAGAAAGAATTCTTATAAAAACATTCTGATAATTGAGCGCTTCAAACCACCAAAAGTTACCAAGTAGGTTTGAAAAACTAGATAAGAAAATCACTGCAACAAAGATTATTCCAACCAACCATTTCCCCAAGTCCTTAAGGTTCATACAAATATGAAAGATTAAGGACTCGTTTAAAAACTTTCTTCTCGATAATTTTATAAACAAAAACTCGTGTCTTTAAAAGACATGGTAACGGAAGAAGAACTTTCTAACATGAGTGAAGAGGAAATAGCTGAATTGCAGAAGAAAAATTGTATATTCTGCAAGATAGTAAATGGAGAAGTTCCCAGCAAAAAAGTGTATGAAGATGATAAAATACTGTCCATAATGGATATAAGACCGGCAACGAAAGGCCACATTTTAGTATTACCGAAAGAACATTATCCTGTTCTTCCTGTCATCCCACAAGAAACTTCTAAACACATGTTTAAACTAACCAAGGATTTGTGCGCTTCTATAAGAAAAGGACTGCCTAGCTTAGGAACGACAGTCTTCATGGCAAACGGTGCAGTAGCAGGGCAACAATCCCCCCATTTCTTGTTTCACATAATACCTAGGGATAGTGGTGATGGCTTAGATCAATTCACGCTCGCAGAAAAAAGTGTAGATCAATCACAATTGTTAGAACCCTTACAAAAAGGAGTAGGGCAGGCTATGCAAGCTTTACTAGCACAAGAAGGAAAAATGCCAGACCAAGAAAGTGGAGAAAAGGCTAAAGAACAGCTTGCAATGGTTTTAGAAGAGAACCCTGAAGTTAGGAAGTTAATTGCAGAAAAACCTGAAAAGTTCAAACAATTAATAGAGGAGAATCCTCAACTTAAACAAGTATTTCAAGATATAAATATTGATGAATTAAGCTCTCAATTACAAGAAGTAAATAAGAAAGAAATGGCTGACGAAGATGATGATATCAAGTCTGAGGACGAATTAGAAAATTCTGAAGATGCTGACTTAGATAAAGTCTCGAGGTTGTTCAAATGAATTGTCAAGTTTGTAATAGCATTGAGGAAAGAGAGGGTATGATAATATATACCGATCCTCATGCGCATGTGGTTTTACCAGCTAAGCCCGCAACTAAAGGCCACGTTCGTGTTTATAGTAAGGAACACGCAGAAAGTTTTGATGATTTAACTCATGAAGCGGTACAGCACATGTTCCAAGTGGGTAACGTCGTCGCTAGCATTTTGTTTGAACAATTAGGGGCAGAAGGGACTAATATTATAGTTAATGAGGGAGACATGTTTGATAGTCACTTACACATGGACGTGGTTACAAGATCGGAAAGTGACAACTTAAGATTAGAATGGGATGCTGAGAGAGCTGACGACGGCGTGTTAGAACAAGCTCAGAAGAGTATTAAAGACCAGGCAGACTTGATAGGGCACAGTGAAGATAAAAAACCCAAGAGACCTGTTAAGACCAGTGAGAAAGAAAAAGTTGAAGGAGATGAAGAAAACTATCTTACTAAGCATTTAGAGAGGTTGCCCTAGTAAAGCAATCCAGTTTCCAATCCATAAAGTGAGTGTGTAACCTATGAAGAAGCTTGGAACGAAAGGAACTCCTTCTCTAACAACAACTTTTTCTAAATCACTATCCTTGATTTTCTTAATTTGCTTTTCGCTAATACCGAGATCTTCAACTCCGATGACGTGTTCACCATCAATCTTTACTTCTTCCGCTATCCAATCTCCTGGGACAAGATCTTCAACTTTTCTTTCAACTATCATACAACTTTCTTCAACACTTCTTATGAAAGCCCAAAGGTAGAGTGTTACATACAAGAATAAGATAACTGCCACCAATAAGGCTTTGAAGGAGAAAGGAACGAAAAACAACGCTACTAAGAATAGGATGACAATTATAATATTGTATTTGCGGATTTTCTTGAAACGATCACTATAAATTTTTTCTTTGAAACTTTGCTTGAAACTTTGCCAATTCCTCAAAGCAGCATACAAACTCCATGAAATTCCGTAAATAGCTCCTATGATTGCAATGTTAATTAGAAGGATAATCAAGTTTGGTACCCTCGTAAGATTGAAAATGTCGATGCCGAACAACGCTCCCATCGCCATTAAAAGTTTTGAATCACCCCCGCCCCATTGGGCTGTGTAATACATTAAGTAAGCAATACCTACACAAATAATTAATCCACTAACGCTTTTCACAATATAAGAATAATCCTCTAGATGTATTGAGAAGATAGCCGCGGTACCCAAAGATATGAAAATAAGACCAAAGCTTATCCAATCAGGCACTTCTCTCGTCCTTAAATCTTCCAACATAGCAAAGAAAAGTGCCAATCCTCCCATTATTTTCGAAAATAACAGCATTTTATTTGAAAATTTAAACACTTCTATATAAATACACCGATATAGAAAATTTTATAACTAAACGCGTTTGTTTGAAGAGAGTGGAGGGGAGGATGCGATACATACCAAATTCAGAAAGAGGAGAATTATCTAGAGAATACGGCGGGTTATTAAAGAATTTGAAATCTTCGGCCAGTGTAAATACTCAAACGCTTCGCATGTATATAGATTCTGGAATCCAAACAGAAATTGACGCAGATGAATTCATTTCTGAACACGACGTAAATCCTGAGAGTTTATCTGATAGTGCTATCGAAGATTATAGATGGTGCTTGGATGAGATAATGATTAAATCCGCTTTAGGTAAATATATCCCAGGATTGAACGAGCCTGAGATAAATGTTCGAGGAAGTGTAGAAAGTCAAACCGTTTTTGCTGATGGACTTGAAAACTTAGTAGAAAATGAAGAAGAAAGATTATTTGAATCTGTAAGAAGTAAAGATACTGTAGATTCACTGGGAGAAGATTGGCGTGATTTGAGATACAGTGCAGGAAAAATTTTTGGAGGTGGCTTCCTAGGAGTTGCTGGAGGAATGCTTGGAATTTGGATTGGAAACGATTTAGTGGAGAGTGCTTTAGCAGCGGTAGCCACTGGATACGTAACATCTAAAACTATGGAACCACTTATGAAAGGAACCGTGGATAAAATTGCAGATTTGTATGTTGAGGACTTTGCCCTGCCTAGATTGCAAAAGTACAAGGAAATAAATGATCAAGTTCAAAATTCTGTCTATAACAGACCGTAACCTTTTTAAATAGGTTCTTTTTCTCCCAAAATACCGATGAATGATGAAGCCCGAGAGGGTGGAAAGAGGTAACACATTCTCGTTACCAGGAGGTTAAACAGAAAATGAGTGATCAAGCATATGAAGCAGTTGAACTCGCAAGGAAAACAGGCGAGATTAGAAAAGGAACAAACGAAACTACAAACGCCATTGAAAGAGGAGAAGCAAAGCTAGTAGTCTCTGCAGATGACGTAGAACCAGAAGAAGTAGTTATGCACTTACCACTACTTTGCGAAGAAAAAGATGTGAAACACGTAACAGTCTCCAGCAAAGAAGAATTGGGAGCAGCTGCAGGCTTGAACGTCGCAACAGCAAGCGTTGCGATAACAGAACCTGGCGAAGCTGCAGACGTTATGAAGAAACTGTAAAAAAATGGCAGATCAAGAAGATCCATTTTCGGAAGCAGTACCAGCAAAAGTGGAAGAAGTAGTAGGAAGAACAGGAACTAAAGGAGAAGCCACTCAAGTCAGGTGCAAAATATTAGAAGGAAAAGATAAGAACAAAACAATCCGAAGAAACGTTCGAGGACCTGTAAGGGTAGGAGACACCTTAATGCTTCGAGAAACCGACATCGAAGCAAGACCGTTAAGTAGAGGAGGAAGAGGTAGATAAAAAATGGCTGTATGCGACTTTTGCAAAGAAGAAATTGAACCCGGAACAGGAAAGAAGCTAGTAACTAAATCAGGAAGTATAATGGATTTCTGCAGTAGCAAATGTGAGAAAAACATGCTAAAACTAGATAGGAAACCACGAACTACAAAGTGGACTAAAGAATACCATATGATCAAAGAAGGTAAGAAAGCATAATGATACAAAGAACTCTAGTCCTAATCAAACCAGATGGTGTAAGAAGAGGGTTAACTGGAGAAATTCTAAACAGGTTTGAAGACGTAGGGATGAAAATCGTAGGGATGAAGATGGTTTGGCTCGATGAAGACTTTGCTAAGAAACACTACCGTTATGACGACATAGCGGCGAGACACGGTGAAGAAATCTGGCAAAACCTCTTAGAATTCATACAAGAAGGACCTGTCGTCGCAGCTGTTTTAGAAGGGGTAGAAGCTGTTGAAGTCGTAAGGAAAATGTGCGGAGAAACAGAACCAAAAAGCGCCACGCCTGGTACGATAAGAGGGGACTACGCACACCACAGTTATGACCTGGCAGATGACCGTGGAATGGCAGTCAGGAACGTGGTCCATGCAAGCGCGACTCCAGAAGAAGCAAAACAAGAAGTTGACCTTTGGTTTGAAGAAGATGAAATCCACGGTTACAAAAGAGCAGACGAACTCGATCATTACGGAGAGGAGTAAACTTTAAATAAAAAATTAAAACCGCATTCGATTATGAAAACTTTAAGGTGAACAAAAAATGGCAAAGATGACAGAAAGAGTTAAGGATTTATATGACAAGCCGGAGAACGTAAGGAACATTGCAATCGCGGCTCACATCGATCACGGAAAGACAACATTATCAGATAACCTACTCGCCGGTGCAGGAATGATGAGTGAAGATCTCGCCGGTCAAAGCCTAGAACTAGACTTTCATGAAGATGAGCAAGAAAGAGGAATAACCATTGACACCGCAGCTGTAAGCATGGTTCACGACGTCGAAGATGAAGACTATCTAATAAACCTTCTTGACACACCAGGACACGTAGACTTTGGAGGAGACGTTACCAGAGCTATGAGAGCAGTAGACGGGTGTGTGGTTTTAGTAGACGCTGTAGAAGGCGTCATGCCACAAACTGAAACAGTACTTAAACAAGCACTTCGAGAAAGAGTAAAACCAGTACTATTTATAAATAAAGTAGATCGTCTCATAAAAGAATTGAAGTTAAGTCCTGAAGAAATGCAAGAAAGATTCGTTGAAACTATAAAGAACGTTAACAAATTAATCGAACAAATCGCGGAAGAAGAATATGAAGACAAGTGGAAAGTAAACGTGCAAGACGGAAGTGTAGCTTTCGGAAGCGCATTCCACAACTGGGCTTTAAGCATGAAATTCATGCAAGATCACGGCATAACCTTCGGAGACATAATTGACGCGTATGACAGTGGTGAGGAATGGAAAGAATTGAAGAATCGAGCACCACTGCACGAAGTAGTTCTGAACATGGTTGTAAGACATATGCCTAATCCAATTGATGCTCAAGAATACAGGATTCCAAAAATTTGGAGAGGAGATAAGGAAAGCCCTGTAGGTAAAGGACTAATTGGATGTGACTCTGACGGAAACGCCGTGTTTGTAATAACCAAGATAACCATAGACCCGCAAGCAGGTGAGATTTGCGCAGGAAGACTATTCAGTGGGACAATGGAAAAAGGTATGGACTTACACTTAAACAACGCAAATCAAGACGTCAGAGCACAACAAATCTATATCTATAACGGAGATAAGAGAGAAATTGTAGACGAAGTAAAAGCAGGAAACATTTTCGGCATTGGTGGTTTAAAACACGCATATCCAGGAGAGACAGTAAGTGAAAAAGAAGTTACACCATTCGAAAGCATCCAACACATATTCGACCCTGTCGTTACAAAAGCAATCGAAGCGAAAAACCCTGCAGACCTACCGAAACTAGTAGAAGTATTAAGGCAGGTAGGTAAAGAAGACCCAAGCGTGAAGATTGAAATAAACCAAGAAACAGGAGAGCACCTGATGCACGGAATGGGAGAACTACACTTAGAAATTATGGAAAACAGAATTAGAAAAGAAAAAGGCGTGGATATTGAAACAAGCCCACCAATCGTTGTTTATAGAGAAGCTGTAACGAAAGAAAGCCCGCAAGCAGTAATGGGTAAGAGCCCGAACAAACACAACAAAGTCTTCTTCAAAGTAGAACCGCTCAAAGACAGCATAGTAGAAGCTATGGAAGAAGACGAAATCCCTGAAGGAAGATTTACCAAGAAGGACAAAGACCTCTGGGCAAGTTTAGAAGAAGCAGGCATGGACAGTGACGAAGCAAGAAAAGTAAAAGACATACACAACGGAAACATCCTCGTAGACGGCACCAGAGGAATCATCTACATGGAAGAAGTAATAGAAATGATAATGGACACTTTCGAAGACGTTATGGACAGCGGTCCAATAGCTCACGAACCAGGATATGGAATTAAAGTAACAATAGATGATTTGAAACTACACGAAGACGCAATTCACAGAGGACCAGCACAGATGAACCCTGCAGTTAGAGACGCAATCCGAGGAGCAATAATGAACTCAAGCCCTCTAATATTAGAACCAATCCAAACAGTACACTTTGAAGCACCAAGTGAATACATGGGAGACATCAGCAACTTAATCAGCAACAAGAGAGGCCAACTAATAGATATGGAACAAGACAAAGGACAAGTAAGTGTTAAAAGCAAACTACCCGTAGCAGAAATGTTTGGGCTAGCAAGCGAGCTAAGAAGCGCAACCGGAGGAAGAGGAAACTTCTACATAAGTGACCAAACGTACGAAGAAGTACCCATGGATATGCAACAAAGAATCATCAAGAAAATCCGTAATAGGAAAGGATTAGAAAGTAGATAAAAACCTTTCTAACATACGAAACCTTTATAAATACGGCAGAATTTCAGGACAGTAGAAATAATCACAAAATTCAGATAAAAAAACGGAGGGAAAAAATATGGCTGACGATAAACCCCACATGAACCTTGTTTTCATCGGACACGTAGACCACGGAAAGTCTACGACAGTCGGAAGACTATTGTTCGACACGAAAAACATTGACGATCAAACATTAAGGAAACTAAAGCAAAAAGCAGATGACCTAGGAAAATCTGGTTTCGAATTCGCGTTCGTAATGGACAATTTGAAAGAAGAACAAGAACGAGGAGTTACAATCGACCTCGCACACAAGAAGTTCGAAACCGATAGTTACAACTTCACAATTATCGACGCTCCTGGACACAGAGACTTTGTAAAGAACATGATCACAGGAGCAAGTCAAGCAGACGCTGCAGTCTTGTGCGTAGCCGCAAACGACGGCGTAATGGCACAGACGAAAGAACACGTCTTCTTGTCCAAAACACTGGGCGTTGAAGAACTAATTGTTAACGTCACAAAAATGGACATGGTTGACTACAAAGAAAGCACTTACGAAGACGTGAAAGACGAAGTCAAACAACTCCTAAAAAGCGTTGGCTTCAAAGCAGACGTCAAGTTTGTCCCAACAGCTTCACTAGAAGGAGACAACGTCGTAGAAGAATCCGACAACATGGATTGGTACGACGGAGAAACACTCCTCGAAGCATTGGACAACCTGGAAGAACCTGAAAAACCAATTGACCTACCACTCAGAATGCCTATCCAGGACGTTTACAATATCACCGGAATCGGAACAGTACCTGTTGGAAGAATCGAAACAGGAGAAATGAACGTCGGTGACAACGTAATAGCAGTTCCTGGAAGAGAAGGCAGTGGTGTAACAGGAGAGGTTAAAAGCATTGAAATGCACCACGAAGAAGTAGACCAAGCAGGTCCAGGTGACAACGTAGGTGTCAACATCCGAGGATTCGGAAAGAAAGACATCGCAAGAGGAGATGTTGTTGGACACACGGACAACCCGCCAACACTCGCAGATGAATTCACAGCACAAATAGTCGTGCTAAACCACCCAAGCGTGATTACAGCGGGATACACACCAGTGTTCCACATCCACACTGCACAAGTTGCTTGCAGGATTGAAAGCATCGAGAAGAAACTCGACCCTGCAACTGGAGAAACACTGGAAGAAAACCCAGACTTTGTTAAGAACGGGGATGCGGCAATCGTTAACGTCAAACCAGTACAACCACTGGTCATCGAACCACAAAGCGAAAACCCGCACATGTCCAGATTTGCAGTGAGAGACAGTGGACAAACAGTGGCTGCAGGAATGTGTCAAAAACTTTCCGAAAAGCCGCTTGAATAAATCCCAATTATTTTTTCCCTCTATTTTTTATATTAAGACAATGGCGCAGAAAGCAAGAATTAAACTCGCAAGTACGGATATAGAAAAGATTAATCAGATTTGCGACAGTATAGAAGGAATCGCAGACAAGACGGGAGTAGTCATGCGAGGACCCATTCCACTACCAACAAAGAACTTGAAGGTAACCACTCGTAAAAGCCCAGACGGTGAAGGAACCGCTACTTGGGAAAGATACGAGATGAGAGTTCACAAACGCTTAATAGACTTAGGAGTGGATGAAAGAGCTCTGCGTTTGGTTATGAGGGTTCCAATTCCAGAAGGTCTCAACATTGAAATAGAAATGATTGATGTTTAAGATAAAAATTCTCTAATATTACTCCACGCCTCTTCATGATAAAACACGTCATTATGACCAACATTTTCCAAAAGAATAAATTCTTTATCTTCCACGTTTAATTTCTCATACAACTTCTTTCCGTGCTTAGGAGCGACGACTGAATCTTCACCAGGGTGTATTACCAGCAAAGGATTGTTATAATCTTGTAACCATTCAAAGTTTTTGTAATTATCTTTCAAAAGCCAACCTATCGGATATAACGGGTAAAGGTCTTTACCTACTTCAACAGTGCTTACATACGGGCTTATCAGTAATAACTTGTCTACACGAGAAATTTTTGCATGATATGATGCCATGGATGTGCCGAGGCTAGAACCAACCACTATAACATTATCAAAGTCTTTTTCGGAAATGAATTCTTTAACATCTTCTACATTTTTCAACAACCTCTCTTTAGAAGGTTTCTTGTCATCATCACTATATCCAGTGTATTCGACAAAAAGGTGTGAAAGGTCTAAACTTTCAAACCTCTCTTTTATGAAACTACGATCACAAGCACTTCCTGCATTTCCATGATAATAAACAAGTAAAGTGTCTGAAACGTTTTTGAAATACATCCTTGTGTCTTCTAACTTTACTTTCTCACTGTCTTCAAAACCTTTGCAATCATCGAAGTTTTGACTTGAAGGATGATACAGCATTTTCCTCTGTGATACATAGAGGAAGATACCGAAGAAAAAGTATGTTATCAATCCTATGATTAACAAATCAATTATTATTTGAGGTATTTCCATCACTCAAATTCTTTTAGTGAACTGTTTTTTTCAAATTTTCCGTTTAAAACGTTATGTAATTTCTTAAAATCTTTTTTAATTACTTTTTCAAGGTTTGGATTGTATAACATAGCTGCTGGATGGTACATTGGCAATACTAGGAAAGTGTTATCTTCTAAACTAACTTCTTTTACTTTGCCGTGTAATTGGCTGATACCTTGGACTTTGCTCATATTGTCTACTTCAAAATTTCCTAACACGAATTTTGTTGAGAAATTACCAAGTGTGACTATAACTTCGGGCTTTATTTCCAACAATTGTTTTACAAGAA
>CAYNLP010000003.1:0-44136 GCA_964398115.1 uncultured Methanosarcinales archaeon | reverse complement strand
TACCTTCAATAAGTAAATTTTTAAGTCTAATCAACTTTATTCTCTTTTTTAATCTCTTCTTTTTTAGGATCGCGATTATCAGGAGGTCTGTATTTCAACACATTCGCTATATAAACGTCATCTAGTGATAAGTTTATCGTGTTTAAAAATTCATCAAGTTGCTCTCCTGCTCTACCAACGAAAGGAAGTCCTTCAATATCTTCTTGCTTTCCCGGAGCTTCTCCTATGAAGACTATGTCTGCGTTGGGATTTCCTTTGCCGAAGACTAAGTTGATAGATGATTCTTTCAAAGGCAGGTCAGCTTTTTTAGTTTCTTGTTCCAGTTTTTCTAAACTCATATTCTAGAAGGGTTGGTTTTCAGGGTCTTTTCGAGGGGTGGGACGTCCTTTTTTATCATCTCTCCATTTATTTCTCAACTGGTTTTCTATGGCTGTGAATGCGTCGTGTAACGCGTTGGTTAAATCCCAGCCGTGTCCTCGGTCTGAACCTATAGTTCCGCCTGGGAAGTTTACTCGGACGTTAACGGAGAATTTCTGCTTTGTGCCTCCTTTCTCGTACTCTTTGAAATGAACTATGACTTCATATTCATTCTTGACTAAGTAACCAATTTTTTCGCTGTATTGTGAAATAATATTTTTCGCTTTTTCTAGCGTGGCTTCGCTCACGTCTAATTCGTTGATGCCTTTATATTTGATGTTTTGAAGCTCTTCAAATTCTGGTTTCATAACCTCTTCTAAAATATCTTTTCTAGTTAGTATCCTGGTTGGACTTCCTCCTTCTACTACTATCAAGCTTAGTACTTCTTCTTCGCTCATCTTGGTAGCTGCTACTTTGAGTGTATCATTATCGTTAATCGTTAGTGGTTCGTTATTGTTCATAAAGTCTTTAACGGGTAGGGCCATCAAGTCTTCTTTTTCTGGATCAAAACCTTTTGTTTTACCAGTTGGTTTTTGCCCTCCTTTCCGGTCTATGAGGTGTCTGTAGTAATTTTCTAACATGTCCATATAGCTTAGGAATCCTACTAAGTCTTTGGATTCATCTACAACGGGAATCCTGTCTATGCTGTGTTGTTCCATTAATTCTATTGCTTTTCCTAACCTGTCGTCATACCGAACGGTGTGTGGTTTTGGATGTCTCAAGTCTTTTACTTTCCTATTTTTAGATTTGGAAATGTTTTTTACGGCTTTGAAAACGTCGAACACGTGAACTATTCCCATTACTTTATCATCTTCTATGACTGGTAGTGCAGTAGCGTTTGAATTATACATAAGCCTTGCTATTTCATCAATTTCTGTATCAGGATTTAATTTGGGAACTTTCTTCATTAAACTGTCTACTTCCATGCTGGAGATGTCAGGTCTTGATTGTTTCAGAACGGGTGATAAAACCATTCCTAGGAATTCGTCTTGTTCCAATACAAGTGCTTCTGTAGCATTTTTTTCACGCATTTTCCCAATTAGTTTAGAAACTTTATCTGTCCTCGACACCGAAACCCACTCATCCCTCTTTAATTGATTTGCTGTTTGCATATCTTACACGAAGTTTGATATGTTTAAATAAATTGTGAAAATGCAGAAATTACTTAATGGCAAAGGTATTACTTGAAAGTATGAAGAATAAAGAAGTGGCTGCGTTGTTGAGCGAAATAGCTGACTTGCTCGAATTGCAAGACGTTCAGTGGAAGCCTAGAGCTTATCGAAAAGCGGCTAGACGTATTAGTGGTTTGAAAGAAGCTATTGAAGACATTCATGAACGAGGTGAATTGGAAGATATTGATGGTGTTGGCGAGGGTATTGCTAAGAAGATTAGGGAATATTTAGATACGGGTAAGTTAGAATATTATGAAGAATTGAAAGAGGATGTTCCGGTGGATATGGAGGCTTTAACTTCGGTAGAAGGTTTAGGTCCTAAAAGTGTTAAGAAACTTTATGATGCTTTGGAAATAACCGATTTAGACAGTTTGGAAAAAGCCGGTGAAGAAGGAGAGATTGCAGAGGTAGATGGTTTTGGTGAGAAGAGTCAGGAGAGGATTTTAAGCCATATTGAAATGGCTAGGAAAGGTCAGGAGAGGATGTTATTGGGTGAGGTAGATACTATAGCTCAAAGTATTAGGGTGAATTTAGAGAATAGCCATAATTTCAATAAGGTTGAAGTTGCTGGTAGTTATAGGCGGAAAAATCCTACAGTTGGTGATTTAGATATTTTAGCAACTTCAAAAAGTCCTAGTGAGGCTATGGAAGAATTCTGTAATATGAATGATGTTAAGGAGGTTTTACAGCAAGGCCCTACTAAGTCAAGCGTTGTTGTAACTGGAAATTTACAGATTGATTTGAGAATTGTTAAAGAAGAGTCTTATGGAGCGGCTTTACAATACTTTACTGGTTCGAAGGATCATAACGTTTCTGTGAGGAATATCGCTATAGAGGAGGGTTATAAGTTGAATGAATACGGTTTGTTTGATGATGAAGAGAGGGTTGCGGGTGAGAGTGAAGAAGAAATTTACAAAAAGTTAGGTATGGATTGGATTCCTCCTGAGTTGAGAGAAGATACTGGAGAAGTAGAAGCAGCGGTTGAAGGTAAGCTTCCTCGCCTGATAGAGGAAGATGATATCAAGGGAGATTTGCAAATGCATACCAACTATAGTGATGGTTCAAATACGGCTTTGGAGATGGCTGAAAAAGCTGAAGAGATTGGTTACGATTATATTTTGATTACAGATCATGGTCCTTCTTTGAAAATTGCGAGTGGTCTTAGTAAAGAAGAGTTTGAAGAACAAAAGAGGGAGATTAAGGAAGCGCAGGAAAAAGTTGATGTTGAAATCTTACATGGAGTGGAAGCTAATATTACAAAAAATGGTTTGGACATGACTGTTGAAGAGTTAGAAGTTTTTGACCTTGTATGCGTCGCTTTACATGGTAGTGTTGAAAACGCTACGGAGAAAATTATTGATGTGTTTGAAAAATATCCTGTGAACATTTTTGTACATCCTTTGAATAGGAGGATTAACCAGCGACAGCCTTTAAATTTGGATATGGATAAGGTTGTTGAGAAAGCAGCGGAGAACAATGTTGCTATTGAGATTAATTCTCAGCCTGAACGTTTAGATCTCCCATGGGAGTTGGTTAAAAAGTATAAAGATAGGGTTGAGTATGTGATTAGTACTGATAGTCATAGTACTGGCGAATTGAATTATGTTAAGTATGGTGTTTCTCAAGCTAGGAAAGGTTGGTGTGAGAAAAGTGATGTTTTGAACACTAAATCTCTTGAAAAATTGAAAGAGAGTTTGAAATGAAAAAGCCGGAAGACAATCCTTTTGTTAAAGGAAGGTTGGATTTTGAAAAATTAAGTGAGTTAGGTAAAGAAAAGGCTAAGCATGAAGTTGAGTTGTTGCGGGAAGCTATTAATTATCATGATTACTTGTATTATGTTGAGAACGATCCTATTATTTCTGACAAAAAATATGATATGTTGTTTGAAAGATTGCAGGATTTAGAAGATGAATTTGGTTTATTGGATGAGAACAGTCCGACTCAAAGAGTAGGTGGTGAACCTGTTGATTCTTTAGAGACAAGGGAGCATTCTGTTGAGATGCTGAGTTTGGATGCGAGTGAGGATGAAATTGAAGTTCGACGTTTTGATGAGAGGGTTAGAAAGAAAATTGAAGATGTTGAGTATTTTTTAGAGCCGAAATATGATGGTTTCTCTATTGAGATAATTTATGAAAAGGGTGAGTTACAATCTGCTTTAACTAGAGGTAATGGCGTTGAGGGGGAGAATGTTACAAAAAATGTTAGGACTATTAGAACTGTTCCGTTGGAGTTAAGCAACGCTCCTCATTTTTTAAGCTTGAGAGGGGAGATTTACATGCCTAAGAAAGGTTTTCAAGATTTGAATAAGGAAAGAGTTGAGAAAGGTTTAGAACCTTTTTCAAATCCTAGAAACGCTGCTGCAGGTACAGTAAGGCAGTTAAACCCCGAGGTTGTGGCTGAAAGGCCTTTAGACATTTATTTCTATGACGTTATGGACTCTAGCAAGAAGTTAAATTCGCAAGAAGAAGCTTCCGATTTAATGAAAGATTTAGGTTTGAAAACTAACCACCTTACGGAGAGGTGTGAAAGCGTTGAAGCTTTCATAAAATATCGGAACGAGTTGATGGAGAAAAGAGATAATCTAGAATATGACATCGATGGTGTTGTAGCCAAAGTTAATGATTTTAAGAAGAGACGAGAGTTAGGTTCTACTAGTCGTCATCCAAGATGGGCTTTTGCGTATAAGTTCCCTCCTAAGTCAGGGGAAACCGTCGTGCAAGATGTCGTTGTGCAGGTGGGGAGAACAGGAAAGTTAACTCCTGTAGCACTTCTGGAACCAGTAGATGTTAAAGGAGTCACTATTAGCAGAGCTACTTTGCATAATGAAAGTCAGGCGGCAAAGTTGGGTGTTAAGAAAGGTTCAAAGGTAAAAGTTCAACGAGCGGGTGATGTGATACCTGAAGTGGTTGAAGTCTTGGATAACGAGGGAAGTTTTGCTATGCCTCAGAATTGTCCTATCTGCGGTAGCGAAGTGGAGAAAGAAGGTAAGTATCATTACTGTACAGGAGGTGTTTCTTGTCCTGGACAAGTCAAAAGAGGATTGCAACACTACGCTTCAAAAGGAGCTATGAATATTGAAGGTTTAGGGGACAAAGTTGCGAATTTATTGATAGAGGAAGAACTGGTTGAAACTTTACCTGACCTGTATAAACTTGAAGTAGAGGATTTAAAAAATTTAGAGGGGTGGGGTGAGAAATCTGCGGAGAAATTAATAAAAGAAATTGAGGGTAGTAAAGAGGTTGATCTAGCGAGTTTCATCTACGCTCTTGGAATTAGACATGTGGGGAAAGAAACTGCACGGTTACTGGCAGAAAATTTCACTTTAGACGAGTTGAGAGAAGCGTCTGAATCTGATTTTATGAAAGTTAGAGAGATTGGAGATAAAGTTGCAGAAAGCATCGAATCTTTCTTTGAAGGCGCAGGGTATGAATTAGTAGAAGATTTGCTTGACAAAGGAGTTTCACCGGAACAAGTAGAAAGAGGGATGGAATTGAAAAATTTAACCTTGGTATTTACGGGTGGTTTGGAGGGCTTCACGCGAGATGAAGTTTCTGAACTTATGGAACGACACGGAGCGGACGTCACATCAAGTGTTAGTGAAGAAACTGATTATGTAATTGTGGGGGAAAATCCTGGCAGTAAATTAGATGATGCAGAAGATTTAGGTATAGAAACGTTGAAAGAAGATGAGTTTAAAGAAGAAATTTTAAGCGAAATAAGAAACTGATGTATATACATTTTAAAGCTAACTTATATATTTCTGCAAATCTTACAGAAAAGAGAGGGTTGGTGTAAATGATTGTCAGATACTGCATTTATTGTGGAAGTACGGATATCCAAGACCTAGCTGAGAATATGTTCAAGTGTTACGAGTGTGAAAGAGAGTTTTCTAGAAAAGAGTATGAAGAAGAAATGGATGAAATTCAATTTAGAAATCCTTACAGATATGGTGATGAAGAAGATTATGTCCAAGCTTTTCAATAAGGTGATATGAGATGAAAATAAGATATTGTATGTATTGCGGATCGGATGTGGAAAAGTTGCGAAAAGATAAATTCTATTGTAGTAGTTGTAAGAGAGAATTTTCTATAGAAGATTTTGGTAAGATAGCTGAAGAAGCTGTTTTAATTAATCCAATGACTAGATTTGAAGATTTGATAAAAGAAAATGTGAAAAAGAAATTAAAGGTTTAAGTAGCTGCTTTTCTAGGCAGCATTTTCCTAACACTGTTCGGCAGCATTTTCCTAACGTCTTCTACCTCTCCTTTGTCTACGTGCCGGTTTAAAACTGTAAACACGGCGGCTATGACTTCTTCTTCATCAACATTCTCTCCTCTTCTGAGGTTTTGACGGAATTCATGCAAAACATTTAATTTGAATTCGGCTTTATTCATTTTCTTCGGTGCGTCCGTAGGGTTCCAACCTTCGTAGTAAATCCCTCGGATAAGCATTGGTAGTTGACTTCCTAATTGAACGGCTTCGTCCACTGTAAGCCTATCTCTAAGTGTTTGAAGAACTCCTCTTAGTGCATGATACGCGTCCTGCTTGTCATCCCAACCAAGCTCTTCCATTATTTCGTTAAGCCAGATATGTGATTTTTGCACTGTTTTGTCGAAACTTGATATTCCGGTAGTCATTATCCAACACCCCAAACGGTTGTATGGTGTTTTTACTTTATAACGTTAGTCTATAAGGTGTTTATACATGTAAAGAAAAGCGCCCGGGCTGGGATTTGAACCCAGATGCCCATACGGGCCCGGCTTTCCAGGCCGGTGCAATGCCGAGTTATGCGACCCGGGCTTGTTAAGAATAAAGAATTTTGGTTCTAGTTAAAAACTTTACTCCAAATTGTCTGCTTTAGCAGCGAGAATAAAATCGTTTTCAGAAAGCCCATCAATAGCGTGCGTCCAAACTTCCAACGTGACTTTGTTGTATTCAATATAGATATTTGGGTGGTGTCCTTTACTTTCAGCAAGTTCAGCCACCTTGTTAACAAAGTCTATGGCTTCTACAAAGTCTTCAAACTCGTAAGTTTTCCTAATCTTGTGAACCTCTTCACGATTTATGCTCCAACCACTTATTTCAGAAAGGTAATTCTCCTCTTCTTCTCTAGTGAAAGGTTCAACACCGTCTTCACAAGGCTCGCAATTCTTGTCTGTTAATGCCATAAATGCCGCCCGAGGGATTTGAACCCTCGACCCCCACGGTACACCTGATAATCATCGCCAGTCTTGGCTCATAGCTCACAGTTCATGAGCGTGGTGCTCTAGCCAGGCTGAGCTAGGGCGGCTTTCAGGGAAAGAAAATCTTGTATGTGTTTATAAATGTTCACTTATTTTTTGACCATATTCTTCTAACTCGCCAGCTTCGTATTCTGTCTTGCTCCAGTGCTCGTGACCGTCGTCTTCCCATCTTGGTATTATGTGGAAGTGTGCGTGGAATATTTCCTGGCCTGACGCGCTTCCGTTGTTCATGCTCAAGTTGAAGCCTTCCGCGTCTGTACCTTCCAAGACGGCGTTGGCCACTTTTTTAGCAGTTTCGATAAAGTCGTGGTCCAAATCTTCGGGAAAGCTCAATAAATCTTTACAATGCTTTTTAGGAATGAGCAAAGTGTGTCCTTTATTCACAGGGTTGATGTCAAGAAAAGCTAAGAAATTCCTGTCTTCGTAAACCTTTTCACAATCTATCTCTCCTTCTACCATCTTGCAAAACAAGCAATCATCACTCATTTTAATCCCTCCAACACGTCTTTTAATTGTGTTAAGTCTTCAATCCTATTTTTATAACTTCGGTTACTCCACCTATCAATCAAAATAGGTTCTATACCTGCTTTTTCAGCTCCTTTAACATCAGTTTCCATACTGTCACCAACGTGCACGACTTCATCCGCTTCCAAACCAAGCTTGTCCAAAGCTATTTCAAACATTTCCGGATCCGTCTTCAAATACCCCGTGTCGCAGCTCAAAACGATAGCGTCAAAATATTTCTTCATACCAAATTTGTCCAAAACCCGGTGAATGTTAGGAGGTGTGTTAGAAACCAACGCTATCTTGTAATCTTCTCTCAAATCTTCCAAGACGTCAAAAGTTTCGTCGTAAGGCTCCGCTAGGATGTCGCTCTTGTTCTGCATCCCCACCAAGTCATCCAACAAGCGTTCTTCAGGCTCCAAGTTGAACTCATCGCAAACGTTTTCAAACGCTTCATACAAGTCGTCAACATCTTCTGTCATATACGCTCTTTCAAAAGGTTCTATATACTCTTTAAACGGCATTTTCAATCCTAAAATTTTCTTCGCTTGCTTTACAGGACTTGGATTAACACCATTATCTACCAGCGTTCCCCAGAAGTCAAAAAGTATACCTTTCATGCTTACAAGAAAGCAATTGTTTTATTTAAAATTACTGAAATAGTGGACCCTCGGGGATTTGAACCCCGGGCCTTCGCATAGCCAATGCGACGCTCTGCCAGACTGAGCTAAGGGCCCGTCTATGAGATGAAATCACGAATTTATTTAAAAATCTTTCCTAGTTCATAGTCTAACAGGAAACTTTATAATTCCGCATTTTTTAGCTGTCAAGTATGCGAGAAACCGTCCGAAAATACGCTTTGGAGAATGCAATAGATTACGATGGAGAAGCAAGTGTAGGTTCTGTAATAGGTTCTGCCATCCAGGAAGATCCCAGCGTTAAGGAGAACATGGATGAATTCAAAAAATTAGTTTCTGAAGTGGTCCAAGAAGTTAACAAGTTAGATGTGGAAGAACAAAGAAAAGAATTAGAAGAAATAGCTCCAGAACTTTTAGAAGAGGATGAGAAAGAAAAAGATATCTTCAGCAGGTTTGAACCTTCCGACAACGTCATCACAGCTTTTCCTCCCGAACCAAGTAAGTACCCACACATAGGACATGCTAAAGGATTGTTCGTAAATCATGAATGGGCAAGGAGAAATAATGGTAAGTTTATACTGAGATTTGAAGACACAAATCCAGAGCTGGCTGAAGAAAAATATTACGATATTCATCAGAGAGATTATGAATGGCTCGAGATTGAGATTGACGAGATTGATACTGCTTCCGAACATATTGAAGAATTCTACGAACTCGCTGAAAAATTGATAGACAAAGGAAAAGCTTACGTTTGCTCTTGTGAAAGTGAAAGGATGAAAGAAGGAAGGAAGACGGGAGAAGTTTGCGAACACAGAAAAAGAAGTGAAAAGGATAACAAGAAGGCTTGGAAGGCAATGCTTGAAAATGACGATGAATCAGTTCTGCGTGCAAAGATAGACTTAGAGCACAAGAACAGCGCCATGAGAGACCCAACATTATTCAGAGTTATTAAAGAAAAACATTGCAAGGTTGGAGACAAGTATAGGGTTTGGCCTACTTACGACTTTGCAACGTGTGTCATGGATAGCTTGGAAGGCGTCACCATGAGGTTCAGAACGAAAGAATTCGAAATGAGATCCGAACTCCAAGATTGGATACAGAAACAGCTCGAACTATCCGTAACGGATACGTATGAATTCGCAAGGTTCGAGCTCAAAGGAGTAGAAACCAGTGGAAGAGTGATTAGAGAAAAAGTAAACTCAGGAGAATTACTTGGTTGGGACGATCCGAGCTTAGCAACTTTAGCAGCTTTGAAGAGGAGAGGATTCCAGCCAAAAGCCATCAAAGACTTTGTTTTAAGCACCGGCTTGAACAAGACTGAAAGCGTGGTTACTTGGGATGATCTTATCAAACACAACCGAAGAGTGTTAGATGACGAAGCAGACAGGTATTTCTTCATGGAAGACCCTGTGAAGATAGTTATTGAAGAAGCGCCGGAGAGAGAAATTGAACTTCACTTGCATCCTGAAGACAAGCAAGGGGGTAGGCCTATGAAGGTTGGAGACGAGTTTTACATTGAAAAGCGAGATTATGAAGAGATAGAAGAGGGTGAGTTATGCCGGTTCATGGAATGTTTGAATTTTGAAAAGAAAAAGAACAGTTTTGCTTTTCACAGCGTGGATTATGAAAGTTTCAAAGAGGAAGGAGATAATATCATGCACTTTTTGCCAGTCAGTGATGACTTGGTAGATGTAGAGGTTTTAATGCCAGATAAGACTGTTAAGGAAGGAATTGCGGAAAGCAACGTTGAGAACATTGATGAAGGCGAAGTCATACAGTTTGAGAGGTTTGGATTTTGCAGATTGGATGAAAAAAGTGAAGATAAGTTGAAATTCTGGTTTACCCACTCTTAAATTTAAAATTTAAGGAAAAGCTTTTTATAACGCGGTTTTATTCCCAGAAATACAGACAAAACTTTTGGAGGTGGATAGTAATGTCATTGGTAGTAAAGGCACAGGTCAAGAATTTGACTGAAGGATACAACGTTTCTAGCGACTTTATGCAAGCTCTAGATGATAGTGTCGAAGAGCTCATTGAAGACGCTCTAGAACGAGCTGAAGCTAACGGTCGAAAGACTGTTATGGCTCGAGATCTCTAAATTTACGATCAACCTTTTCTTTTACTTTTTTTAATCTTTTTTTTATCGGTTTGTATTCTTCTTTCTTGTAATCGTCCATAATTTGTTGTAAAGCGTTTTCAGCCACTTGAATATCTTCCTGCAAAGAATAGAGTACTTCTAACTTTTCTTTTTTCACTTCAAGGCTTGCTTTTCCTAATGCTTTGAAGTACTTCACAAGTTTGTCTTTATTCATTTCTTAAACCTTGAAAAGAATCCTTTATCCTCATCTTCTGGTGGTTCTGGAACTTCATCCTCATCGGGAGGGGGTGGCATGCTACTATTATCTTCTTGTCCCGGCTCGCTAGGAGGCTCGGGCTTACTAGGTTCAGATGGTCCTTCAGGAGGTTGTTCGGAAGGAGTAGGTGCCGTATCTAAATTTTGAGGCTTACTAGGTTCAGGATTTGATGGCTTTCGAGGAGTTGGAGGGGAATCTTCTGAAGGTTTGGGGGGTGATGGCTTTTCAGGTTCTGAATCAATTTTTTGAGGAGGTGGCATTTGTTTTCTTCCTTTCTCCACTTTTTGACTTTCTTTATCTCTTTGATTATAAGACAAGTGGTATTGAGGGTTGAAATCCTTTTCTTGAACTTGTGAAGCTTGTTGACCTAATCTTTTATTCTGTTTTTTAATCAGGTCAGCTACTGCTATTATTCCTTGAGCTATTTCCTTATTTTGAGAAAGTAACTCATCCACCATTTCATCTCTTTGATTTTCTTCCTCTTCCATTATCTTTCCTGCTCTTTGGAAGATACTAACCAAGGTTTGTATACTATTGTCTAATCCTTTAATCGCGTTTGTAAATTCTTTTAGAGAATCAGGGTCTGGAGTTTCTTCTGTAGGGTTTTTAATCTCCTCTACATCCCTTTTTAAATTCTCTAATTCCTCTTTAATCTTTTCCTCTGGACTCTTTTCAGAGTCTCGTTCAGAACTCATTGCCACCCCTTTTTTTGAGTTTACAAGTCTGAGAATTTATAAAAATCTTTCGTTGAGAGTATTACAAAATAAGAAAGTGAAAAAATATAGGGTTTTTAACCCATGAGGCCTGGTGGCATTCCACCTGGTCCGCCTGGTGCGGGTCCTCCACCTGGTCCGCCCGGTCCTGCTTTGTCTTTACCGCCTTTGATCACGTCGTCAATTCTCAAGATCATCACGGCTACTTCGCTAGCGCTTGAAACCGCTTGTGTTTTGATCTTCAATGGTTCTACAACTCCAGCGTCCCAACTGTCTATGACTTCTCCACTGACAACGTCCACGCCGAAGCTTTCTTTATCTTCGTCATGTGCTGATCTTAGTTCTGTGAGGACGTCAATTGGGTCTAAACCAGCGTTTTCCGCTAGCGTTCTTGGAATGACTTCTAGTGCAGTGCTGAAAGCTTCTACTGCGAGTTGTTCTCTTCCGGATAGGCTATCTGCGAATCGAGAGAGTTCTCTTGACAACTCTACTTCGGGACTTCCTGCTCCTGCTACGACTTGACCATGTTTGAGAGCGGTTGTCACGTCGCCGATCGCGTCTTCTAAAGCTCTTTTAATTTCATCAATTACGTGTGTCGTGCCGCCTCTTATTAAGACGGTGACTGCTTGAGCTTTCTTGCAATCTTTAACGTAAATCATGTTTTCGTCTCCCAAACTTTTTTCTTGTACTCTTCCAGCTTGACCTAAGTCTTTGCTGGTTAGGTCTTTGACATTGCTTACTATTTCTGCACCGGTTGCTTTACTTAGTTTTTCCATGTCCCTTTTGCTGACTCTTCTGACTGCCATTACTCCTTTCTTAGCTAGGAAGTGTTGTGCTAGGTCGTCTATTCCTTTCTGACAGAATACCACGTCTGCACCGCTGTCTGATACTTTTCCGACCATTTTTTCTAGCATGTCTTCTTCCATGTCTAGGAAGCTTTGCATTTTTTCTGGGTCAGAAATGTTTATTTGACTGTCTGTTTCCGTGTTTTTCACTTCTAATGGTGTGTCTAGAAGAGCGACTTTTGCGTTTTTCACATTTGATGGCATTCTTGGATGTGTTTTTTCTTTATCTAGAACGATACCTTCTATTAGTTCGCTGTTTTCAACTCCTTCACCGACTTTTGTTTCTATTTTGATGTCGTTGATGTCGGTTTCGATACCTTCGCCTGTTTCTTGGCTTACTTTTCTAACAGCTTGAATTATTAGTTCTGCTAGTATTTCTTTGTTGGTATCTGCTCCTTTTCCAGTCATGGCTGTCATGGCTACTTTTTTCAGGTCTTCCTTATCATCTATACTTATTGGTTTACCGATGTCATTTAGCACTTCCATGCTTTTCTCTGTAGCCATCCTGTACCCTTTAGCGATTACTGTTGGGTGTAGGTTTTGTTCTAACAAGTCTTCTGCTTGTTTCAAGAGTTCTCCTGCTAGTACTACTGCAGTGGTTGTTCCGTCTCCTACTTCGTCTTCTTGTGTTTGTGCAATTTCTACAACCATCTTCGCGCTCGGATGTTGTATATCCATTTCATCTAGTATTGTGACACCGTCGTTTGTTACTATGACGTCTCCCATAGAATCGACGATCATCTTGTCCATTCCTTTTGGACCTAGCGTGGTCCGTACGGTTTCGGCTACAAGTTTTGCAGCCATTATATTCATACTTTGAGCGTCTTTACCTTTGGTTCTTTCAGTGTCATCTGACATTATGAAAATTGGTTGTCCACCTTGATCTTCTGGCATGTTTTATCCCTCCTAATTTTAGTCTGTTTAGAATCTTTTCTTTGCATTAAATCGGGAATAATCTCGTGTTTTTAAAGGTTATCGTCCAAAGCTTTTTTGCATAATGTTTATAAGCTCAGAATTACTTTTTTACTTGCATGAAGTACAAGCAGGCTATGGTGGTCAGGGAAGACTTGGATTTACCCAAAGGCAAGTTAGCTGTTCAAGTTGCTCACGCCGCTGTTGAAAGTTCTAATAACGCTGATGAAAATTTGGTTGAAAAATGGCGTGAAGATGGTGGAACCAAAATCGTTGTTAAAGTTGACAATTTAGATGAGTTAAGGAGGGTGAAGCAACATGCTGATGACGTCGGATTGGCAACAGCTTTAATTAAGGATGCGGGTAAAACTGTTGTTAGTCCGGGCACCGCTACTTGTATTGGTATAGGTCCAGATTCAGATGAAAAAATTGATAAAGTGATATCTAATCTCTCACTATTAAGATGAGACCGATTGATAAAATTAAGAAGGAGAGGAAGGAGAAGTTGGAAGAACTTCGAGAGAAAGGTATAAATCCTTATCCTTATGATTACGATCCTACACATCATGCTTCTGAGTTGAATGAAAAATACGAGAGTTTGGATGAGGGTGAAGAAACAAGTGATCAAGTCAGGGTTGCTGGTCGTATCATAGCTTTGAGAAACATGGGACAGATTGCTTTTTTGGACTTGCAAGATGAAAGTGGAGAAATTCAATTATTGTTTAGAGATGACGATTTAGATGATTATGAAGTTCTTGATTTGTTAGATAAAGGAGATTTCATCGGCGTAGAAGGTTACATGTTTAAAACTAAGAAGGGTGAAGTGACAGTTTATGCTGAAAACTTCAAGTTATTAACTAAAAGTTTGCTTCCTCCTCCTGAGAAGTATTATGGTTTGAAAGATAAGGAGAAAAGGTATAGGAAGCGATATTTGGATTTGATGATGAATCCTGAAGTCAGGGAGGTTTTCAGGAAAAGAACAAAGATTATTAGAGAAATTCAGGATTTTATGGATGAAAGAGATTTTATAGAGGTTGAAACTCCTGCTTTACAACCAATTTATGGTGGGGCTAACGCGAGGCCTTTCATAACAAAACATAACACTTTAGATATGGATATGTATCTTAGAATTAGTGATGAGCTTTATCTGAAAAGGTTATTAGTCGGGGGTTTTGAAAGAGTTTATGAAATTTGTAAAGATTTCAGGAATGAAGGTATTGATACTAGTCACAATCCCGAGTTTACAATGATTGAATGGTATCAAGCTTATGGTGATTACGAAACGGGTATGGACATGGTTGAACAACTGGTTAGTCACGTGGCTGAAGAAGTAACAGGTGATGTCACGGTTGAATACCAGGGTGAAGAGTTAGACTTTAGTCCTCCTTGGAATCGTATTACAATAAATGATGCGATTGAAGAACACGCTGGTGTTAACGTAGAAGATATGAATGTTGACGATTTAAAGGATTTCATGAGAGAGCATAATATTGATTTTGAAGATGAAAGAAGAGGAATATTAATTGCAGAAATTTTTGAAGAAATGGTGGAAGAAGAATTAGTTCAACCAACTTTTGTTACAGACTTTCCGAAGGAAACCACGCCGTTGTGTAAGCCTTTGCGAGATGGAGATGAGGATTATGTGGAAAGGTTTGAGCCTTACGTGGC
Organism: uncultured Methanosarcinales archaeon; assembly: GCA_964398115.1. Classification (GTDB taxonomy): domain Archaea; phylum Nanobdellota; class Nanobdellia; order Woesearchaeales; family CAYNLP01; genus CAYNLP01. The sequence continues at coordinate 29,671 of CAYNLP010000003.1, read as the reverse complement.
TGGTATGGAAATTGGAAATGCTTATAGTGAGTTAAATGATCCAAAACTTCAGGAGGAAATGTTTGAAATGCAGAGGGAAGATGATGAGGAAAGTCATCCTTATGATGAAGACTTTATAGAGGCTTTAGAGTATGGGATGCCTCCAACGAGTGGTGTTGGGCTTGGCGTGGATCGTTTAGTCATGTTATTCACAGATCAGCCTAGTATCAGAGATGTTATTTTATTCCCTGCTATGAGACCGGAAAGGGATGATTAGTTGGAGGTTTACATCGATAATTTTTTAAACATATCGAGGTTGGTAAATTTACTATGAATAAAGATGATAGAACCGTGGTGGGTTTGACGGAGATGGTTACTATTCACGGGCCTGATAATTCTGAAGATGTATTAGCGAGAATAGATACTGGAGCGACTAAAAGCAGTATGGATTTAGCTCTTGCTTCTAAACTTAACTTGGGTCCGGTGGTGGATTCAAAACTGGTTAAATCTGCTCATGGAAGTACTTTACGACCTATTATCAAGGTGAAGTTGGAGATTAAAGGAAAGGAAGTTGAGGAGTTATTCACGTTGGCGGATAGAGAACATATGAGTTATGAAATATTGATAGGTCAAAACATTTTGAAGGATAGTTTCTTGGTTGATCCAAGTATTAGCCCTGGTAAAGAAGAAGTGGAGGAAGACGAATGAGAGGTGGATTGATTAGTTTGGGTAGTACCAGCAGTGAATGGACAGCTCAAGCTATGGAAAAGTATTTTGACGAGGTTGACATGATTTATATTAAGAAGTTAGAGCTTAACTTTAGTGGTGAAGACGCAGAGATATTGTACGAGGGCGAACCGTTGAAGGATTATGATTGTATATACGCTAAGGGTAGTTTCCGATATGCCCCTCTTCTCAGGTCGATAACTAGTTTGATGAAAGATAGTTGTTACTTCCCTATACAGCCGGAAGCTTTCACCACAGTTAATGATAAGTTGTTAACTCAGTTGGAATTGCAAAAGCATGGTATTCCTATGCCTCAGACTTACTTGGCTAGTACAGTGAGTGAGGGTAAGAATATTTTGGAAAAAGTGAATTATCCGATTATTATGAAGTTTCCTAAAGGCACTCATGGTAAGGGTGTGATGTTTGCTGAAACTCCTACTAGTGCTCGTTCTATGTTGGATGCTTTGTCTGCTATGAAGCAGCCTTTCTTGATTCAAGAGTTTATTGAGACGAGAAGGGATATGGATGAAGGCGGTAGTGATATCAGAGCTATCGTGGTTGGTGATGAAGTCGTAGCTGCTATGAGGAGACAAGCTGATAGTGATGAATTCCGAGCTAATCTTCATAGTGGTGGTAAGGGTGAAGAGGTGGATTTGGATCCTTATACTGAAAAGATTGCGGTGAAGGTGGCGAAAGCTATGGGTACGGATATTGCTGGTATTGACTTGTTGGAAAGTGTGAAGGGTCCTGTGGTTATTGAAAGTAATTATAGTCCTGGATTGCAGGGTATTACTAAAGTGACGGGTGTTGACGTTGCTGATAAGATAGCTCAGTATTTGTATAAGAAGGCTAAGGAGAGGACTGAGGTTAAGAAGCGTAAGAAGCATGATGAGATTATGAGTGAGATTAATCAGGATAAGGGTGAAAAGCAGAAGTTTATCACTGACTTAGATTTTAGAGGGGTTAGGATTTTATTGCCTGAGATTGTTACGAAAATTACTGGTTTTGAAGATGGTGATAATTATGAAATTACTGCTGAAGATGATAAGTTGGTTATTGAGAAGTTTAATGTTGGTTAAGTTCAGACTAGGTTTCTAACGTTGTCAATGTTTTCTGCTACTTCTTCGCCTTTTTTGGTTAAGTTTATAATCTTTAGCCTGCCTCTTTTTTCGAATTCTAACAGGTCGGCTTCGTTCATTTGTTGAAGTATCTTTACTACGTGACTATATGTACAGTCCACCGCTTTTGCTAGTACGCTGGCGTACATTTCTTCATCGCTGTTAAGTAGTTCTACTAGCATCATGCTTGGTTTTTCTCTGAACATAACGTTGAAAATGTCTTTATCTGCCATTTGAAACCTCCAACAACCTATATACTGTGATGAATGTTTTCGTTAGTATATTTTGACTCGGTTATGTGGGAAAGTATATTTTTATATAAACTTTTCGCTTCTCTCTTAATCTTTGATAGGAAACATTTAATTAAAAAGATTTTCGATAGTATTAAATAAAGAGTTTACACAAAGTGAAAAAAGTATGGAATTAATATTCCACGGCGGAGCAAAAGAGGTGGGAAGGAGTTGTATAGAACTCCAAACAAAAGGAGATCGTTACCTTCTTGATGCAGGAGTAAAATTCCAAGAAGACGGTTTGGGATATCCGAAAGACGTCTTCGAACATGAAGAACTAGATGGTTTATTCCTTTCCCATGCACACCTTGACCATTCTGGAGCCTTACCTTTTTTCGAACACAAAGACATGGTATGTCCAATAATAACTACTTCTCAAACGAAAGTAATTACTAGGATTTTACTTCGTGACTCGTACAAAGTTGCTCGTATCAAAAACATTCATCCTGCTTATTCAAGAAAAGACATTCGTAAAGTATGGGACAGTTTTAAACTTGTTAATTGGAATAACGAATATCATCATAGAGAATTAACGTACGAGCTTTACAACGCAGGTCACATACCTGGAAGTGCTTGTTATAAGATTAGTGATGGTGATCACACAATTCTTTACACGGGAGACTTGAATACTAGAGAGACTAGGTTGATGCACGGCGCTTTTGAAGATTATGAAGAAGATATTGACTTGTTAATTTGTGAAAGCACTTATGGAAGTAAGGAACTACCCAGTAGGGAGGAAGAGGAAGAGAGGTTTAAACAAGCGATTAGAAAAACTTTGGATCGAGATGGCAGGGTTTTGATACCAGTCTTTGCTTTAGGAAGGGCTCAAGAAGTGTTGATATTGTTAAGTCAGGAAGATTATGACGTCCCGATTTATTTTGATGGAATGTGTAAGCGTATCACGAAGAAGATTTTGAACAATCCTAGTAGTTATGTTAATAACAAGGATGCGTTAGCTGACGAGTTCTTTAACCGAGTGACTTTGGTTAAGTCAAATGATCAAAGGGATCAGATAATTGAAAACAAAGGCATCTTCGTCACTACTAGTGGAATGTTGCAAGGTGGCCCTATAATGCATTACTTGAAAGAGATGTGGGGTGACGAGTCCAGCTCTGTATTAATAACAGGGTTTCAGGCGAAGAACACAAACGGTAGGAACTTGTTGGAAGATGGCTATGTTTACATGGATGGTTGGAAGACGTACGTGCAGTGTCACGTAGATAAATTCGAGTTTTCAGCACATCTAAGTCGAGAAGATATTAAAGACTTTGTAAGACAGGTTGATCCGGAAAAGGTTGCTTTCGTGCATGGAGAGCCAGAAGGTGTAGAGAACATGGTGAAGTGGGCTGAGAAAGAAACCAGTATTGAAGCCTACGGTCCTGAAATTGGAGATCGTATAATGCTAGGCTAATCCTTTATAAGATTCTTTTCATCCCTTTAATATTGTATGGAGAAACCACCTTGTCCCCACTGTGGAGTTCCCGATTATATAACCAAGTATTCTTTTGAAAGTTATTGGTGTAGAAACTGTCAGAAAAAGTTTGAAGAAGAGGATGTTTCTAAAGTTCAGGTCATGGATAAACAGAAGGTTAAGTCTGAAGAATAACTGCCCCCGTCGGGATTCAAACCCGAGATCTCTCGGTCCGCAACCGAGTGCATTATTCACTATGCTACGGGGGCTTATTTGTTTAGAAGAAACGATGTTGTTTTTAACACTTTCCCGTCCTTTTACAGGATCAATCCTAATAGCGCTCCTACGACTAGGAAGGCAAAGTTATCTCTCATTAACTTTAGGGCGGCGTCGAATTTCTTCGGTATGGATAATTTTCTAGTCTGCAATGATCCTTCTATCAAGCCGTAGAATAGTGTTAAAGAGGCGATGTAAGGAGAGAACTGGAACGGGTGAGAAATCCATAATGCAATGGGAAGAGAAGAGTATATCCACTTGTACAGTTTTTGATAGTACATTACTGCCCATGCTAAGGTTATCAGCGTTGCTAATAATGGCTCAGCCATTATCAAAAATGCTATTGCAACCAGGGTTAGTATTCTTAAAAATTCAAGAATTGTCTTATATTCCTTGACTTCATCCCACGCTTTCTTTGCAAGCCACCAACCAATCGGTAGTCCTAACCAAGAAATTAAGAGGATGACGTAGTATTTTATCATGACACGTCTGCTCCACACTTAACTCCATTGCTGATGTTAATGGTTGTTCCTTTATTCTTTCCAATTCCTGACTTGTTACCTATAGGTATGAGACGTCCGTCTTCGCCTTGAAGGTAAATGCAGAATTCTCCTTGTACGTTCAATTCACGTTTTAATTCTGAATAATTCATTTTAGATAATTTTTCCAGTTTGGAAGTGTTTAAGGTGTTGTCATTTACAACTTTTAGGTTGGGATCTTGTGTGAATTTGGTGACTACTGTGTCGGCGTTAGCTGCTAGGTTTTGTCTGACGTCGCTTCCACTTTCGGAAAGTGTTGTGTAGAATAAGGTTATTACCGATACGAAGATAACGATGCCGATGATTACGTCAACAGACCACATCTGTCCTTTATTCATGTTTTTCTCTCCTCTTTTAGACATGTATTAAACCCTGCCACCATTTAACCTTTTTCTAACTCTTACTATATATAACTTGTGCCTTCGGTTATCCTCTTTGCAAACCCAAACTTATTTAAATAAAACCGGTTTTTCACTTATATAGTTTGCGTTTTACCAGGGAGGGGTTACATGTCAAATGTTATTAAGAAATGTCCAGAGTGTGGCGGCAACAACCTATTTATCAATCAAGATAAAGGAGAAGTTGTCTGCAAAGATTGTGGATTAGTTCTTGAGGATCAAACAGTTGATTTCGACCAAGAGTGGAGAGAATTCGATCCTGAAAAAGCCCAAGAGAAAAGAAGAACGGGCGCTCCAATGTCTTACACCCAATTCGATCAAGGACTGGGAACAGATGTTGGAAGAAAAGCCGACCTCTATCAATTAAAGGGCAAGTCAAAGAATAAATTTTTCCGATTAAGGAAGTGGCAGCAAAGGATCAGCACCGCCATTGAAAGAAATTTAAAACTTGCACTTTCTGAACTAAAAAGAGTTAGTAGTTATTTGAAACTGCCGAAAAGCGTGGATGAAGAAGCGTCAAGGATTTACACAATGGCAGTTCAGAAAGGACTCGTTCGAGGACGTTCAATGGAAAGCGTCGTAGCCGGGAGTTTATACGCGGCTTGCAGAAGACACGGCGTTCCAAGAACACTAGACGAGTTAGAAGACGCTAGTGACATCGACAAGAAAGAAATCGGCAGGACCTACAGGTTTATCACAAGAGAATTAGATATCAAAATTTTACCAAGCAACCCAGCCGATTACGTACCACGGTTCTCAAGCAGCCTGGATTTAAGTGCTGAAAGTCAATCAAGAGCTGTGGAAATAATCGAGCAAGCTCAGGAGAAAGAATTAACAAGTGGCCGAGGACCTACTGGGATAGCAGCTGCAGCTCTTTACGTAAGTGCCTTGCTCAATGGTGAAAAAAGGACTCAGAGAGAAGTTGCAGACGTGGCAGGCGTTACCGAAGTAACCATTCGAAACAGGTACAAGGAACTCTTGGAAGAACTTGGCTTGGAAGAAGAACTTCAAGAAGCTAAGAAGAAAAGGAAGAAGAGTTAACGCCACAACACTTTTTCAAAATTTTTAACTTTCTCATCTTCTATTTTTATTCCTTCATTTTCTAACAGCTTAATTTTTTCTTCAACCGCTTCACCTGTTTTTTCTCCTTTATAACCGCCTACGCTTCCGTCACTAGACACAACCCTGTGGCAAGGAGTTTTAGGAGCGTTCGGATTTTGCTTTAATATCTGTCCAATTGCTTGATACGCTTCCGTGTTCAACTTTTTTCCAATAACTTTGTAAGTCGTGATCCTGCCTTCGGGGATTTTTTCTAATAAGTTGTAAACTTTTTGTGCGAATTTCACAAGCCCACCTCTTCTAACAATGCCTTGTAAGATTTTTTTGAATAAGTATTTTTGTATTCTTGTGCTTTTTTGAAAATTTCCTCTTTGTTAATTTCAAATCCTTTCTTTTCAAGTAAGTCCTTAATGTTAGTCATGTATTGTGCGAATTGAGTCACGTTCTGCGGGTTTTCAGTATACCTGCACTTTTCGAAATCGATCATCACAGGTTCATCCCCGACTATGATGTGTTTTTGCGGGTGCGTCATTTCTTTTTTGTCAATACCTAACTCATCCATCTTCTTGAGTTTATCAAAAACTTTTTTCAGAACTTTCTTAACTTTTTCTTTGTCACTTTTCTCAAGGAATGCTTCAATTGGTTGTCCTTGTACAAGTTCCATGTATAGCTTGCCGTCTTCAAAACTTTTCACCTTCGGGCCTATACCGTGTTTGTTTAATTCTTGCAAGAAGTTATATTCATTCTTTAAAGCGCCAACGGCTTCACTATCTCTTCTTTCTTCTTTAACAACAACTCTTTCACCATCAAGGCTTGTAATGTAGGTGACGCCTCTAGTCCCTTTTGCCAAGAATTCTTTATCTATTGCCATAATTTGTATACATAAATTGTTTCAAAATTCATCTTTTTAGTGTCGAGAACTTGCCAAGTGTATCCTTCCCTCTCAGCTATTTCATCAATTTTGTTCTTTCCACTTAAGGAGCTGAACAACAAGAGTATCTTCCCACCTTCTGCTAGGTGGCCTTTGGCTTGTTCTAAAAAGCTTTCGATAAGTTCGTAACCTTTCTCCCCGCCGTAGATGCTTTCGTCTTCTATATCTTCATCTTTCGGCAGGTAAGGCGGATTGAATATTATCGTGTCAAACTTGTCATAAATTTCTTTGAACAAGTCGCTTTTCTTCACCTCTAAATTATCGTGTTCTTGTGCTTTTTCTTCCACTACTTCTACGGCTTTTTCATTCAAGTCTACGGCTAAAACCTTGTCTGCTTTGTCAACTGCTGCTAGTGCTTGGATTCCACTACCTGTTCCCATGTCTAACACGCTACCATCTGCGTGGATCTCCACCCACTTCTTTAACAACTCGCTATCTTCTCTAGGTTCGTAAACTTCCATTATTAATACGATAAAACTTTCTTTGTTTATTTAATGTTTTTATTCTATTTGGAGAAAAATTCGTTATCTGCTGCTTCCATATATTCTTTAACCCTGTTTACTATGCTGTCAAGAAAGTAATCCTCGATATGATTTTCGAAGATGTATTTGAGGTTTGTATTCTCCCTAACTCGGTAATTATTTTTTACCTTTTCTAAGATGAACAGGTCTCTTAATCGTAGTAGTTGCCTTCTAATGTTGCTAGCAGCAACTCCTTTCATAGGAAGATCGTATTCTTTTCTATTTTCTTTAGTTCGAAGCTGTACTTCTGTGCTGGTAAGTTCTTCATCCGCCTCGAGCATTACTTGTAAAACATCGACTATAACGTCTCTAGAATCACCAGGTTGTAACAGGCCGAGACTAAGACAGATCTTCCTCGCGAGTTCTCTGGCTTCTAAATCCCCGGGTCTTTCGTATTTACGTAGAGTTATCTCTGATAATGGTGTATCAGTTGATACTTTTCTTCCCAATTTACCTAACCCCCAACTATAAAGTTTCTACAATGACAAAAAGTTTTTACAGATGTATATAAGTTTTTTGGTAATGAACCTATCGGAGATTTTATAAAACATCATTTACTACTTCGTATATATGGGAAAGACAATCAGCGGTTGGGTTCAAGCCAACCCGAAAATGAACTGCTCGAACTGCGATAAGAAAGTCAATCTTATCGATGGCAGATTGAAAATAGATCGAGACATTGATGACGAAACAGAAATCGAAAAAGATGAGATAGAACTTATCTGCAGAGACTGCGCAGAATAACAAATTTCCGATTTCTAAATAATGTTCTTGTAAATAGTCCAACTTTTCTTAGGCAATTCATATTAAAACAGCTTCTTCTAGGGATGTCATGACAAAAAAAGGTTTACTCGTTGGAAGTTTACTTACAGCTTATACTTGCGGTAGTATGTACGTTGGGGATAAGTTTGATGTCAGGCAGAACATTACCATTCCAGCTAGGGATTGGGTTTTCCAGACTGAAACGGCTGATGGTTTTGCTCCGCAAGGAAGTTTAGATCTTGTCACTATTGTTAATGAGAATAATGAGCGTGAAACATATCTGCGTTTTGACAAACACGAAGGTGGTTTTCATCAAATGACTCCAGTAAAAGATAATGGCTATGCCACGCCTGAATCTATAGGGGATAGGGTGAATAATTATTTACGTCGAAAGCAGGATGATTTGAAGCAGTTTCCTCAGTATGAAAAGTTGGAAAGTATGAACGATAAGGTTGGAGTTGCTTTTGATTATTACAAGATCAAGGCTAAGGAGTTTTTCGATAAAATATTTTGAGGTGATATAAATGAGGAATAAAGGTTTTTGGAATTTTGCAACGAGAGCGTTGTGGATACCTATAGTTTACTTTGGAGTGAAAGGATGTTTTGACAGTACGTGTGCGGATGCGAAAGAAGTGACAGGTCAATATAGTTTGGATACGGTGGTTGAAGGATATGATGTACGAGGCGTTCGAGAAATGGATAGAGAACTTAGTGATCGACTTGGGTTATACCAACGTTGAGCGAGATGTTGTTTTAGATAAGGAGTTGGGTGGACAGAGGACAAGGTATCAGATTGATGTCGTGTATGGTCGTTTTTGGAACAAGCGTTTCGTTGAATGTAAGTATTTGACAAATGGTAACGTTTCATTAGAGAAGGTTTCCAAGTTCCACAGCGTTTTGGAATTACTTGGGATAGATTCCAAGAAAGGTGTGGTAGTTACTAACAGAGATTTTGTTCCAAGAGCTTTACATTACGGCGTTAATAACGGTTTGGAGTTGATAGATAGGGAAGAACTCATCCGTTTGGATAAGCAGAGGACTTCTCTAGTTAAAAGGTTGAAAGGAGAATACGATGCAGATTTGGAGCATAAAATAGGTAGATTAAGTTAGAGGTGTTGAAAAGATGTACAGACAAGATAATGACTATAGAGGGATACCCATCGCTGCCGCGGTGGTTAGGACCAGTTTTGATGAAGATGATTTGAGAAGAGATGCTCTTTTGAGAGATGTCTTGCAGGGTAACATATCTTTGGAGCAAAGGTTAGAGGATATTCCGAAGTTCACGTATACTTTTAATGGTTTGAAAAGTAAGGGGCGAGATTATTTTGGAACTAGTGTTGAAGAATTAAGAAAGATTTGGAAAGAAGGGTATAGAGAGGTCGAGGTTGAAGTTACGGAGAGTTGGTTGAAGAAGTTGTGGTATGGTTTTAGAGGAAGTCTTGACGGTATAGTGTTTGATAAGAAGGAAGAAGTTGTTATTGAGGAAGAAGCGGCGTTAGAGGAGAGGATTGACGAAGTTTTGAAGAACTTGAGAGTTGCTCGTGAAGATGAGAAAAGGTATAAAGTAAAGTTGGTGAGTGCTAGGCAGTCTCTGAATAAATATTTGGGGAGGTTGGAGGAGAGATATCGTCAAGATGTGGAGACTTATCCTAAACTCACCAGTTTCGCTAGTAATTTAAGAGAGGAAATTTCGGATTTGGAGGAGAGATTGAAAGAGGATGTTTCAGTTGAGGAAAGAAGACAGTTTCAAGATCAAGTGGAGAGAGGTAAGGAGTATTTCAGTGCGTTGGTTAATCAGATGAGTTATATGAAGAATGAGATTGTTCTTTTGAAAAATGCTAAGGGTAAGTACAGTAAGATGAAGGTGCGTATGAGTTCTATGATTGATAAGAAAGAGGCTAAGCTTAGGGAAGCTTTGGTCAGGATGAAGAGGGCTGAGATGACGAAAGACTTGGGTGTTATTATCGAAGCAGCGGATACTTTTATGGATTTGGAGGATGAAGTTCAGAACGTGGCAGATTTAAATGATGAAGCTCATCAAGTTTTAGAAGCTGCCTTTGATGCTGTGGAGTCAACTGGTCGGCCTGAAACTGTGGATTTAGATAGCGATGGTGAATACTACAGGGATGATTTGTTTGAACGGAAGTCTAGTGAATTTGATACTTTGGTAGCTGAAGGTATTCCGCGATGAATCATTTGGAAGAAGAGATAGAAATTCAATGGGCGGATTTAAGGGAGAAGTTTGAACAAGGCAGATTAGAAGAGTTAAAGGTAAAATTGAATTCTATAAGTGGGTGTGATAAAGTTTTTCATAATTCTCAATTAGTTGCTCAATCTAATTCTGAGTTAAGCCCGTATGGTTTTGTAGCTAATTTTAGGAATGGTGAAGTCGTTGATGAATATAGAGATGTTATTCGTTTGTTAAAGGAGAAAGAGGATTTTTTGAAAGGTTGTATTGATGACAGGTTAGAGTTTATCGTTGAGGGTTATTTGGAAAGAGGTGACTTATCTGGTGAGTTTTTTGAATCAACTGTGAAAGCTTGTGAAATTTTAGGATACGAGACGGGTTTGGAAACTTTGAACCGGTTAAGGGATGATTTTGAAAAGTGGGAGGTTGATTTAGAGGAGAGATTTAGGGAGAATAGTTTTCGAGAGGTGTACGATGAAGAGTATTTTGATTTAAAGAATGAATTTGATAACGTAAATTTAGATGGTAGGAAGAGTTTGAAAGTTTTGAATGATTTAGCGAAGAGGTCCCATCGTTTAATTGAGAAGTATAAGAGTATAGATGATGAAGATGGTATTAATAAGAGTGCGCGATTGCATGAAGAGGTGGAAGACGCTGCTGAGAAAGTCGCTCCTATCTATGAGAGTTGGAAGAGAAAACATGTCACAATCGGTTTGGTTTTACTCACTGGATTCTTTGGTTTCTGGAAAGGAGATTATTTTAAGCAACAATTTTCTGAGTATTTCATGCCAAGTCTTCAAGCAAGTGTGGAAAGTTCTATAGATAAAGTTTCCGAAGCTGGTAGTAGTTTGGAGAACCTGACTAGACCGGAAGCTCCTCATTTCTTTAAGTCTTTAGATGGAAAGTATGCAATTCATTTAGATGTTTCTAGCAGTAGAGGGAGGTTATATGATTTAGAAGATGATGTACGTGTTGATAATATTGTGATTAGTGGTGGTTTGAGAGAAGTTCGGCCTGGTGATTATCAAATAATTAGCAGGGGAGAGGAGGATGGTGTGAAGTATTGGCAGCTTGATAGTTTAAACATTTTTGGAACTTCTGAAGCTAAGGTTAAGAGGAGATTGTTGGAAAGGAGGTATACTCCCGGTGAGGACATTTTTATGGATTATGATGACATGTTGGATATAGAGTCAAAAATTGATACTTTTTTAGATAAGACTTATGTGATCGTGCGAAGATAAGTTTCAGGTATATTTTTAAACTTTCTTTATTTTCTCGTCTACAATTGGGCTCTTAGCTCAGTCTGGCTAGAGCGTCGCCTTCGCACGGCGGAAGCCCCGGGTTCAAATCCCGGAGAGTCCACTTTTGCCGGGATCGCATAATCTGGTAGTGCGCCGGTCTCGAAAACCGGTGGCCTTTGTGCCATTCTGGGTTCAAATCCCAGTCCCGGCGCTTAGCTTAAATCTTCTACTACCATTTCTAGTTTTCGCTTATTAGTAGTTGGGCCGAAAGGTTTTTTGTTTTGAACTTTGGTTTGATAAGATAGTTTTATTATTTCATCACCGTTTTCTCTATAGTGGTTTACTCTTAGAGGAACATCTTCTAAAAATTTACAGTCTTGTCGGTAACTTTTAGCAGTTCTAACTACGTGACTCCAGATTTCTTGGCCTGAATCTTCGATTGGAGATTTGGGTGTTAAAGTCCTCCCGTCACAAGTCGCGTTTACTTTAAACCTTGCCTGTTTCATATTTTTGATTTTATCTTCGTAATCAATCGGGCTTTTAGAAAAAGGTCCTTGGTAGATTTTGTCTTTTTGTTTTATTCTTAGTCTTTCAATTATTCTCTGTACGAGTCCGTCGTTTTGTGGCATGTTCTCACGATGTTTTACGTGCTTATAAACTGTAGGGGGTGAGAAAAGTTTTTAAACACAATCCGGATTTCTCTTCTAAAGAAGGGTCCTTAGCTCAGCGGTAGAGCACTCGGCTCTTAACCGAGTGGTCGCGGGTTCGAACCCCGTAGGACCCACTTCTATGCCCCGATGGTGTAGCCCGGCCAATCATTTCGCCCTCTCGAGGCGAAGACACGGGTTCAAATCCCGTTCGGGGCATTTAGGATTTTTTCTTCTGAAAGGGCATTGTTATAATAGAATTGTTATTAAAAAATTAGAAAAAGAAAACAAAGCGCTTCATGGATATAGGGTAAGTGGTTGAAAAGAAAGGTTATATCCATGAACTCTATACGCTATCTAACTAAGTTTTTGGATAAAGCTTTTATACACTTTATACAAAAGAATAAACAGGGGGTAAAAAATGAGCAAAACTGCTCAAATAGTACTTGCAATAATCATGGTTGTTAGCTTCATGATTGTACTACAAGAGATGGGTGAAGATGTGGGTAGTAAAAAAGCCAAGAATGTAATAAATAATTCTATGGAAGGTCTAGAAAATACAAAAGAAGGTCTTGAAACAGCTAAGGATATAAAAGAAGCTATACCTAACAAAGACCAAAATGTCTTTGAGTGGTTAATCCAAAGCACCGCAGGAAACATAGCAGGAGTTGGAACAATAACAACCATTTCCACATTCTTATTAGCTTATCTATACGGTAGATACCAAAGTCTCTAATGCCTAAGAAAGGAAAAAATCATAAAGTCCTGTTCGGGGCAGTTTCAATAAATTTTATATATGTCTTTTGTATTCCTTTTTGAAAAAAGAAGGGTGGGTTGTTTGGGAGACTCGCCGATGAGAGATTTTGTTCAGGAAAAAGTTCGAGATTTGAATGGTTTAGTTGTTCCGCACATTAGAGATTTCAGGATTGGCAGAGAAGTTTTTGATGCTCTTTCTGAACCTTACCTTGCAGGTCACGACTTGGAGGAAGGTTTAAGCTTGGTTGAAAGTGAATGGCGGGATAAAGGTTGGAGGTCTACCGTTGCAATATTGGGAGAGGCTGCAACTAGTTGGAGTGAAAGCAATCGCTACTTTGACGCGTATAAAAGATTGGTGGATGGCATTTCGGAAATTCATGAAAGTTATGAAGATGAGGATGTAGCGAGTATTTCTGTTAAGCCTACTAGTTTAGCTCCTGTTAGTGAAAGGGCGGAAACCGTGTTCTTAGAGGATGCTGATTATCGAGAGCGTTTGGAAGATATGGTTAGATATGCCGGTGAGCATGGTGTGAACGTCGCTCAAGACATGGAGGATAGGCGTTGGAGGACTAGGTCAATAGATGCTGCTAAACACGTTTGGCTTGAAGAATTTGACAATTTTGGTATTGTCTTGCAGGAACGCCTGTATGATACTGAAGATGACGTTCTTAATCTCACTGACTTTATAGATAGAGAGACAAGTTTGGATCATGAAGATGTTAGGGTGAGGTTGGTTGCGGGTATTTACAACGAGCCTGAGCCTCATGGAATGCCTAAAAGAGTTGCTAAGAAGCGTATGCCGGAAAGAGTTCAAGAGTTGTTCGAAGCGGGTTTTTACGTGCAAATCGCCACTCATGATAGAAAAGTTCTTGATGAAATTGTTGAAGATATTGAAAACGCTGGTTATTCAAGTGATCGTTTTGAATTTCAATTTATCAGGGGAGTGCCGGAAGGTAAGGTTTTGGCGGATGAGCTTACAAGTAGTGGTTATGACGCGCGGTTCTATCAACCTGTTGAGATTCAAGAAGGCGACGCTATCCCGTATATGGAGAGGCGTTTAGAATCTAATCCAAAAATGTTGTGGTATGGTCCGAAAGCTGCTGTTAAGAGAAAATTCCAAAGTTAATTATAACAATTCTTTTTTAAATGTGAGAAAATCCAAGAACTTAAAAACAAGCCTTACAACACTTAGGATTAACGATGGCTGATGAAGATGATGAGATAAGCTTGGATTTCTTGAAAGACAGACGTAACCAAATAATTCTTGGAGTTTTAGCCGTTGCCGCAATCGCAGTGTTCATAATATTTTCAAATACTGGCGGGACGAACCAGCAGAACGTCAATCAGCAGGTAAATCCAAACAAGGTTTTGGCAACCGTTGAAGGAGCGGAGATAACCCAAGCAGAAGTTAACAGTATCAAGCAAAGAGCGGGTCCAAGACAAAACGTTTCCGACCAGCAAGCACTGGAAAGCGCGATCAATCAAGAAGTATTATATCAGAAAGCCAAGCAAGAGGGATTCGTACCAACCAACAGAGAAGTGAAACAGAGAGTAAACGAAAGCCTACAACAACAAGGACAAACATTGCAACAATTAAAGCAGAGACTACAAAGCCAAGGCACAAGTTTTGAAGACCAACTATCGAATTATAAAAGACAACTCGCAGTACAAAGTTATCTGCAAGATGCGCTAGATATAAAGAACGTGACCGACCAAGAAGCAAGAAACTTCTACCAACAATACAATCAAACATCACAACAACCAATACCACCATACGAGCAAATAAAACCACAGATAGTGAGCAGGTTGGAACAGCAAAAGAGACAACAAGCAATTCAATCATTAATCGAACAATTAAAACCTCAATTCGATATCCAGTATAAGTAAATTCGAAAACGTTTTTAAGCCATTTCTTCTCATATTATAACGATGAATTCGTTCGAAAGGTTCTTTGTATACTGGGATGACTTTATCAAGACATGGCTAGTTACGATATTGATTGGAATACATATAGCATTTTGGGATGCATTTATAATTTCAGGTCATCCTCTCATCCGCCACTTACCACCTACTATGATACTCTTCGTCCTACTAGTACTACTAGCCAGTTTTGGGAAAGATGAATATAGAAATCATGTTAAGAAAGAGAGCTAACCAAAAGCTTTATATACTGATGAGTTCCATTCCTAAATACAAAAGATTGAGTGGCGAATCTTATGGGATTTTTGGATAAACTAACAGGGAAAGATTACGAAGAAGACATGGCAGAGGGAGAAGAAGAATATTTGGAACTTGATACTGACGTGTCAAGTAAATCTCAAAGAAAAGTCATAGTCAAACCTTTTGTAATTGAAGACTTCTCAGATATCAAACCAATTCTAGACGACCTACGAGAAGGATTCACAATAGCTCTAATAAACATTCAACCATTAAAGGATAAAGACATGGTTGAACTCAAAAGAGCTATCAACAAGTTGAAGAAAACCTGTGACGCAATCGAAGGAGACATCGCAGGTTTCAGCGATGATTACATCGTTGCAACTCCTGACTTCGCAGAAGTAGACCGAAGTGACAAGACAGAAGATATTGAAGAACAGGAGTAAAAAACTTTTTTCAGGTGGGGTAATTGTGGATCAAGTAGATTTAGAAGAGGGAGAGAAAGAAGTAATAACTGGCGAGAAATGTATGTTCTGCGATGCAGACCAACTCACCCTTTCAGAAACTATAGTAGAAATACCTTACTTTGGCCTAACACACATCCTTTCTATGAACTGTGGCAATTGCGGTTACAAAAAGAGTGATGTAGAAGCAGAAGAAGATAAGGATGGAGTGAAATACAAGATCGAGGTTGACAGTGAAGACGATCTTAACATCCGAGTCGTGAAGTCTGCAAATGCAAAAGTAAAATTTCATTACATAGGAGACATGGAACCAGGAGAAGCCGCAAACGGTTTTATAACTAATATTGAAGGTTTACTGAATAAGTTTAAAGAAGTACTGGAAGATATGAAGGAAGCCTCCGATGATAAAGAAAAGAGAGATAAGTTAAAAAATAAGATTAAAAAGATAAACCGATGTATTTGGGGTCGTGACAGCATTACCATAAGCATAGAAGACCCCACAGGTAATTCAACGATAGTTAGTGAAAAAGCAGAAAAAGAAAAATTATAATCCTGCTTGTTCTCTCAATGTTTCTGCCTTGTCAATCTTTTCCCACGTAAAGTCTGAATCTTCCCTGCCAAAGTGACCGTAACAAGCAGTTTTTTTGTAAATCGGTCTTTTCAAATCAAGGTTTTCAATGATTTCTTTCGGCTTCAACTCGAAGTTATCTTTAATCAAATCCACTATTTCATCCTCGTCAATTTTGTTTGTGCCGAACGTTTCAACATTAAAACCGACAGGTTCTGCCACGCCAATAGCATAATCTAACTGTACTTCACACTCTTCCGCCAGTCCAGCTGCTACCACGTTCTTTGCAATGTAACGGGCGGCGTAGGCTGCACTTCTATCAACTTTGCTCGGGTCTTTCCCGGAAAAGCATCCACCTCCTACACGTCCGATTCCGCCGTAAGTGTCAACAACTACTTTTCTTCCTGTAAGTCCAGTATCTCCTTCCGGTCCTCCTATGACGAACTTACCTGTAGGGTTGATATGGAAGTTTGTTTCATCATCTATTAAATCATCACAAACGTGTTTGATGACTTTCTCCTTAACTTCTCGTTTTAATTTTTCAGTGTCGGTAGTTTCATCATGTTGCGTAGATATAACTACAGCTTCTAATCTTTCTGGCTCTCCATCCTCGTACTCTATCGTGACTTGGCTTTTACCATCTGGTCCAAGGTAATCCATGATTCCTTCTTTACGTACTTCTGTGAGTCTTCTAGTGAGCTTATGCGCCAACACTATTGGCAAGGGCATTAGCTCTGGTGTTTCATTACACGCGTATCCAAACATCATGCCTTGGTCGCCGGCGCCTTGTTCTTTATCTTCTCCTTCATCCACGCCTTGAGCGATGTCAGGGCTTTGTTCATGAATGCTTACAAGGACTCCCGCATCCTCGTTGTCAATTCCATATTCAGGATTTGTATATCCAATCTCTTCCAAAGTGTCTCTTGCAATGTTTTGAACATCTGCATAACCTTTAGTTGTGACCTCTCCAGCCACCATTATAATGCCTGTAGTGGCTAGGCACTCAACCGCTACTCTACTGTCCGGATCTTGTGCCAATAAGTTGTCGAGAACTGCATCGCTTATTTGATCGCAAATTTTGTCTGGATGTCCTTCTGTCACTGATTCACTTGTTAGGTATCTTGTCATGTGAATTCCCTCCTATATTTTTTCTTTCTATATCTCTGGTTTTAATTACTATTATTTAAACGCTTCTGACAGTTTTATTCTTATACGAATATTTTTAAGGGATGGTTGTTTTTTTTTTTTTTTTTTGGTTTGGATTTGGAGAATGTGAGGGGGGTTAGGAAGCGTTTGGGTTTGACTCAGGCTGAGTTGGCGGAAGCTAGTGGTGTTAGTCAGAGTTTGATTACTAAGATTGAGAATGGTAGGATTAATCCTAGTTATTCTAAGTTGGAGAGTATTTGGGGTGTTTTGGAAGATGCTAAGGTGAGGAATGAGCCGGTTGCTGAGGAGTTAATGGTTGAGGATGTTGTTTTTTGTCAGGTTGATGACGATATAGAAAGGGTTATTAAGAAGATGAAGTCTCGGGAGATTAGTCAGTTGCCTGTTTTGGATGGTTCTTCTCTGGTTGGTTTGGTTACTGAAAGTAGTTTGTTGGATCATGTATTTGATGAGAGTGTTGAAGACTTGTTGGTGGAGGATGTGATGGAGGCTGCTCCGCCTACTGTTTCTAAGAATACTCCGGAGAGTGCTTTCTTGCCTTTGTTGAAGCATTTCCCGTTAGTTTTGGTTAAGGAGAAGGGTGAGTTTTTGGGTTTGGTTACTAAGGCGGATTTGGTGCGTGAAGCTTATTCTTAACTTTTCAATTCTTTTATTTTGCCAAAGTCGTATACTTCGTCTTCTACAATAAATGCTTTGAAATTTGATAAGTCTTTGAGGAATGGGCTTTGTATTTGTTCTTTTAACACGTCTGTTCCTTTTGGCAATGTGCTTAGGCTTGGTAGTACTATTATTTCTTTATCTTGGTTTTTTCCTTTGAGGAAGCATTTGTAGGTTTCTACTCTTGGACCGTCTTTCAAACCTATGGCGGGGTGTTCATGTCCAATGATTATGGTGGAAGCGTTTTGGAATTCTAAATCTTCGGGTATTTTATGTCCGTGGCAGAAGTAGTATTCTCCTATTGTGTAGTGGTCGTGTATTTCCACGTCTTTCTTCTCTGCAATTGGTTCTAAGATGGTGTCGTGGTTTCCTTTGATTAGTATTAATTCTGCGTTTTCTTGCAGTAAGTCGATAAAGTCTAGGGTGTCTCTCCATTCTTCGTTGCTTATCGTGCCGAATTCGTGTTTTAAGTCTCCTACTACGATGATAGTTTCTGGATTGGTGTCATCTATTATTTTCTTTAATCGTTCCATTATTTCTTTGAATTGAAATTTGGGTATTAATACACCTTGCTTGTTTAAACTTTCTTCATATCCTAGGTGTGCGTCTCCTATGACTAGAGTGTTTAAATCTTCTATGTATAGGCAGAGGTCTTTTATATACGTGTTTTCAGAAATTTTGAAAGGTTTTTCTGCTATTTCCATATTGTTTGTTTGGTAAAGTAGAAGGGTGTTATAAAGCTTTATTCTAGACTGTTTTCTAGTTTTTCTATTTTTTCTTTCAAGAATTCTATGGTTCTGGAATTGTCTTTTTCTTCCATTAGTTGTCCGCATTCTGGACATTGGAAGTCGAATTCCATTGCTTCTTCGAAGCTCATTCTTATACATGCGTTGTTGCACATGTAAAAGCTGGTTTTTTCTTCGTTTTCTAATCTTTCTCTTAGGTTTTCTAGTTTTTCTTTTCTAATTTTTTCAACGAGGTATGGGACCATTTCTTTGTTTAAGTCCCAGTAGCAGATGTACCATCCTTTTACTTTGTCTTTTTTTCTTTCGAATTCTACGATGTTGTGTTCTAGGAGCTTGTAGAGAAGCTTTCGGGTTTCGTGGATTTCTTGATCGAGCTCTTCTGCGACTATGAATTCTGAAATGTGTTCTTTTCCTTTTAGAAATTCCACCACTGGAAGTGCATCTTCACCGACGAGTTCTTCGACTACTTCGTCTATCATTTCGTCGGTAACTTCCGCGCTTTCTTTTTCCTTATGAACATTTATTGTTTCAGTCATTTTTTCCTCTTCACCGGGGTGTTACGTTATGAAATATTGGGATCTAACATAGGTGTAAGTTATACTTTTAGTCTGTTAAGAATCCCCCAACGATTCTGACCAATGCAACACTAATTATGAGCTTTTCTGTTTTTAAACTTTTCGGTTGTCAGTATAGGAAAAAGCACAGTGGTAGTAATAATATTTATATATAAGTAATTCATTTAATATGATAGTATCATACTATTACGGGGGTGAAATTTATGGGTGACGCACCAGCATGGTTTAACTGGCTAGTATTGGTCGTAGGTGTGCTGTACCTCATTTCTGACTTTACAACTTGGAACATGTTCGGTATACAATGGTACAGCGCTGCATTCACACTACTCGGCCTATGCGGCGTAGCTAAGAACCAATAAGAACCAAAAAACTCTTTTTTATTTTCTCTCTTTTCATTTTATAATTGATTCTTAACTTTCTCAATCGCTCCAATATCTGAAGGATCAACCTCGTTTCGTAAGGCCAGATAATAACTGCTAAGATCTCCAATCATGACGCCAGAAAGTAACCTGGTTAAGTAACTATTACCTTTTATACCAATTTGTGTCACATCAACGCCGATATCCTGAGCTATTTTACGAGTGGTTTTCATCCTTTGCTTAATCTTGGGAGCGTCGTCCTGGCTTTGCAACATCACAATTTGAAAGCTACCTTGTTGGTCGGCATTTCTGAAACCTTCAACTTCGTTATGGTTTAAATCAGAAAAAACATTACTGTGTGCAATGATTTTACTGTTCTCATTAAACTGGTTTTGCCATCGATAGCCTACCGGATAGTAAGTTTTAGAACTATATATTAAAGGAATACGCCCTTCTAATTTTTCAGAGATTTTCTTCGCATAATCTTCAAATACGTCTAGTTTCAACGCCTTGCTTGCATTCTTAACCTGTGACTTAGCATTCCTTATTATACCTGCTTCTTCTAAAACGCCAAGTAAAGCACCCACTTGGTATCCTAAAGTGACGCGTGGCTTGTAGCCACTAGGCAGCTTAACAAAAGGCGTGTCGTTCATATCACTCAAATCTCTAAGCTTTCCTCCTCGAGACAAAGATATCACGGAGCATTTTTTCCTCACCGCCTCTCTATACGCTGAAACAGTTTCTTCAGTATTGCCAGAATAACTAATAGCTATCACCAAACTATCACCGTCTGTGGTTTCAGGTAAAGAATAATCTTGGTTAGCTATAACCATAACTCCTGATTCTCTCAAATAACTTTTCAAGAGGTGTCCTGCTGAAAAACTACTACCCATG
Organism: uncultured Methanosarcinales archaeon; assembly: GCA_964398115.1. Taxonomy (GTDB): domain Archaea; phylum Nanobdellota; class Nanobdellia; order Woesearchaeales; family CAYNLP01; genus CAYNLP01. The sequence continues at coordinate 9,245 of CAYNLP010000003.1, read as the reverse complement.
CCTGTAATTATGACTTTACTAGGGTTTTGCAGTGTGATGTCTTCCACGAGGTCGTATCCTTCCTTGAGTTGAGTTGGTAACTCTTTAATATCAGAAAGTAAATCTTCACTGTCAAACTCGTCAATGTATTCTTCCGGGAATTTGAGAACCTCAGACATTACTATATTTTTCTATGAAAAGGATTTATATAACTTTGTATAAGAACTTTATATAAGAACAAACATTTTTTTGAAGAGGTTAGAGGGTTTGAGGGATGAAAAAAACAGCGTTTATCATATTATTATTGACTCTGATACCTGTAGCGTATGCTCAGAACATTTCAAGTAATGTTACTAGGGCAGAGAAAGAAGTTATTGTGAAAACTATCAACCCAGAGGAGTTAGGAATTTCACAAGTTACACTTAACAATACGATAGTTTCACGGGTTGGGACTTCTTATACTGTTGAGAACAAGACGTTAGAAAAGGATATGCAGCGTGGTTTAATTTTGTTAAAAAATAATTACAGTAAAGATTTTTCTTCAATTATTAACTCTTTAAATAGAGGTGAAGGAGTTACTTATCAGAAAGTATCACAAGTGTATGAGATTAACTCAGTGTATGCTAATGTGGAGAAAACTACGTACAGAACTAAAAGAACTATTTCTGTCTTAACAGATGAAAGTTTTCAAAGTCTATTGATTGCGGATTTTTTAGATAAGAAAACAGCAAGTAATATTTCAGAAGTTTCATTCGTTGATAATCCAGACAGTGCTGGTGAAAATCCTCTTTCACTTTTTTGGAATTGGAATAATGTTTCCGCTAACACTCAATTAAAAGTTTCTTACTTCGTACATGATATCGTGGTAGGGGATGAAAGCAACTTTATCGTAGCGGCTGGTGAAGTAGAGAAAGAAGGAACTGGTATTAAGGCTCCAGAACAATTTCAAGAGAACAACGAAGGTAATCGTACTTTTATAGAGAGAAAAATTCATAATATAGGGATGACTTTCTCTAATAATCTCTTATTTTTTAGCGTTATTGCAGGCGTGTTGATAGTTGTTGGTATTGTCTTGATTGAGTTGGAAAGTCGAGGAAAGTTTGAATTTTTGAAAAACTTGTGCAGAGACTGTGTAGTAATCTTTAGGGTTGGTTTTAGAAATCGTAGTATAATGCAGAATTACGTGGATGAGTGTTTGCGTGACGGTCATCATATAGAGGATATAAGGGTTAGTTTGATGCGGGCTGGTTGGGATAGGAAAGCGGTTAGAACACTCTTAAGAAAATACAAGTAATACTTCCTCATACAAAAAACGAAAATTTTAAATATGTTATTGGATTTGAGGTTTTTGGGATGAAAGAGAGGGTTACTTTAACAATAGATCAGGATCTTTTAGAGCAGGTAGATGATACGATAGATGGAAGTCTAGTTAAGAATAGAAGCCATGCTTTCGAACTCTTGCTAAAGAAAGCGTTAGGTAATAACAGGTTAAAGAAAGCTTTCATCCTTGCAGGTGGAGAGACGGAAGAAAAAGATGGTGAACAAATACCGGCGAGTATGTTGAAAGTAGCGGGTAAGCCTATCTTGCATCATAATATTGAACTTTTGAAAAAACACGGAGTTGAAGATGTAATAATTTCTTTAGGTCCTAACGGAAAAGATATTAAGAGGTACTTTGAAGACGGTAGCGAATTCGAGTTAAACATTTCTTATGTAGAGGAAGAAAACCCGTTAGGAACGGCGGGTCCGTTGAAACTTGCTGAGGATGAATTGGATGAAGCTTTTGTTATGATGAACGCGGATGAGTTGAAAGATATTGATTTGAAGGACATGTTTGAATTCCATAAGGAACAAGATGGTTTTGCCACGATTGCACTAACCACGGTGAATAATCCTAGTGATTATGGAGTGGCGGTTATGAATGGCAATAAGATAACTACTTTTGTGGAAAAGCCTGATCCTAGCAACACTCCTTCCAATTTAATTAATGCAGGGTTATACATTATGGAACCTGAAGTTCTCGATTTGGTACCGGAAGGCTTTGCCAAGTTAGAAGATGACTTGTTCCCTAAACTCGCCCAGGATGAAAAATTGTTCGGCTATCCGTTCAGCGGGCAATGGTTTGATCCTAGTGCGAAAGGAAAGTATAAGATTAACGTTAAAGGTTGGAAAGGTATTAGAAAGGAAAGAAAATTATGAGTGTTTTCAAAAGTTACGACATACGAGGCGTTTACAAAGAAGAGATTGATGAAAACTTCGCGTATAAGCTAGGTAGGGCTTTCGTTCAATACACGAGTAGTGATAAAGTCGTTGTTGGTAGAGACGCGAGAGAAAGCAGTCCGAGCATTAGTGAAGCACTTCTCGAGGGAATAGTTGATCAAGGAGCTGACGCTGTAGATGCAGGTTTGATAACCACGCCTTTGCTTTACTATCTTAGTGCTAAACACGACGAATTCGACGGCGCTATCATAGTGTCAGCAAGTCATAATCCACCCAAGTACACTGGGTTTAAGATGTGCAGGGGTAAGGCAGACTTTATCAATAAGCAAAAGGGTAGTTTGGAAATTAAGAAGTTGATGGAAGAAGGAAAGTTTGGAAATCCTGAAAGGGGGAGTTTGGTGGATGAAGATTTTTCTGATGAATATATTAATTTCTTGTCGGATGCGGCGAAGGATGACTTGGGTGATGTTAAGATGGTGGTGGATACTAGTAACGGTTGTGTCGGCCCTATCATGAATAAGTTGATAGATGAGTTAGATTTGAATGTGACTAAATACTTTTTTGAACCTGATGGTGCTTTTCCTAATCACGAGCCTAATCCTTTATTGCCGGAGAGTCAAGAGGTAGTTAAGGATGAACTTTCAAAAGGAGATTACGATCTTGGTTTCATGGTGGATGCGGATGGTGACAGAGCGGTTTTCTTTGATGAAAATGGTCGTATGATTAAATCTTCAACTATAGCTATAATATGGTGTAATCATTATTATCCTGGACCTAATAAGACTTTTGCTTTGGACGTGTTAAACTATCGAAAGAGTGTGATTGATCATATTGAGGAGGGTGGTGGTGAAGCTTATCCTAGCCCGGTGGGTTATGCTAATGTTAAGGATGTTTTGATGGAGCACGAAGGAGTTCAGGGTTGTGAGTATAGCGGGCATTATCAGCATAAAGAAACTCATTATTGTGATAATGCTTTACTCACTTTGGTTAAGGTTTTAACATGTATGGCTAAGCCGGATAAGACATTGGCGGAGTTGGCTGACCCATATGAAGATAAGGTTTTGACACAGGTTAATTTTGAAGTTGAGGATAAGGATGAAAAAATTCAGAAGGTGGATGATGAGTTTGAGGGTGAAACATTACGCGTTGATGGTGTGAGTAAGACTTTTTCTACGCATTGGTTCAATGTGCGTAAGAGTAATACAGAGCCTTTACTTCGCGTAACGGTTGAAGCTGAAACAGAACAAGAAGTTGAACACGTGATTTCCGAAGTTAAAAGAGTTATAGGAGTTAGCGGAGAAGGAGAACGCTACGCCTGATTTTTGGCTTCTTCCCTGCTGTTAACTTCTAATTCTTTTCTCGCTCTTCTTGAAATTGTGCTGCTGCTTATGTTCATCCCGTACTTCTCGGTTAGGTGTTCTGCTACTTGTTCTAAATTCTTTTCAGATTTTTTGTACATCGTTATCATTTCTTTTTTCATATCTTTGCTAGCGAGTTGGTGGTCGTACCTTACTATTTTTGTTCTTGTCTTTCCTTTTTTGTATCGTCGTAGGTGTTGCCTTAAAGGTTGTCGTAAGTGATTTCCTTCTTTGTAGATGTTTCCTTCTATTTTATTTACGAGTTGATCCAAGGAGTGTCGCGGGTGTTTGTTTCGGAATTTTACAAGGTCTTCTAACGCGTTATCTAAATCCTTTTTTTGTCTTCTTCCATATGAGTAGGCGACGGCTCCTGCGCCTAGTATTAGAGGTAGTATTGGAGCAAGAGGGTTGGTTGGGGGCGCTTCCTCTCGCTCCAATTTTAGCTTTTGCCCTGGATATATACAATTCGGGTCTTGGTCGTCAATGCATTCATAACCTTCGCTCCACGGGTATTCTTGGATTGTTCCCATATCATTGTTTTTTGCAATACGATTGGTTTCTTCAACAACTTCCTCATATTTTAGTGTTTGAACTTGTGTTTGTGCTATTTCATAAAGTGTGTCTTTGGGTTTGACGACGTAATCACTTGGTGCTTGTTGAAATCCCATTAAGCTCGTGAATGCGAGTACTTTGGTGAATTGTTTGAATTTATTGTAGACGTATTTGAGCATAGGGTTTTTCTATTGATTCTTTTAATATATCTTCTTGCAAGTTTATTCCGGAAAAAACATGGTTGGTTAGGTATTAAGTCGGAAAAACACGACAAAGCTATAATTTTAACTTTACGGTAGTAAAAAGTAAATTTTTATAAAGAGTATTAATTATAAAAAGAGTAATGAGTCGCGAAAAGCTAGAAGAAGCTGTTAAGGAAGAAATACCCAAATACAAGTCTTGGAAAAATACGGCTCTAACTGCAGGAACCGCCCTCCTAACATATCTTGGCATGGCCTGCGGAGGCGGAAACGGTAACATGCCCACACCACCAGAAGAACCACCACAAAATCAAAAACCGACTGTATCTCTACAAGCTGATCCAACCCAAGGCGTGAGACCACTAGACGTAAATGTGAGCGTAGACGGCAGCGACCCAGACGGCAACATCACAGAATACCGGCTAAGCACAGACCAAAACACCAACGACTACGAAATAACCACCACAAACCCAATCGACACCACCCTAACATTCCAAGACACAACCAAACTAAAAGCACAAACCAAAGACAACCAAGAAAAAAACAGCAACACAGAAACAAAACTAATACAACCAACAAAAGCAATAACCTATACATTAACCCCCGACAGCATAGCAGAAGGCGACACCGCCACTCACAAAGTAAACGCAACAGACAACACAAAAATAGACAGCATATTCCTCGACACAAACGGAAACGGAAACTACAACATACGAATAAAAGGAAACACAATAGACACCACCCTAACATACGAAGAACCAGGAGATATACAAACAGCAGCGAAAGCACAAGACAACCAAGGAAAATCAACACCCCCCACCACACAAACACTACAAATAACCGACACTCCAGAACTAACCGTAAACGTAAAAGGAGCAAGCCCCCAACCAGATGTAGGCCTAGTAGACATAGTAAACGCCTTAGTTATCGCCCAGAAAAACGGCGAAGCCGACAGTACAAGAACCAACACGAACGGACAAGCAACAATACCCAACCTAGAAAACGGAGAATACACCCTAATAGTGCGGGACGAAACAAATCCCGACACAATCGGAACCTGGTACGACATAGCAAACCCAAACAACCCACACACAATACAAATAAACGAAGACACCAACCACACCGTAGGACTCTACGCCCACATACCACTACACCCAGAAGACACAGCATACCAAAACAACCTAGACTGGTTTGACAAAATAACACGCAATTTAGGAAACATATTGGAAAGAGAACCAAAAGACGGAAGCCTACCACTAAACTTCTGGATACACCCAGACAGCGCAACCCAAGAACAAATACAAACAATGCAAGACGCAATAAAAAAATGGAACGGACCCAACAACGAATACAACTACGCAAAAATAGTACAAGACTCCACAAAAAGAGACTACATAATCATACTAACCGACAGCATAGGAGCCGAAACCAACACAAAAGAAGGAACAATAAAAATAAACCATCGCTGGACAGGAGAAAACCTCAATGATCTTACGAATCACGAACTAACACACACCTACCTGAACGAAGCTGAAGACAGGACGGAACAAGATATATACTGCTCCCAACCAGGACCAGCATGTCCACCAGGAAAACCAACCAATCTAGAACTAAACAACTTCACCAGCTCAGTAATACTAAAAAGAACATTCGGATCCAACCACAGAATGGACGAATACACCAACAACTAAAACCCAACAATTAAGACGAATAAGAAGTTATAGGTAGATATTCACCATAAACTATACCATCATACTCCGTATTATAAACACAAGCCTCAACATCAAAATTCACACAATCACCACTAGGCCCAGCCTCCTCCAACCACCAAGGACCATCAAGATCATGAGGCGGCCAACTATCACAAGGACCATACACATCATCACTACTATAACAGACTTCAAAACCAGGGTCACAATCTCCTATATCAGACTGGCTAGGATGACCATCTGAATCCCAGTTGAAATTTGGATCGGACGGACAACTGTTTATACAAACACTATCCCCCGTATCATCCTTGTATTCACACATCCCGCTACAGCAGTCGCTGTGCGTGCACGTTTCTCCTGCTGCGATGCAAACATTTACGGTATGTTGTACAGTGCCATCATCAGCGTCGCTATCAGGGTCTTTAGGTGAAATAGTAGAAGTAAAATCCCAACTACCAGGTTCATCAAAACTTATAACATCCTTTTTAGGAAAAGCCAGGTAAAAACAATAACCTTTATAAATGTCTATTTAATTCCTGATTCTTGAGTGAAAAAAGACGCGAGAGGATATTTCTCGTAAAAGGTTTAAAAAATGAATAAGTTGAAACCGTTGGCGCCCAGTTTAAGGGAGCGCAAAAGGTTTGTAGCATACGAAATAATTAGTGAGGATTCTCTTGGAAAAGGAGTATCACAAATCTTAGTAGATGAAGTTAAAGACAAACTAGGTGTTTTCGACACCGCACAAGCAGGAATCCTCGACATAGAATACCATCCAGAAAATCAAGAAGGTATATTAAGAGTTTCACACGATATGGTAGACAAAGTCAGAACTGCAATGGCCTTGACACGAGGCGTTAAAGGAAAACAAGTAGTGCCTCGCGTGAAAGGCTTGAGCGGGAATCTCAAAAAAGCAAGAGAGAAATACATAGGGAGGTAAAAAAATGCCACAACAGCAACATCAAATGATGGGTTACGATCGAGCTATTACAATGTTCAGTCCAGACGGAAGACTACTCCAAGTAGAGTACGCTAAGAAAACAGTAAAGCTTGGAAACACAGCCATTGGAATGGTTTGTGACGACGGAGTTCTTCTAGTAACGGACAAGCGAATCGGTGATGAATTAATCGTTGCCGACGCCGTAGAAAAAATATTCCAAATTGACGATCACATAATATCAACAGCCGCTGGTATAATCAGCGACGGAAGAGCACTCGTTGAAAGAGGACAAGTCAACGCACAACAATACCGCGTTACGTATGACAGTCCAATCGACGTACTTTCAGTGGTTAAAGACATTGCAGACTTAAAACAAGTAACTACACAAAGTGGAGGTCTCCGACCATTTGGAGTCGCACTCTTAATTGCTGGAGTGGATGAAACCGGAGCTAACCTTTTCCTAACTGACCCAACCGGTATTTACAACCAATACCGAGCCACAGCAATCGGTGAAGGAGAAGAAGAAGTCCGAGAAATTTTGCGAGAGGAATACAGTGAAGACATGAGCATTGAAGAAGGATTAGAACTCGCAATCAAGGCATTAAAAGAAGTTGTCAACGCAAACCTCGACCCGAAAAGGATTGACACAGCATACGTTACAAAAGAAGATGAAGAAATGAAGAAATTCAGCGAAGACAAAATTGAAAAAGTGTTGAAGAAAGCATAATGAAAGGTCAAACTTACGACAAGGAAAAAGAAAAAATCAATCTTGGCAGGTTGAAAACTCACGGCCACGAATTCCAAGTAGTGGTCGAACCCAAATTGGCCATGAAATACAGGAAAGGAAGTATTGACGACGTTAGAGAAGTTTTAAAAAGCGAACAAGTTTTCCATGACGCGAAGAAAGGAGAATCTGCTTCTGAAAACCTATTAGAGGAAGTTTTTGGCACGAAAGACAGTTTGGAAATCGCTTCACAAATAATTAAAGAGGGTGAAGTTCAGGTCACAAGCGAGTACAGAAGGAAAGTTCAAGAACAAAAGAGGAAAAAACTCGTTGATTTAATTCACAGATACAGTGTAAACCCACAAAATGACACGCCACATCCAAGAAAAAGGATTGAAAACGCGTTGGAAGAAGCCAATGTTAAAATCTCCATTGAAGAAAGTGTAGAAGATCAAGTTAATGATGTGGTAGAACAGTTAAGACCTGTACTGCCTATAAAGTTTGAAATTAAACAAGTACAAATACTTTTAAGCGGGGAACACGCCGCTAAACTTTACGGTACAGTCAAACAATACGGGGAGATAGTGGAAGAAGACTGGTTAGATGATGGAAGTTGGAAAGGAATAGTTGAAATCCCCGGAGGTTTAGAAAACGAATTATACGATAAGTTAAACGACGCTACACACGGCGAAGTACAAACAAGTGTTATAAAAACTAAATAACGGAAGGTGAAAATCATGAGCGAAAGTAAATTAATGGTTGAAAACAAGGACGTTGTCGTCCCTGGAGAAATCCTAGCTGAAGGAATGGATTACCTCCCTGGAGACGGCACTTACAGGAAAGATGACAAAGTCATAGCAGAAAGAGTTGGTCTTTTGACCATCGACGGTAAAGTTTTGAAAACGATTCAACTTGCTGGCAGGTACTTGCCACAAGAAGATGATGAAATTATTGCAAAAGTATCAGATATTTTGATGAGCGGTTGGAGGCTTGAAATCAACAGTCCATACACTGCAATGCTTGGATTGAAAGATGCAAGCGACAAATACATCGAACGAGGTGAAGACTTAAGCAATTACTTCGCCCTAGACGACTACGTATTTTGCAAAATCACACAAGTCACAAGCCAAAACAAGGTTGACGTCAGCCTGAAAGGCCCTAATTTGAAGAAGTTAAAAGGCGGCCGAATCTTGAAAGTCAACTGTAAGAAAGTACCGAGGATTATCGGCAGAAGAGGTAGCATGGTCTCAATGGTGAAGAAATACACCGATTGCGAGATAATCGTCGGACAAAACGGGCTTGTATGGGTTAAAGGAGAACCCAAGAACGAAGTAGTCGCGATTGACACTATCAAGAAAATAGCCAGGGAATCACACGTCTCTGGACTCACAGAACAAATTGAAGATTACTTAGAAGAAAGAACTAAGGAATTACAGGAGTGATTCAACAATGTTAGAAGATTATTCTGAATACGAAGAAAGGTTTGACGGCAGAGACTGGGATGAAACACGCCCCGTTGAAGCCAAAGCCGGAGTCATTGACAAAGCAGACGGGTCCGCGTTTTTC
>CAYNLP010000002.1:81013-85447 GCA_964398115.1 uncultured Methanosarcinales archaeon | reverse complement strand
TACAATACTATCAAAAAATGGCTATGAGGGAGCAGTTATCGGACGCTGAAGCATAGACTCAACCTCATCCTCTTCACTCCTCTCTTTAACCCTGTTCAAGATTTCACTCTTTACCTCTTCCGCACTTCTAACATAAGGAAATTCCAAAGTCTCAGCACTCAAACTCTTAACAACCAACTTTTTAGTATTCCAAAAGAAAGGATAATCCTCAGTATAAACCTGCCTCACATCACTCCAATCCACCTCGCCAGTTTCAACCATTAACAAACCTTTCGTGTATTGCAAACTATCCTCAAGTATTCTCAACTCATTATTTGAAATAACAGCCGCGTGAAACAATCCAAAAACGAAAACAGCTATTAAGAAATGCTCAACCAACGTCTTAAGAAAACTCAAGAATTCAGAACCAAAGGGTATATTCCTAGGCCAAAGATCCAACAACAAACCCACCAAGTCAATACCATGCCAATACTTCAACATCAAAACCCCTAATACGACGGTAAAGAAATAAGTAAGCAATACTAGAAAGCCGTTCAAAGCAGCCATGTACACATTACTCTTAACCTTCATCAAAAACAGAATCTACCAAACATATTATATAAAACTTATAGGTCTACCACTAACAATTTCTCTTTATCATTAACTTGCTCAACCCAATCCACTTCTTCCAGTTTCTCCCGAATTTCATCCCAACTCAACCCGTCCTCACGAGCCTGGTTAACCTGATACAACAAATCACTCAACCTTTGATAATTTTCAAAAACCAACTCACCCTTCCTCTTATTATCCCTGATATCACCTTTCAACTTCTTAATACTCTCCTCTTGATCCCTAATAATATTCTCAACTTTGTCAATACGCTCCTGACGGATTTCCTCCTTCTCCTCTTCCTTTCTAGCCACCAAATTCCTACTAACCACTTCATCAACCGCTTCGTTAAAACTGTCAAAATACTTCCTCTCACCTTCCACACTCACAGGATCAAACGGATAAACTCTATCACCAACCGCCGTAGCCTCAACTTCACTATTCAAAACCTCATCCAAACCTTCAAACAAACTCCTAGCCTTTTCTTCAACTAAGTCTTCACTCGACAAACTCTTATCAATCCCAGCCCTAGCACAAACCTCTTCAGCATACGCACCACCAAGGCCAAAGTCAACCGCCAAAGTCTTAACAACTTCATCCATATCACTATCCTCAAAAACTTGCCAAAAACTATCAAAATCCAGTTCGTAAGGATTTAACTGATCAGGAGGATACTCATACCCAGTCCCTCCACGAATAGTACGAGATTGCCAAGTCTGACTATTAAACGGCGCAACGATTTCATAATCCTCCTTACACAAAATCAAATTACCCTTACTAAACAACTCCAAAACGAGAATATACTTTTCCCCAAAACCACTAAATTCAATCTCCAAAATCCTGTCAAAACCTTTCTGCCGAACCTCATCCACAATCATACCCCCTAAGTGCTTACGTAAAAACATGCAAAACTTCGGCGGATGACTAGGAAAATCAGGCTTATACTGAGTGAAGAAAACAGCGTTAGGAATTAATGCACGAAACATAATCCTGCCTTCACCAGGCTTGTGCAAGTCAAACAAGAAACCATCCTCTTTCTGAAAAACCTTGTTAACCCGACAATCCACCAACTCATCCAACTCACGAACCAAGTACGAAAGCTCCAAACTACTAACCTGAGTCTTCATATTAGCATAAAAAATACGTGATAGTTAAAAAGTATTCGAGAATGCAACCAATAACTATATAAAAAACAAGTACATACACATACTTGTAAAAATGGCGACCAAAACAATCACCATAAAAGAAGATGCATACAAAAAGCTAAAAGCCAAGAAAAAAGAAAACGAAAGCTTCAGCGACGTCATAAACAGAGAATTCGGAAGTAAAAGCATAAGAAACTTAATCGGTACACTATCAGACAAAGAAGCCAAAAACATGAAAGACGAAATTAAAGAAAGACGAAAAGAAACCAATAAGAGAAGAAAGAAAATCCAAGAAAAAATGAACAAATGATACTTGACACCTCCTTCTTAATAGACCTCATGAACGAAAAAGAAAAAGCGATCAAAAAATTAGACGAAATAGAAAAACAAGGAAAAAGCTGGGGAGTACCAGCACCAACCCTTATAGAATTATGGAGAGGAGCAAAAAGAAGCAAAAAATCAAAAGAAGAAATAAAGCTAATCCAAGAAACCCTTGAAAATCAGATGATCCTAAAACTAGATGAAGAAAGTGCCAAAATCAGCGCAGAAATCGAAAGCGAACTACTAGATAAAGGAAAACCCATAGACATGATAGACTGCATGATAGCAGGAATAGCAAAGAAAACTAATGAAACACTACTAACAGATAACATAAAACACTTCTCCCAAATAGAAAACTTAGAAATAGAAACCTACTAAAAAAATTATTCAACAGTGACTGATTTGGCAAGGTTACGCGGCTTATCTACATTTAACCCTCTCAACTTGGCCATATGCAGAGAAAACAGCTGCAAAGGAATAACATTAACTATTGGAGACAAGCAAGGATGAACTTTAGGCACCTTTATCAAATCATCAGCTAACCTTTCTAATTCTTCATCTTCATGATCCGTGATAGCTATTATCTTACCTCCTCGAGTTTTAACCTCTTCAATATTGTTTAAAACCTTTCTGTAAAGCTCGTTGCCGTTATTTGCGATAAAAACGCTAGGCATTTCATCATCAATCAAAGCAATCGGACCATGCTTCATCTCCGCCGCGGGATAACCCTCCGCGTGAACATAACTAATCTCTTTTAATTTCAGAGCTCCTTCCAAAGCCGTTGGGAAATTAATACCCCGACCCATAAACAAAGCATTCTGTAAATCACCATCTCTATTGTACTTTTCAGCCAATTCTTTAACCTCACCTTCTTTCTCTAGCAAATCCTCAATTAGACGAGGCAAACACCTCATATCCTTAAGAAACCGGCTTTCAAAGCCCGAAACTTCCGAATCACTATAAAATTTAAGTGCTAAAAGGCTTAAAGCCGTTATTTGCCCTACGAAAGCTTTTGTACTCGCAACTCCTATTTCCTTACCTGCTTGTATGAAAACATTCTCATCCACCTCTCTCGCCATCGTACTATTAGGAACGTTAATAACTCCCAGCGTGGTGGCACCTTCTTCTTTTGCCTTTCTTAAAGCCGCTAACGTGTCAGCCGTTTCCCCAGATTGGCTAATCCCAACTACTAAATCATGTTCACTAAGAGGGGCCTGGCTGTATCTAAATTCGCTTGCATACTCAACCTCAACAGGCACGTCAAGAATTTGTTCAAACATGTACTCTCCTATCAAGCACGAATGCCAACTAGTACCGCAAGCAGTCATTATAATCCTGTTAAAGCCTTCCAAATCTTCCAATTCTAAGTTTGGAAAATTAACTTTCCCATCTTGCAACAACTTCAAATTATTCCGAACTACATCAGGTTGTTCATAAATCTCTTTATGCATGTAAGTATCATGACCCTTAAGCTCTATCTCTTCCGAATCCTGATCAATCTCGCTAATACCTAAATCTATCTTATTGCCAGACTTGTCAAAAACTTCAAAACTGTCCTCTTCCACCACCACAACTTGATTATCTTCCAAAAAAACAGCGCTTCCAGTATATTCCAAGAAAGGTGTTACGTCAGATGCTAAAAAGTTCTCTTCTTCTGAAATCCCAACAACAAGAGGACTGTCTTTCCTGGCACCCACAAGCTTCCGCTCACCCACTCGTATAGCTACTAGTGCAAAGCTACCAGTTAAAGAATTCACAACTTCCATCATAGCTTCTTCTAAACTCGCGTCAACCTCTTCAAGAAGATGAGCCACAACCTCGCTATCAGTATTTGAAGAAAAAACATGACCTTTTCTTTCCAATTCTTCCCTTAATTCTTTTGCATTTTCAATGATGCCATTATGAACAATGCTTATCTCTCCATCACAACTAGTGTGAGGATGAGCATTCCTATCGTTTACCTTACCAGTGGTTGCCCATCTAGTATGGGAGATGCCGGCTTTACCCGGCAACTCCTCTTTATCAAAACTTTTCTGCAATTCGCTTATATCACCTTCTTTCTTCACAACCCGTACTTCTGGATTGCTTAACACGGAGATGCCAGCAGAATCGTAACCTCTATACTCTAATCTCTTCAACCCCCTCAAAAGTAAAGGCGCTGCCTCCCTTTCACCAATGTATCCAAAAATTCCACACATAGTAGTCACCAAATCCCATAAAGCTATCTAGTCGTCAACAAATAACACTTTTCAACAAAAATTTACCTTATCCTTTCCAGCTCATCCCGGAGTTGATGGTATGACCTGTACAAGATCATGTACTCCTGAAGGAGTTCCATATAATCCAAATCCGCTATTCCTTTCTTTTCCAAGAGCATATC
>CAYNLP010000002.1:36723-81003 GCA_964398115.1 uncultured Methanosarcinales archaeon | reverse complement strand
AGTTAAGAAATTCAAGATATCTTAAAAGGTTAATTAAGAAGTTTCCTATAATAAAATATTAACAAAGCCTTTTTCACCTTTCAATCCAGAAATAAACCTTTATTAGAAAATTTTAAACCCTATAAATTTGAAAACAACGCTTATTACTTTTTAAACCGTTTTTCTAGCGTTTAAACCCAAGATATTATTACAAAAAATTATATAAATATTATAACTTTTCTTATAACATAATATGAGTGACAAATACTATCTCGTAAAAGAAAACAATCAGAACATGAAATACAGTCCTGTCAAGATACTAGACAACCCCAACCTAAAAGTGTTAGACCACGAAGTCAGGCAAAAAATAATGCAGAAACTAAGCGAAAAGCCAATGTTTGCCGCACAACTCGCAAGAGAACTAGAAATACACGAGCAAAAAGTGTACTACCATTTGAAACAACTAGTTAACACAGGTGTTTTAGAAGAAGCAGGAAAAGAAGAAATAAGAGGGACGGTAGCAAAGAAGTACCAAGCCAAACACACAAGTTTTGCATACAGCATAGATGAAAACTGGAAAGAATTCAATCAACTTTTAGAACCTGAAGACAGCGAATTAAGAACATTCCTCGACCCCTTCATAGAAAAGAGACAACTCAATTGTGACTTTGTAGTGGGAAGCCCTGACCCTCACGGCCCTTACAAAAGCTACGCTCGAGACGGTCACTACGCAACCGATCTAGCACTATTCCTAGGAAGATATTGCGAAGTTCCAGACAAGTTCTCCGTAAAGATAGACGTTGACGTCAAAGCAGAAAAAACACACAAAAGAAACATGATAGTAGTAGGAGGGCCAGGAACAAACATCATAACGCAAGAATTGAACGAATTCCTACCCATCAAGTTCGACATTAAAGAAAGCGAAGAAGGATTTCTATGCAGCGGGATTGTTTCAGAAAAAACCGGAAGAAGAACAACAGAAGAAAAAGCAGGCATTATAGCAAGAATACCAAACCCCTGGAATCCAGACAATAGCGTTTTGATACTCGCCGGTTTCCGATGCATCGGATCAAAAACAGCTGTGATAGGACTGACGAGATACGCAGATAAAATCTTACAGAAATTCAATGATCAAAAACAATTCGCCGCAATCGTAGACGGCTTCGACATGGACGGCGACGGCAAAATAGATAGTGTGGAACTAATAGAATAACTATTTCTTCTTAGAATCCGAGCTCTTATCTCTACGTTTTGAACTCTTCTTTTGCATGTCATAAACCTTTCTAATAGGCCAGCTGATTTCAATTCCTTTCTCCTTGTATTTCTCATGCAATCTTTTCATAAACTCGTTCGTCACTCTATACTTGTCCACGAATTCATTAACTCGCAAAATCACGGTAAAGTTGATATTATTATCTCCAAAAGTATGGAAGCGGATGAAAGGTTCAAAATCGTCTACAGCCCCCTCAACTTCTTCCTGAATTTTTTTAGCAACTTCAATAGTTGCATCTTCAACCCTTTCCAAATCGCTAGTGTAATCAACACCTACTTGTATACGTATACTCATTTCATTCACAGGCATGCTATGATTTTCAATAGTGCTCGTAGCTATTTTCGAATTAGGCAAAACAATGTAAGTGTTCGGCAAAGTCCTTATCCTAGTACTCCTCCACCCAATGTCTTCAACATAACCGGAAGGACCTTTTTCAATTTCGATATGATCTCCAACCCTGATAGGCCGGTCACTGATTATGTGCAAACCTGCAAAGAAATCTTTCAACGTGTCTTGCAAAGCGAGGCCAATTGCTAAACCTCCTAATCCAAGAGTGGCTATGATAGGACTTATTTCAATGTTGAAGTGATCTAACACGACAAGAGTTGCTATCACGTAGATTATAACCGCTATTATTTTGTTAATCAATTCAGGAGTTTTTTCATAACGCCTGTTAACTTTCAACCAACTTGTTACCATAGCAGAGCTTATTTTTGACAACACGTAAGCAACGAGCATCGCCTCTACTACGAAGAAAGATCTGTCAACCCACATGTCCAACTTGGGGCCTAAGGTGAATACTTGGACCGCTAGGTAAATACCTGTAAACATTAAGAGGAAGTAAATAGGTCGGTGAGAGATTTCACATATTTTACCTAACACCTTGCTCTGATCTTGTATTTTTTCACCATATTTCTTCATTAAGAAATCTAGTATGGAAGCAAAGAAGAAAAACGATAAGAATAAGAGTAACGACTGGACGTAATCAGTTTCTAAAATTAAACTCACCCAACCCATACCTATTTGGAATGTGTGAGTTGTATAAAAAGTTTTTCAAAATATTGAAATCAAGAACTTGTACGTAAAATATCCAGCGAAGAAATAGCTTAAGAAAGTGCTGTCAACAAATATTTGACTGAACAAGTAAATAGCGCTTAACACATCTAAGAAGGATAAAAAGTGGTCGTTAAAGATTAAAGCTTTACCACCCATCAAGAAACTCCCGGCTACAAGAGCTCTCCACGGCATTAAATCCCAGTGTGCAAATAAGTGAAGTAATCCCATACAGAAGTCAAAACTAGCAAAGAGCCAAAGTATCATCGTCTTAAAACTCTATACCTTTCCTAGCAGGTACACCTCTTTCAAAAGGATGCTTCTCTCTTTTAATTTCCGAAACGTAATCCGCCCTTTCAATTATAGACTCTGGAAAGTCTCTCCCTGTCAACACTAGTTCTGTATCTGCAGGGCGTTCATCCAAGAATTCCAAAAAATCTTCTTCTGGAAGTACTCCTTCCGTAACTATGTAAACGATCTCATCCAATACAACCACATCGTAATCTGAAATTCTCAGCTTGACCTCCCCCCAGAATTCCATAAATTCCTCCTGCATTTCTTCAAATTCTTCCTCGTCGTAATCTTTAAAGAAAGGACCCAGGAATTGGAATTGTTTCACCTCGACACCGATTTCTTTCATTGGTTCTAACTCGTTGGTTTCTTTCTTGAAGAATTGTACGAACAAGGGTTTAAATCCGGCACCGGCTGCTCTCGTGCAAAGCCCTACGCTACTGGTAGTTTTTCCTTTTCCATCACCTGTTACTACGTGAAGCAATCCTAGTTTTTTCTCTCCACTAGCATAGTAATCGAGTCCTTCTCCATCCGAGTGTAGTAAGACTTTATCCCCCATTTTCAGAAGAAAAGAAAGAAATGAAAAGATAAAAATGTTTTTATCCGCACTTGCTGTAGCCACAGTCGAAGCAGACTGGTTCGTCACATCCGCTGACCATAGCCACGTTTTGACTGTAGCATTCGGGACAGTATTGGTCATCACCGTCTTCGTCAAAGTCCTGAACTTTTTTATCTTCAAAGTCTAGTTTGGTCTGTCCAGTTTCTAATTTTCCAGTCTTTACCAAGTGGTCTTTCAAGGCTACGCTGATAGCGTGCGGGATGCTGTCAATCCTGTTCTTTCCAAATCCATGTGGCTTGTCTCCCTTGATGCTGTTCAAGTGTCGGAGGATATCTTTCGCATCTCCTCCTTCTTCCAAGTACTTGCTCAACAAGATGCCACACGCCGTTGTCAAACCGCTAATCTCAGTGCCTGTAGGTGAAAGGTTAGCAAACACTTTCTTCGGTCCTTCCGCGTCGTAGTTGATGTGGATATGGACAGGTCCGTACCCTGTTTCGAGTTCGTAGTAGGCACTGGCTTCTTGACCTGCTGCTTGCTTGGCTGGTGCAACTCCTTCTGGACTTACACTTGATTCGCTAGTTTGATCTGCTTCTACAGTTTCGACTTGTTCTTCAGCGTCTTCGCTTTCTTCCTCGCTATCACTCTTGTTCAAGACTTGTTCATCCTTGCTACCGTCTCTGTAGATAGTGACTCCTTTACATCCAAGCTCGTATGCGAGTTCGTATACTTCTTTCACGTCTTCCGTAGTTGCGTCGTGATCGAAGTTTACTGTTTTGCTCACGCCATTATCGACATGTCTTTGGAACGCGGCTTGTACTTTCACGTGGTCTTCTGGTGTGAGGTCGTGTGCGGTTAGGAACCAGCCTTGTACTTCTTCTGGGATTTCGTCAATGCCTACTAGGCTTCCGTCGTTTTCATCAATCTTTTCCCAGAGCTCTTCTGGCTCCATTCCCCAGTAGTCTTTCTTTTCAGCGACTCTCTTGAGCTCCTTGTTAACTTCGTAGTATGTGTGTTTCTCATCCGGTTCTTCACCTCGCTTTATGGCATCGATTCCTTCTGCCGTGTATCGTGTGTAGACGGCTGCGAAGTATGGTTCGATGCCTGCTCCTTGACAACCGCTTGCTATTCCGATCGTGCCGGTTGGTGCGATTGTCGTCCTTGCGCAGTTTCTCGGATAAGCTTCTTTATCATCGAAGTTTTCTCCTTGTGGGTCGTAGATGCTGTCTTCCCAGTTGGGGAATACTCCTCGTTCTGCTGCGAGGTTTTCACTTGCTTCTAGTGCGTTTTCGTTTATGAATTGCATGACTTCTTCTGCCAGTTTGTAAGCCTTGTCTGAATTGTATGGGATGTGTAGTTTGGTCAGCATCTCCGCCCATCCCATCACTCCAAGGCCGATTCTCCTGTTTTCTTTCGCTATCTTTTCAATTTCTGGCAGTGGATAATTGTTGATATCGATAACGTTGTCTAAGAAGTGAATTGCCAAGTGAACTGTGTTTCTCAACCTATCCCAGTCAATTCTTGGGTTTTCTTCGTCTTCGATGACGAAGTTTGCAAGTTTTATGCTTCCCAAGTTGCATGGTTCGTATGGTAGCAGAGGTTGTTCTCCACAGTTGTGCAATACCAAACCATTCCCTATGAATGAATGAGTTAATGGTTCGGTGAGATCGTAGACGGGTTTTTCTCCAACGTAAGTGACAGAATCCAGTTCATCTTCAAACTGGGTGGTGTAGTAATTTACTTTATCTAATTTTTCTATCTTGTCACTGTGTCTTTCTGACATGAATCCTACTTCATCCATGAATTTGGGAATTAGATCTTTACTTATTTGAAGTTCGTAGAGAACTCCATCAGAGTCGTATTCAACTGAATCTCCGTCTTTATTCTCGTAAGCGAAAACTTTTCTAGACGGTCTTGATCTGTTGTAAATCTTGGATTTTATTCCGAGATTGACCAACAGTTTTTGAACACCTTCTAACAGTCGTCTAGACTTGGAGGAAAGCCTAACATAATGTGTCTTATTCTCAGAAGCACTCACCGTGCCATCAGCAGTGAAGAGTGCTTGCAGGAATCCTTTAACTGCATCTTCGCTAGCTCTGAACAAACTCTCTGGCATTACTTTTTCTTTCGACTTCACAGGTTTAACACCGAGTTCTTTGAAGAAGTTAACGAAAGGTTTTGAGTGATACGACAAGTGTATCGTTCCATTCTCTCTTTCAACTTCTTTTATCTCTTTTCCATATAGTTTGTTCAAGAATGGTTTGAGTTCTTTGAAAACATCAGTGTCTTTTTCGCCGAAACAGAAACCAGCTCTTCGGTTTTCATCTCCAGATCTTAGCCAGCCGTCACCAACTAGCCATCCAAGCACTTGACCTAGTTTCTTATTCCATTGAGTGTATCCGTTAAAACTGGTTGGTAATTCGGCGTTTTCAGGAAATCCTCCTTCATCTGATTGTATCAAGAGTTTATCGTCTTCTGTCAAGTCTTGGACTTCTTTCCATCCTTCTTTTGTCAAAACTTTGTGGTCCGCGGTTGCTTCAACCTCATATCCACTCTTGGTTTTTACTTTATAAGTGTCTTTCACACCTGTTTTCCAAGCTTTCGTGGCCCGTACCAGTCTAGTCCCTAATTGATTCATTAGTAAATTATTGCTTTCTACTGTTTCAGTTCTGGAATCCACGTATATGTTAGATCCTCCTTCCCTGTTAGCAAGTTCTTCAATGCTTACTAGACCTTCATCCGTGCTTATCAAAGTGTCTCCAGTAACGCAAGGATTGGTTGATTCAATTTGTCCCACTTCCGGCGTGGGGTTGCTTCGGCTTTCGTTTATTCTTTCTAGGTTTACGAATCCTGGGTCTCCTGTTGCCCATGCGTTTTCTATCATGGTGTTCCATAGTTCTTGTGCTCTTATTTGTCCTTCTACTTTGTCCGTGTGTGGATTGACTAGTTCTATTTCTTCGTCGTTTTTCACTGCTTTCATGAAGTCGCTGTCAATAGCTACGGAAATGTTGAAGTTTTCTAGTTCGTCGTTGTCTTTTTTGCTGTTTACGAATTCTTCAATGTCTGGGTGGTGGTATGGTAGGATGCCCATGTTGGCTCCTCTTCTCATTCCTCCTTGTTTAATTTGTTGTGTCATTGCGTCGACCATTTTGAACACGCTCATAGGTCCTGATGCGACGCCTTTTGTGCTTTGTACGATGCTTCCCCTGGGTCGGACTCTGCATCCGCTGAATCCTGTTCCTCCGCCGCTTTTGTGGATTAGCATTGTGTTCTTTACTGCGTCTCCCCAGCCTTCTACGCTGTCTTCTACTGGGAGTACGTAGCACGCGCTTAGTTGTTGTAAGTCTCTGCCTGCGTTCATCAGTGTTGGACTGTTAGGTAGGAAGTCCCATTGGGACATCATGCTGTAGAATAAGTCTTCCATTTCTTTTACGATGCGACCTGCTTTTTCGTTGTTGTCGGCAACTCTTTCTAGGTTTTCTATGAATTTGTCGAAGTTGTCTTCCATCGCGTCGTGGTCGTCTTTGCCTGCGTGTAGGTAGTAGGTTGTGCTTTCTGGCAGGTTGTGATTTTCGAATTCGAATGTTTTTTCTTCGTAGTCTACGCCTTTGAATATTTCGTCTTTGAATTCGTCGTGGTGTAGTAGTTCTGCCAGGGCGATGTTTCTTGATACGATCCTTAGCCATTCTTCTAGGCTGTCTGCTACTTTGATGTATTTGTCTTTGATGACTTTCCTCTGGTTTTCTGTTGCTTGTATCTTGTCTGGAATTCCGTTAGTTTGTTTGATGTTTTCGTACTTATCTTGTCGTTCTTGAATTACTTTTTTCATTTGTTGTGGTGTCATACTTGTTACCCCTCCTAAGTTTGTTTAACGATTTTTTGCAGTTCTGATTCGAAACTGCTAATGTCTGAAAATTCTCTATATACGCTTGCGAATCTCATATAGGCTACTTTATCCAAGGCTTGTAGTTTTTTCAATACGATTGCTCCGACTTGTTTTGTGGTGAATTCTTTACCGTCTCTTTTTTGGAAGCTTTGTTCGATTTCATCTACGGCTTGATCTATTTCTTCTTCAGAAACTGGTCTTTTCTTGCAGGCTTTCATCATACCTTTCTTTATTTTTTCTTTGCTGAAAGGTTCTTTTTCTCCGCTTTTTTTTCTTACTATTATTCCTTGCAGTTTGGGTTTTTCGTAAGTGGTGAATCTTTCTTCGCAAGAAGTGCATTCTCTTCTTCTACGAGTGGCTTCTTCGTTCTCTCTCGTTTCTATTACTTTTGTTTCTTCGTTATCGCAGTATACACATTTCATTTTTTTCTCGATTTCTTTCCGAAAACCCGTAACAACGGGAAACACTATATGTAGTGTCTCTGTTGGTTTAGAACCAACACATCTAGGGTTTAGTTATTCAACCTCTTATTTAAACGTTATTGTTTTGAAGATGATATTTTGAGATATAAGTATTCGAAATATTGAAAGAAAAAGTTCTCCTCACGAAAATTATTCTACAAAATATTTTTCTATAACACTTTATTCTTAAAGGTTCAAACAGTCACAACTAACCCGTTACAGAACGTCAAATCTTATCATCATTAACATGACTACCAATAACCATGGCCGCAGTTATCAAAACCAAATTCTTAATGATGTACTGCCCCTCCAAGGTTAGGAAAGGCAACATGTTATCTTGATATACGACTTCTGGTAACAATATCAAAGGTAGGAATGTGCCAGCCATTTGCAATGCCATCAAACCAATACCAACTCTTAACAAAGGCTTCCACAATAGACAAACACCGATGGCTACTTCCCACCAGCCAAGGAAAGAAACAAACCAGCTCGGATCCGCCCAGTAAACGGTATTCGCTACAAGCTCTGCAGCGGGGCTCACATCAAAAGGTTTCAAAATTCCAAACCAGATGAAGATGATAGCTAGGCTGTAACGTAGCCAGTGAAGGCCATGTTTCTTCATCCACTTAATTATGTGCTTGTCAATTTCATGAAACTCATGCTCTATCTCTTCTTCAAATTCTTCTAGCTTAGTTTCTTCCGGCATCAATTTCAATATCCGCAGAGCTTTCTATATAAGAGTTTCTCCAAAATAATTATTTTCCATATAGACAATAAATAACTGCAAAAATTAAATAAAATCCAACCACTAAAAGAAGATATATGAAAGTCACTTTCATCGGCGTCGGAGAAGCGTTCGACGAAAAACACACAAACGTTTCCATGATTCTAGAAGCCAACGGTACAACCATCTTACTAGATTGTGGTTATAGCGTGCCACACGCACTTTGGGAATACAATGACGACCCAGACTTCTTAGACGCTATCTGGACTAGTCATCCTCACGCAGATCACTACTTTGGAGTGCAAGCCCTCTTGATGAGGATGTGGGAAGACGGAAGAGAAAAACCAATATACATTTTAAACAGTGAGATGAAAGATGAAATCCTCGTCTCATTAGAAATGGCATATCCCGGCTTCAGAGAAAAATTCAATTACGACATCGAATTTGTGAATTTAGAACAAACCCCTGCTTTTGGAAAGCTAGGTTTCAAAACCGCTCCTACCAAGCATGCGGCTCCCAACAAAGCCATCCGGATTGAAGATGAAGAAAAAACTTTTTGCTACAGTGGAGATGGAGAAGACACTTTCGAAAGTAAAGAACTTTATGAAAACGCTGACTTGCTAGTACACGAAACCTACACTGTAAACCAAGGTATAGAGGGACATGGTCACATCAACACCGTAGAAGAAACCATGAATGAGCAAAATGTAAAAGCATGCGCGATCGTCCACCTAAACCGAGAGGTAAGAAAGGAAGAAAATATTAAGAAAAGGCTTGAAAAGTCAGATCAGAAAATGATAATGCCAAAGGCTGGTGACGTCATCAAGATTTAAGCTGTTCATCAATACTTCTAATTTTGGACCTTAACTCCTTTTCTCTATCATCAAGCTTATCAATTTCATCCCTAATCCTTTGAACTTCCTCATCTGACGAAGCTTTACTTAATTCAACATACTTGTTAGCAATTTTATTCCTCACCACACTCAACTCAGTAGTCAAAGCTTGCCTTTCTATCAACAATTCTTTATCAGTAGTGAAGTTAATCGTGGTGTTAAACTCATCAATCTGATTTCTCTTCTCATTTATCTCATCTCGGACGTCATTCAACTGACTTAGTAAATCTTCCTCTCTTGATTGTAAACTTTTCAAACGATTCTGTACGTCACTGCTGTAATTATTAACCAACTCTTGCCTTACCTTTATTATTTCCTTACTAACATTTTTCAAATCTACTTTAATCTCCTTTTCTTCTTGCTTTAACTCCTCCAACCGATTCTTAAATTGTCTTAACGTCTTACCTCTTTCAACCTTTTTCTCTAAATGTTTAATCCTTGACTCCAACAACTGCGCTTCTAAAGTAAGTTCTGACTTCTTCTCTCCAAGTATGGCGTAAACTTTATCATAAAATTGTCGATCTTCAAAACTTATGTTACTATTTATTATACCACGAATTTCACGCCTTTGATTCACAACTTCAATCCTCTTATCATATATCCTCTTCTGCCTTTCCTTCAACTCTTTCAACAATTCTGTAATGTTTTCAGCACTTTCTAAATCACTCTCAACCGTGGCGTTAACACCGGCATCTACACCTACGTTTTCACCACCCTTACTATTGTTAGAAAAACTTTCATTATCTTTAGATTCATTCACAACACTATCGTTAAAAGAAACATCGGTGTTGTTCAAACTCTTATTAATAGGTTGTTGTCCACATCCAACCAGTAATAACAAAGCCAAAAACAATATTACTTTACGCATCGAATATAACATCCCTAACGTTTCTATTTAAATATATCCCAAAGCAAAAAGTTTTTTAACCAAACCACCTTCTAGAAAAAGATATGAACCAAGATCAAAAAACACTCATGATAGCAGGAGCTGTTCTAATAATACTAAGCGCAGTTTACCTAGCAAGTGCACAAGTACCTCAAACACCAACAGCCGCAATGCTATTCCCACTCAGCATCCTAGGACTTTTCTTCGGCGTAGTATTCCTAATCTGGTCAGCAGCATGGATAGGATTAGAAAAAACAAACCTAATATGAACCAATTCTCAGCAAAGCTAGTCAGGAAAGAGCACCTAAAGCCAATGATATGCATCATGAAATTCAAACCAGAAAAAAATATAGAATTCCAACCAGGACAATTTCTCAACCTCACCATAGAAAAAGAAGATGAAGAACTCATGCGACCATACAGCATGACAAACACACCAAGCGAAGAAAATATAGAATTCTACGTGAAAGCATATCCCGACGGTGACGTAGCCCAGCACATTGTTGAAATGGAAGAAGGAGAAAAAGCAAAGCTAACCGGCCCATTTGGTAACTTCACTTTACAAGACACAGACAACGAGATATACTATATAGCCGCAGGGAGCGGTATAGCACCACTAGTTTCAATGGCTCGACACCTCAAAGAAAAAAATAGTGACAGAAAACAAACCTTCTTACACGGAGTGAGCTACAACGACGAATTCGGATACTACAAACAACTTTCAAACATGGAAGGAGAAAACTTCACCTACATTCCAACAATTAGCAGACCAGGAGAAAACCCAAGTTGGGAAGGACGACACGGACGTGTAGAAGAATACCTTAACCTCTGTAAAAACAAACAAGCCGAAGCATACATATGCGGCCCACCACCAATGGTAGAAAAAGTCCAACAAAAATTGTTGAAGAAAGGATTCAAACAAGAAAAAATATTCACTGAGCAATATTACTAGTTTCACAATTTCGCTTGAAACTATCCGGAAGTGGCTCTACCCCATCACTATACAAACTGATCAATTCCTCTTTCAAAGAATCATTCAAATCACAACGCCACGCCCTATCATCAGTTCTCTCAACCAAGCGACAACCACCCCCTTGTAAATTCACCACCTGCCTAGTGAAATCAGGAGTCTCACACCTGTAAGTAGTACAACTTTCTAAATTTTCAGATAACTCATCACAAGCACTATCTACTTTAAATTCTGAATTGTTAGCAGGAGATTCAATCCACTTGTTCTGAGTTTCAAAATCTGAGGTTTGATACCAAACAATCCCACTAGCGAAAATAAGCAAGACTATACCACCTGCGATGAAAGGACCAGGATTCAAACTATCATCTTCAGAATAAACTCGGTCAATCGCTTTATCTACTTCTTCCGCATCCCAACCCTTATCCAGAAGGACCGGTCTCAAACGATCAGGACTGTAACCCTGAATCTTCCTCCCCCTCAACCATTTAAGGAGTTCATCATTAACCATTAAAAAACTACACAACAAAAAATACTATATTAAACTTTTCAATAAATTTTTATAACAAAACCCCTTCTTCTAAACGTATGAACAAAACCTTT
The DNA here is from genome assembly GCA_964398115.1 of uncultured Methanosarcinales archaeon. Classification (GTDB taxonomy): domain Archaea; phylum Nanobdellota; class Nanobdellia; order Woesearchaeales; family CAYNLP01; genus CAYNLP01. Next base: position 69,431 of record CAYNLP010000002.1, on the reverse strand, counting down.
TGGGGGAGCATCGGATTAATAATCGCAACACTAGCAGTTAACCTACTCCTAACAAGTCCCTTACAAGCAGTAAAAGACAGCTTAGTACACTTAACAATAGCAGCACACCTAATCTTAATACTCCTCGCAATATTCATAATAACCAAACCAAAATTCTTAGACGACATAAGAAATAACGGGACGAAACTCGCATTCATAGTAGCATTAATAGCAACGAGCGGAAGCTTATTCTACAGCCAAATAGCAGGGTACACCCCATGCAAACTATGCTGGTTCCAAAGAATCTTCATGTACCCCTTAGTCCTTTTACTAGGAATAGCCATTTACAAGAAAGAAAAAATACCACAGTACACAATCCCTATGTCAATCATAGGAGGCATGATAGCATTCTACCACTACATGATACAAGTAACCAAACTCACCTTCAGCTGCACCGAAGGAGTTGAATGCGCAGTAAGAAACTTCTTCCACCTCGGATACATCACAATACCATTGATGGCATTCACAGCATTCCTACTAATCATAATCTTAGAAGTGCTAAAAGACTAATCCAAGCCAAAACTTTCCATAAACTCCTTAATACGCTCATACTCATTCAAATATTCAAAACCTTTCTCTTTAAGGCTATAAAACGTGCCGTCATCCTCTTCTTTCTTCTCAATCATGTCTTTCTCCAATAACTCATCCAAGTAATCCTTCATCATATCATGCGACAAGTTCGCACCATACAATATATGAGTGGGTTTAATCTCACCCTCCTCCCTGATAGCATCCAAGATGTCATGGATTATCTCCATGCGATTACGTTTCGAACTCATTTCTTCATAGCTAAAACCAAACTAGACAATATCAAAATATACGCAGCTAATTCCAGAAAATGCCCCAACGGATAAAACACTTTATCAATTTGAGAAAATATAAACTGTGACCTCCCTATGAAAAGCAGGATGAAAGCCGACATAACCAAACCCGTATTCAATCTTTTTTTCTCTAAATAATTCTTAACATAATACCACAGAATCACCATCAAGAAAATAGCAGAAACGATATAGAAGAAGAACGATATCTCAGCTGTTAAAACAAAAGAAACGAATAATAAAGAGAACAACGTCACATACATCTTCTTACTCCTTTTTTCAAAGGTCATATAAGCTAAAGTAAGCAACCCTGATAAGAATAAAATCATGTATATGTAAATCCCAATCTGTTCAAAAACTTGTATTTTTAGAAAGTTCAAATAGTTAGAAATCCCAGTTTCTGCCCTGTAAAAAACAACAAAGTTAACCAAGGAAAGCGCAAAATAACCCAACGATATCAATATAAAAGAAATACTGAACAATTTACTCCTTGACTCCCCCGTTAGTTTATACGTTTTAAAAGCGTACCAACTGACAGCTAACGTTATAGCCACAAATATCAATTCAAGAATTATATCATAACCAAAAAACCAATCCGGCACTAACGCCAAGTTTACCATGTTTCACACCTGTTCCAAAGTGGTTTATAAAGGTTATGAAAGATACCTCTAGAACGTTCTTTAACAACTCATTTATAAAACCAAATAGTAAGATAGGAATGGGTGATAGAAAAAATGAATAGTTGGAAAAAATTCAAAGAACATACCTCCGACCGTTTCGATGACCCTAGAGCCACTGTAAGTATAGAATCTGTGTAGGTAACCGAACGCCCCTCCGTGCACAGGCACTTTGTGAGCAGGGAAAAAGTTTTTCCCTGTTCACAAAACTAAACTCCAAGAAAGTACGAAAATTATTGTCATTAACAACGTGCTTGTAAGGCAGAAAATACAATACTTCTCCAACTTTTCATGCTGGACGTAAACCAAGTAATAACTCATTGCCAAACCAAGAGTGGCAATTCCTGCACCAATCCAGTGAACTAAATCCAAGCTTAAAGGTATCCATTCAGGCTTCCAATACATAAAGCTCAACAACGCATACGCAGCGGTTCCAAGCCAACTATTTGGAACCCAGAAAATACTCGCCCATTCGCTATGCAAGATGTCGTAGCAACCAACCCTTACAAAATCTTTCGTAAAGCAGAATTCAAACACGTTATGAATTTGCTGGATAGCAGTATACAAACTATCAATAAATCCAAGAAGTGCTAATCCAACAATCCAATATTCAACCATCCTATCCTACCACCAAGTTAAAATCGTATTTAAAACTACTCATACCTCAAACTATCCACCGGATCCATCCGACTGGCTTGAATCGCTGGCAAAACCCCTGAAGCAGCGCCGATGACAAAACTAAAAGCCAAACCACCAAGCACAAGCCACCAAGGAAAGAAAGTAGTCAAGTCACCAGCTATGAACTGAGCTGTTATATCCGTCACAACCCTGCTTATCAAATAACCTAAAGTTACTCCGATAGCACCCCCCACCAAGCCTAGAACACCGGATTCTATCAAGAAAATCTGCAAGATGTCGCTGTTCTTAGCACCAACAGCTTTCATAATACCAATCTCTTTAGTACGTTGAACCACCGCCGTATACATAGTATTCATAATCCCAATCCCCCCAACTAATAAGCTAATACCAGCGATGCCAACCAGAACAGATTGGACTACAACTAAAATATCATTAAAACTGCTCAACAATTGCTCGGCAGTCTGGACCTGAAAGTCTTCATCTCCCTCATCCAAACCTCGATGACTACGAAGCTGACGCTCCACCCTCTCCACAACTGATTCAGGAGAAACACTCGGATTTATCTTAGCAACAATATAATCCCTCACCTTATCTCCATTAAATTCTCCAACATCCAAAACTTCATCAGCAGTCTCCATAGGAAGAACCATCTGTCGATCATCCGGAGGGCTTCCAATCTTCTCTAAAACACCGATGATGTCAAAATTTTGACCTTCAATATTAACCTTATCACCAACTCTAATGCTTTGAGAAAAAACCTCATCCTCATTTGTGTAAGAAAAACCCGCTAAAGCGTTGAATCGACCACCACCATCGATGTTACGCCCCTGCATGACATCCATAGTTGCCATCCTTTGAGCAAGGCTCATCTTCTCTGGATCGTCAGTAGGAATCCCTGAAACGAATTGAAAACTCACTTCATCCTTGAATTCAATTCTTGCGCTTCTGAAGACCATGGTTGTGGTCATCAACACCCCATTGGTCTTACTCACCACGTCTTCATCTTCTGTCGTCAACAACGCAGGGTTTTCACTACCCGCCGTGGTAGGACCCGCCGACTTGGGTTGTATAATCAACAAGTCAGTCCCAAGTTCTTCAAACTGCTGAGTGATTGCACCTTGCAAGCCTTGACCTACGCTTATCAAAGCCACCACTGCTGCGATGCCGACAAAGATTCCTATAATAGTAAGCCAACTACGCAGCTTCCTGTGAGAAAGGTTAGTCCACGCCATTTTCAAATAATCTTTTATCATTCTCTCAACGCCTCCACAGGGTCCATCCTACTGGCACGTCTAGCAGGCACTATACCTGAAATAGTCCCAACGACGAATGAAAATGCAAGGCTTCCCAATATCAACCAAAGGGGGAAGTAAGCTTCAAGAAATACAAGACCCCCGTACTTAACGGCTGCCCAGATAACGAGTTTGCTTAACCCTGCTCCTATCGCCACACCTATAATCCCTCCTGCTAGTCCCAACAAGCCCGACTCTAACAAGAAAAGCCATAATACATCACTATTCCTGGCACCCACAGCCTTCATAATGCCAATCTCTCTAGTCCTTTCAAGAACAGAGGTAAACATCGTATTTGTAATACCAACGCCGCCTACAAACAAGCTTATAGCCGCGATACCGATAAGAACTATTTGCACAACGTTCAATACTGTACTAAAAGTTTCCATAAGTTCTTGACTTGTTTCAACATTAAAACTTTCCTCCCCCTCATCCTCATTCCTAAGATTCCTCAAATCTCGCTCTATATTTTCCGCTACTTGATCAACATCCGCATTTGAAGAAGATCTGGCCAATATTACACTATATTCTCCCTCATTGTTCAACAGGTCGCGCATAGGTTCTTCATTCATTAAGAAAGAAATATCTATTTCTGGACTACCCGTCCTGGCAAGTACTCCAACTACTTCAACTCTCTCACCGTTAATTTCAATCTTGTCACCTGGTCGGATAGGCCGACCAAATTCTTCGTTACGGTAATAATTGTTACCAACTAATACTTTTTTACCATCACTTGAATCTAAATCCCTACCCAACTGTATCTGGATATCTCTGGCGTCGTACAAGTACTCTCTATCACTTGTTTCTTCAGGTAAAGACGCTAAGAAAAGAAATTCTTTTTCATCGTTAAAGTTTACCTCGACCGATTTTATTAATCTGCCAAACGCGCTGTCAACATTGTTAACTCTTTGAACTTCTTCTAAATCTCTTTCCGTCAAGTTTGTAGCTGCAAGAGTGCCAGGAGGTCCAAAACCACCTCCTCTAGGTTGGACGGTTATCGTGTTAGCCCCTAAAGCCATGAATTGTTTTTCAATCGCTAAACTCATAGCCTGGCCTAAACTTATCAAAGATACTACGGCGGCTATACCTATGAATATCCCTATCATAGTAAGCCAACTACGCAGTTTTCTATGGGTTAGACTCCTGAAAGCCAGAGTCAGATAATCCTTAATCATCTTACCTCCTTACTTTTTCCTTTTTCTCCAGAAATAAAGCGCGATACCCGACACCACCATCAACACTATAACCCAAGTAGTTGTGTTACTTTCTTCTTCCGTAACGGATGATTCCTCAACCAACTGCAAAGTTACTGTTTGCTGGGTGGTATGAACGTTATTAGCCGCGTCTCTATACTGAATCGACATGGGGAGGTTAACCCTATCCTCATTATGAGCTTCAATCCTCAAATCTTGAAGTTCGTAATCATCACTGCGAATGTTTCCCACGTAAAAGCTATCAGTGGGGTTTATCAATTTATAGGAGTCGTCCTCGGACAAGTTGAATGAGAGGAATTTAATCTCATCCAAGCCTTTATTCACAAATTTCAAAGTTACCGTGCCCGTTCTAGCATCACTGTAAACATCGTTTGAATCAACAGTCACTGAAAGTTCAGGCGGTGACTTAATCACTATACCCACCAGGGTTTCATACGTTATTTCATCACCCTCGTCATCCTTGAAAGACACATCAACGGGTAGAGTGTACGCGTTGGATGATGCGTCGAGTTCAGCCATCACATTAAACACGAACTCCTTAGTTTCACCAGGTGCCAAGCTATCAATCCTTAACTGAGTGCTGCTCTGCACCGGTACTATTGGAGCTTCAGAATTTTCCAAGTCCAACTTTACATTCACATCTCTAATTTGTGAATCGGCAGTGTTTCTCACAGTAAGTTTCAATTGACCCTCTGTTCCTGGCACGAGGTTTTTCGGAGTCATCTCTACAGACTCGATTTCTAAAGCTGTGATTCTAGACTCTATATCTATAGGAAGGTACTCTTCCTTCCAAACCGTTCCTTCACCTTTTGAGTACCTAACACGTAGAGTGGAGGTTCCTGCTGGCGCGTTGCTATCAACCCTCATTCTAAACTTGGCCACGTACGCGTTTTGCCCAGGCAAAGTTCCGATAGTATGGAGGTTTCTTTCACTTGACACGCTGAAAGGATAGTTATCGCTCATTTGTAGCTGGACATTTCGAGCGACGTCGCCACCCACATTTTCTATCTTAACCCACACGTCCAATGAGTCTCCTGGATGCGCAGGTACTGGCTCGTATTGTAATAAAGTCACTTCTAAGTCTTCGCCCGTTTCTGTTACTTGAGCGGTTACTGCCGTTAAAGCTATGAGTGCTATCGTGATGTAAAGAATTGTCTTATTCATTTTTTACCTCCTGAAATTATTTGCCCGTCTTTTAAGTGTTCTATCCTGTCAGCGTGTGACGCGTCTTTTTCATCGTGAGTTACTAATATTATGGTTACACCTTCTTCTTTGTTGAGTTTTTCAAAAAATTGCATAATATTCTCTCCCGTCTTGCTATCCAAATTGCCTGTGGGCTCATCTGCGAGTATAACATCAGGACTTGTTGATAAAGCTCTAGCGATTGCAACCCTTTGTTGCTGACCCCCGCTGAGTTCAGATGGGAGGTGATCGAGTCTTTCGCCCAATCCTACAATTTCTAGTAATTCTTCTCCTCTCTTCCTTCTTTCTTCTTCGGCTACGTCTTGAAAAACCATGGGCAAAGTCACGTTTTCTAAAGCAGTCAGTGTTTGTATAAGATTGAATTGTTGAAAGACGAATCCTATCTTCTTCCCTCTTATTTGAGCCAAGTCGCTTTCTTCAAGTTCGCTGATATCTTGACCTTCTAAGTAGATACTTCCTCTCGTGGGGGTGTCGAGGCATCCTATCATGTTCATAGCGGTTGATTTCCCACTACCGCTTGGCCCCATTATAGCGACGTATTCTCCTTTTTCCACTTCGAAGTTCATCCCTCGGAGTGCTTCTACATCTACTTCTCCCATCTGGTAGATTTTCCATACGTTGTCACATTTTATTATCGGCATTATTCCATCGCCTCAAGTTTTCGGATGTTATCTTTTAGCATTTGTTTTATCTCCTCCGAATTTTCTTGTGCTTTTCCTTCAAAAGCCATTTTGAATATTTTGTTTCGGAATTCTAAAAATTCCGGATTTAAGGATTTCAGAGGGTCTTCATCTTTTTTGAACCTGTCCATTAGTTCTATGACGGGCCCCATATCTTTTCCTGTGAGTTCTTGTATCACGCACATGTTTTCTTTCATGCTCTCACATAGTTCTTCCCTTTTTTCATCCCAACTTTCTATTTCTTTCTCTCCTTTAGAGGTGAGTGAGTAAATCTTGCTCCTCCCTTTCTCTTCATAGTCAACTAGGCCTTCTTTGTTCATTTCCTCAAGGAGAGGATATATCGATCCGTAGCTGGGTTTCCACCCTGTTTTTTCTTCTATCTTGTTCACTATTCCGTATCCACTGGTGCTTTCTTGGTCGAGAACTTTTAGGACCATCAGTTTTAAGTTGCTTCCCATCGGGTTTGTCATAAGTAGAACAAACTTATAAATATATCGGTGGCGATATAACGGTTTCGATACAACATTTATTGTCTATATAGAAAATAATTACATGACTGGCTTCCAAACATTAGGCGCGCTACCACTACCATGCAACTTATCATGCTTAACCAACTTTACCATTCTCTTCGCAACCGTTTCCGGATCGTCGCAATCCTTATAATCTTTTTCAGGAAAACACCTCCTATACATATCCGTATCAGTAGGTCCAGGACAAGGAGCCATGACCTTACCATCCCACTCGCCAGCCAAAGCCTCCGTAAAACCAACTACTGCAAACTTACTAGCACTATAAACACTCATGCCAGGGTGTCCATTCTTACCCGCACCACTAGCCACATTCAAAATAACACCATCACCCATACGTTGAACGGCTTCACGACAACACAAAAACACTCCCTTAACATTAACACCAATACACTTCTCAAAATCCTCCAATGAGTGATCTTCCAAAGGCTTTCTAACACCAAAACCGGCGTTGTTCACAACAACATCTATATCATCATTATAATGCTGCTCTGCAATGTCAAACAATTTACCAACATCATCCTCTGAAGTGACATCCGTCGGTACAACCATCGCACTACCACCCACTTCTTCAACCAAATCTTCAGTCTCTTCCAAATCCCCTTCAGACCTAGCAGCCAATACAAGACGAGCTCCTTCACGACCAAACTCTACAGCCGTCGCCCTACCAATACCCCTACTAGCCCCCGTGACGATAACAACTTTATCTTCCAAATCCATACATGAAAAACCATGTAACTCCTACTATTTAAAATTATTATCGAAAACATTAAGAATAAAAGAAAACACAAAAAGAAGTACAGTGAAACCAAAAACAATCCTAACAATTCTCATACTCACCCTGCCACTAGCACAAGGACATCTGGCCAGCGGCGAAGACATTACAAAAAACGGCTATATAATAGACTTCGGCTACGAACCAGAAAACCCCCGAGCAGGAGATCAAGTAAAAATAAACGTAAACCTTGTCAACGCAACTACAGAAAAAGCAATAGTGCTAGACAACGTATGGATGAGAACCAGCAAAAACAACACTATAACAGACACAGGAAACTACAACCCAAACGTGAACAACGTCATCACAACCCAAACTTTTGCCGAACCAGGCACTTACGAAATAACCATCCGCTTCGAAAAAAATCAGACCACGCTCGTAGAACACGACTTTCAACTAAAAATCCAACCCCTAAACCAGCAAGAAACTTTAGGACCTGAAAAAGCCGGAGAAGGCTTACTAGAAGAATACAGCATCGGCGCCTGGTTTCTAATCGGACAAATCATACTATTAATGATAGCGATAATTGCATATATAACCATACAAAAAACCAGTCGATCAAAAGATTAGTTCGAAACGTTTAAATAAGAACGCTAGTGAGTATACACCATGAAAAAGAGGTGGAGTGCTTACTTAACAGCGATAGTTCTATCCTTTCAACTAACACTTGCAGCAAGTAACACCAAACCCTTCTTCAGCGTAGACACAGGTGTCCTCCTACTAAAAATAGCAGGGATAATACTCATCCTAGGCTCTTTCGCAATAATCCCATTAAAAGATCGACTTACAGAACAAGGCAAAAAACTAATCTTTATAATGCTCATACTAGTAACCTCCCTCTCAAGCCTATACTTCGCCGGTGCTATAATACACGAAAACATAGTCAGCGAAACCAAAGGACCAGTACATTGGCACGCCGACTACCAAATATGGGCCTGCGGTGAAAGAATAGACCTAAAAAACCCACAAGGACTCAGCAATAAGATAGGAACACCTCTATTCCACGAACATGACGACGATCGAATCCACGTAGAAGGAACAGTCATGGAAGTCAAAGACGTAGAATTAGGAGACTACTTCGAAGTTATAGGAGGAAAACTCGAAAAAGGACACTTAATCTATCCCGGACAAAACCAAACATACAATTATCAAAACGGAGACACCTGTCCAAACGGACAAACAGGACAACTCAAAGTATACGTCAACGGAGAAAGAATACAAAACTACACCCACTACCTACCTTATCCCGACCCCTACGTACCACCCGGAGACTGCATAATAGTAGAATTCGGACCGAATAACTCACAAACCACGAATAAGCTATGCAGCAGCTGGGAAACACAAGATTGGAATTACAACAACTGGGAAGAAAAAAGAGAAGACACCTCGGAGGCTGGTAGAGAGTGGCAGTAGATGTAGCAATGCCCACAGTCGTGGCAGTACTAACCACCGCAGCAGTAGACTCCATCAACCCATGCGCGATAGGAGTATTAATACTCTTAATCTCAACCCTCCTCGTAGCTAAGAAAAAGAAAGACATGCTCAAAATCGGCATGATCTACATCACAGCAGTATTCCTAACCTACCTCGCCTTCGGCCTAGGACTAACCACATTCATGGCAAACATCCCCCTAATAGTAAGCGAATACATCAGCATAGCCGTAGGAATCCTAGTAGTAGCCGCAGGCTTATTCGAAATGAAAGACTTCTTCTGGTACGGCAAAGGATTCAGCCTGATGATACCAGAAAAATATGCCGAAAAGATTAAAGAAAAAATGCAAGACCTATCAATCGGAACAGTCATCTTTCTCGGCGTATTCGTAAGCAGCGTCGAACTCCCATGCACAGGAGGCCCATACCTAGCAATAACCCTTTTATTAAGTCAAAACTTCAACTTCCAAGCAATCCTCCTATTAATCGCATACAACATAATATTCGTAATGCCACTCGTAATAATCCTCATACTAACTATGCTCGGAGTAAAAGTACAAAATGTGAAGAAATGGAAGCAAGGCAGCAAAGCTTATATGCGATACTTCACAGGATTACTACTTATAGGACTTGGATGGTTATTAATGCTAATCGCCAGCGGAGTAATAAACATAAACTAAAATGAAACACGTCGTCAAAAGAAAAGGACACACGGAAGAATACGAGCCAAGAAAACTCTACGCCAGCGTATACGCCGCCTGTCTAAACTGCCACTACGGAGAAGAAGTCAGCGAAGAAATAGCTAGCACCGTACTCGAATACATGAACAACTTCATGGAAGACCGACACGAAGTAACCAGCCAAGAACTAAGAAAACACATCATCGACACCTTAGAAGAATTCGACGAAGACATAGCCATGATGTACGACGACATCATGGACATCTGCTAAAACCTTTAAAACCATCATAAAAATTTTTCTTAAAATATGGTAGAACAAGTAGTAAGAGCTATACTTGAAAGAAACAACAAAGTACTATTTCTAGAAAGAAATCAAAATCTAGACTATCCCAATAAACTCACCTTACCTGGCGGGAAAAGAAAAGAAACTGAAGAAGCAAAATCTGCTCTCGAAAGAGAAGTTAAAGAAGAAACAAATCTCGAAATACAAAATACTGAATTCCTCTTCTATCTAAGCAACAACAGAGAAGGGACAAGATTTCTGCAACACTATTACAAAGCAGACTTTACAGGAAAGATCAAACTAAACAAAGAACACGCTACACATCATTGGCTAAGTCCAGAAGAATTACAAAAATATCCAATCACTTCCAGGGATGACGAAGCTGTCAAAAAATATATAGAAAATTAACAGAATTCACAGCCTTCATCGCCTGCATCTTCCAATTCTTTCTTCTCTTCAGCTTCTTCTTCCTGCTCTTCTTCATCCTTGTCTTTAAATAATTGCACTAGTAATCACCTTTTGTAACAACTTGGTTACTAAGATATATAAAGGTTTGCTATAACTCTAAAACATTAGAATGGCATATGATGTCATGATAATAGGAGGTGGGACTGCAGGTTTAAGAGCTTCTATAATAGCCGCAAAAAGCGGATTCGACACAGCACTTATAGAACCTGCAGCGATGGGAGGAACCTGTCTAAACACAGGCTGTATACCCACCAAGACACTTCTACACAGCGCAGAACTATACCAAGAAATGCAAGCAAGTGAAGAATACGGCATCCAAACTAAAAATGTAGACTTTGACTTCTTAGAAATAATGAACCGTATGAGAAAAATCGTCACGACCGGAAGAACACACGCAGAAGAAAGCGTAGAAAAAATAGATAACATAACTCACTATAATGAGAAAGCAAAATTTGTATCTAAAGACACTGTAAAAGTTGGAGATGAAGAAATAACTGCCGACAAAATAATAATAGCTACAGGAAGCAGTCCGTGGACACCTCCAATTGAAGGATTAGAAGAAACTGGTTACATGACGAACGTTGAAGCTTTAAAATTAGATGAACTACCCGAAAGTATAGTTATGATCGGCGGAGGATACATAAGCTGTGAATTCGCAAGTTTCTTCGCAACACTAGGAGCCAAAGTAACCATACTAGAAAGACAACCTAGAATTTTAGGAATGTTAGACGAAGACGTATCCCAATTAATACATGAAAAATTAGAAGAAAAAAATGTAGAAATATATACCAACGTCGACATCAAACAAGTAAGTGGAGAAAACCATGACAGGGTAGAACTCAAAACTACACCTGTAGATGAAGAAGAACCTGTGAAGAAATACACTGGAGAAAGCCTGTTCGTATCAACTGGGAGAAGACCAAACACAGAACACTTAAATCTAGAAAAAGCCAAAGTAGAAACAGAAAAAGGACACATAGTCGTGGATGAAAAACTACAAAGCGCCAATCCAAACATATACGCCGTGGGAGACGTAAACGGAAAATCACCATTCGCACACACAGCAAAAAGGGAAAGCAGGATAGCCCTCGAAAATTCATTGCTAGGAAAAAACCGTACTTTAGAACATGATAAAATCCCATGGGCGGTTTTCACTTTCCCACCAATAGGCGGGGTAGGGATGAACGAACAACAAGCAAAAAAAGAACACGACATAGAAATTATGAAAGGAAAATTTTCAAAAACAGGAAAAGCAAAAATAATCGGAAAAGAAGAAGGGTTTGCAAAAGTAATCTACGACAAAGAAACTAAAAAGATATTAGGAGCAACGATTATAGGAGCAGACGCTCCAAACCTCATACACGAAATAGCCGCATTGCTCACGACAAACGCTAAAATAGGTGCTTTGACAAAAACAGTCCACGTCCACCCAACACTTGCAGAAGTAATGACAGAACTCAAAAAACAATAGCAGACATACTTAAAAAAAATATCAGATTAAAACTTTTTTTATGAGTTCCAACAAGAAAACTTGGATTAAAACCGGCTTAATAATAGCAATTCTCGGCATTTTATTCTTAATGGGACGAGGACTTACAAACGTAAGCGTTCAAAACTTTCAAATAACTGGTCTCTCAGGAGTAAGCACCGAAGGATTCAACCTAACAGGAGACTTAATTATACAAAACCCTGCATTATTATCAGTACCGGTTAAAGGCGTAGATTACATAATTGAACTAAACCAAACCGGAGAAACTATCAGCACAGGAAACCTACCTAGTTTCAAACTTGAAAGCACTCAAGTAAACAAAGTACCTTTCGAACACCATACCAGATGGGTTCCGACTGCAAGCATGGCAGTCCAACTATTGCTCAAAGACCATGTCTACGCTAACGTGAAAGGAAACGTTTCAGTCAACGCATACTTCACCACTTACAAACTATCCTTCAAGAAAACTTTTGATATTAAACAATATATCAGAAAACAGGCAGGAAGTGTTCCGAACACTCCTGTAAAAGGTGAGGAAAAGATAGAAAACACGACTTCGAATAACTCAAACCAGGATAGTTCAAGCGAAACAGTAGTGGATCAAATCACTTAGAAAAGTTGACATAAGCAAAAACTGCAATCCCTATTATCAAGGCTTGGCTGAATAAACAAAAAATACAGAATTGCTCTAACACAAAAAACTCGACATAAGTATAATATAACTGCATTATCAAACCTATAGCTGCAACTATCAAAAGAGTGAAAGGAGTAACTAAATTGAAAAGCTTCTCATGAAAGAACTTATCCCTCCAATCCTTTTTTCGTAGTAAGAAAAAACTCATCATAGCCAACACACTATAACCGATTAATCCTATCCCTGCCGTAGGAAAGCCGAAAAATTCACTCTGAGGACTCATATTAACAGTAGAACAACTAAATTTCTCATTAATATCACACGCTATAAACTCGTGACCACCATACTTAATCTCCAACAAGTGAATGCTATCAGCCATTCCAATAACTGACAGCACAAGTACTAAAAACAAGAAAAGTTTTCTCTTCTCCATAACAAAACATGCTAGAGATTAAACTTTTTTATTATTAACCTTTAAGCCAAAATATCTTCCTCACCACTATCAATCACGTAGAGGAAAGACCTATTCAAATTTTTCGTTTTCCCAATCAACTCTCTCAAATGTTCTTCGCCCTCACAAGGCACGATATGAATATCCCCTTTCGGCGCGTTCTTAACACTCTTCTTGAAACTATCCAAAGAAACTAACTTTTCAGTCTTAGCAGGGAAACGACTTTCATAAACCAACCTGTCCAGGTAATCGTTAGCCTCTTTCTCATTCTCCTCATCGGTACACATCCACAACGTGATATTACCGACCCAATTCTTATGCATCCTATAAGCTACAAGCATCGCTAAGTCAAATACCCTATCATCATAAAAGTCTCCCTCCAAAACATCATCTGTCAACCAGATATGTACGTCTTCCTCACTACCTAAACCAATGTCTTTATCCTTATCAAAGAATATCAAACCCGACTCTGTTTCATTCGCAGTGTAAAATATTTCATCCAACTCTTTAACCTTAAACTTATCCGGAGCGCTAGGTAAGAAAACAATATTTGGATGGAAGAACTGCCCTTCAATCGCTTCCATAGACAAACACACACCATGGATGTAATCATCAGCATGAATCGTAGTGTTACTAGTAAAAATGCCTTCCCTACCATATTTTTCAACCATTTCATCAATCATCTGCAACTCTTCTTGCGCTTCTTCCTCACTTAAATCCTCCTCATCCGGAGCACTACCCTCTTTAGTCTCCATACCCAAAACACTCAAAGTACCATTTGGATAAACTATAGATTTTATCAAAGGATAACTACCAAGTAATTTCCTACTAGTCTGAATAGGTAACAATAAGTTAGGCCTCCAAATATGCTTAGTGCTCTTAGGCAAACTCATCACTTTCTTAGCCGCCCATTCAGACAACGCCACAAACAATCCCGATCTAACATCTCCATGTTTAGGACTTAACTTTCTTTGTACCAACAACATATATGTGAAGAACAAGAACCCGAGAGCTGTAACACCTGCCAATACGTCAATATAGAACATGAATACAACGCTACCCACTGCTCCAAATAAAGGCACAAATTTAGGTATCTCAAAAGTAGGTCGGAAACTAACTAATTCAAGACTTTGCTCTATAAAAACTACCAAGTTAATCATACCATAAGTTATGAGGAAAAACATGGTTAAGAAAGGAGCGATAGCATCTAAGTTGCTAAAAGGCAACACCACACCAATTATAGCTCCCGTGACTAGAGTTGCATTCCTAGGTTCATTATTAGAGGTAGTTTCAGCAAAGAACCTACTAGCTGGTAAAATACCGTTATCACCCAACGCTTGAAGCAAACGAGGCGCAGCAACAAAAGTAGTGAGAGCACTGGAGAAAGTCGCTGCTAATATACCCGCCAAGACCAAGGGGGAAAAAGCAGCCAATTTAGCTATCGCTAAATTATTATTTATTAAAGTCTGAGCATCTGCAGAGTATCCAAACCAGAAAACCATTATAACATAAATTATTGTAGTAACACCCAAAGCCCACATAACTCCCTTCGGTATCTGCCGTTTAGGATCAGTTAATTCACCACTCATCCCCACCCCTGCCATCAAGCCTGTAACGGCAGGGAAGAACAAGGCGAATAAACTCCAGAAAGGCGCTTCAGTAAAGTTCGAAACCATAACTACTTGCCTGCCTGCTTCCCACCAACCACCACCCGCAAATATTGAAACCAATGCTAGAAGAACAAGATAGAAAACATATTTTTGCGCTTTCACCGCATACTTCACACTAATCCCTGTTAATGCAACGAGTGCCAAAAACGTTCCTAGTAAGATGAGAATTCTTGGATGATCTGGAAATATAAAGTGATAAGTTTCAGCAAATCCAAAAATGTATAGGAGAACAGAAAAAGTTTGTGCAAGATATAAAGGTATACCGACGGATCCTCCTACTTCTAAACCTAAAGTTTTTGAAATTATACTGTAGGCCCCACCCGCACCTATCCTAATATTAGTAGTTATTGAACTTAGTGATAATCCTGTGCTGAGAGTGATTGAAACTGCCAGAAATATTATTGCTATCGCCCCCAAAATCCCTGCACTTCCTACTATATATCCAAGTCTTAAGAACAGGATAACCCCGAGTATGCTTAGGGATGTTGGTACGAAAACTCCTGAGAAAGCGCCGAATTTACCGGAACCCACACTCTTTTTTGGCATCTAACCTCATTTTTCTTGAAAGATGGAATATAAACTTTTTCCTCTAATCTTCTTCCATACGGTTCTTGATAAGCTTAAGTCTAGAAAAGTTTTCTCTTTCTTGTTCATCTAAACGCATTTGTATGTATTCAGCTTGGTCTTCCATCCTGGGCACGACTTCAAATTCTAAAGCGTTAACACGACGCTTGGTCTTTTCAATCTCTTCTAGTAATTTCCGGATAGTAGTTTCAACTTCGGCTGCTTTGATAATTTTTTCAACTAGTTCTTCATAAGCAGTTGCTACTTCGTCAATAGCCGCGCTGTTGAAATAACCGTGTCCTCTTTCAAACATTTGTTTTCTCAAACTCTTCGCATCTTCCACCTTTGGAACGACGACTCCAACGATGTTTTTCTCAGCCATTTCAAATTCTGGCTTTTCACTAATCGCCATAGCCAAGCTGTTAATCTTCAAATCTCCTTCTAACGTTCTGGCTATATTCATTTTCTCCTGTGCGTTTTTGAAAGATTCAGTAAGTTCTTCTCGTAAACTCTTTGCTTCTTTCAAAACTTCAAAGAATTCCATTATCAAACCGTCCCGTTTCTTCTTCAAAAGTTTATGACCGTTTTTAGCTAGTTCTATCTTTTCCTTCAAGTTCAACAATTCAGTCCTTGTGGGTTTAACATCTTCCATCTGTTTAAACCTCATCTAGGAATTGTTTAATCATTTCATCTTTCAAGTCATTGGTGCTGAGCTGTATGTCAAAATCTTCACCTAACTCTTTGATTTCGTCTTTAGTCAAATCTTGCAACTCTTCCCTCGTTGGAGGTTTTTGTCCTCTTAAGTATTCTTCTTTCAATTCTGGACTAATCCTATGAAGTTCGTCTTCTGGGAAGTCTTCCAATAATTCCCATCCCATATCGAGACTTTCTTCTATAGACCTCTCTTCATTCTTACCTTGTTCAACAAAGGTTTCTTCAAACTTTTCAGCAAAGTCAAGTTTTCTCTTATCTGAGTCACTTAAAGCTTCTTCACCCACGATAGCCACCAAGCCTCTAAGGTCTCTTCCTTCAGCGTAGAAACTGTATAGCTGATCTGCTAGTTCATCGTGGTCTTCTCGAGTGCTTTCTTTTCCAACTCCTTGGTCCATGAGTCTGGAAAGGCTTGGTAACACGTCAATTGGTGGATAAATTCCTTTCCTATGAATTTCTCTGCTTAAGACAATCTGTCCTTCAGTTATGTAACCGGTAAGGTCAGGGATGGGGTGAGTGATGTCATCTCCAACCATTGTCAAAATCGGTACTTGTGTAATGCTACCCTCTTGGCCTTCTACGATACCAGCTCTTTCATATAGGCTGGCGAGGTCGGTATACATGTATCCTGGATATCCTCTTCTTCCAGGGATTTCTTCTCTCGCCGCACCAATTTCTCGAAGACTTTCACAATAATTTGTCATGTCTGTCAATATTGTCAAGACGTGCTTGCCCTGTTCAAATGCGAAATATTCCGCGGCTGTCAAGGCCATCCTTGGCGTTATGATTCTTTCTACCGCAGGGTCATCCGCCAGATTCAAAAATACTACACTTCTTTCCAAAGCTCCTGTTTCTTCAAAGTCTTCAATAAAACGGTCTGCTTCTTCTTGTGTAATTCCCATAGCCGCGAATATTACAACGAAGTCCTCACTTTCATCCTTTACCTTTGCTTGTCTCGCAATTTGAAGTGCTAATTCGTTGTGTGGCATTCCACTCCCGCTAAAGATTGGAAGTTTTTGCCCCCTAACTAAGGTGTTCATACCGTCGATAGTGCTAACTCCTGTTTGGTAAAAGTCTGCCGGTGGATTCCTACTCACAGGGTTAATAGCCGCTCCTTCAATATCCATTTTTTCATCAGGGATGATTTCAGGACCGTCATCGATTGGTTCTCCACTACCACTTAATATTCGTCCTAGAAGGTCTTCACTTACTCCCAGCTTCATTGTTTCTCCTAAGAACTTCACAGATGCATCTTTGCTAATTCCTGTCGTGCTTTCAAACACTTGAACTACCACTGTATCTTCGCTACTGTCTAACACCTGACCTTTGCGTACGTCTCCGTTTGGCAGTTTTATCTCAACGAGTTCCTCGTAACCGACGGGGTCAGTGTTTTCTACAAATACTAGTGGACCTGAAATTTTACTAATTGTTTTGTACTCTTTCATTCTATATCACCTGTGAGTTCTTCAAATTCTTGTTTGATTTCTTCTTGTGTTTCCTCCAATAACTTTTCGTAGTCTTCTTCAAACTTAGCTTTCCCTATTTTGTTCTTCGCATCTACTCCGAGTATGTCTTCTATCCTCACTCCTCGTTCTAACGCGTCTTGAGCCAAGTCATAGTAGAGAAGTATTGTCTTCATCAACATGTATGTTTTGTCCAATTCACAATATGTTTCGACGTCATGGAAAGCGTTTTGCTGTAAGAAATCTTCTCTAACTAACCGTGCTGCTTCTAGCAAGACTTGTTGGTTTTCTGGCAATGCGTCGCTTCCAACGAGTTGTACTATTTCCATTAATTCGTCTTCTTCCTGCAGTAACTTGTTAATTCGACTGATGCATTCACCCCAGTCTTCTCCAACTTCTTCCGCGTACCATCCTTTAATCTCATCCTGATACAAGCTATATGAGTCTAGCCAGTTTATTGCTGGAAAGTGTCTCTTCTTTGAAAGGTCGCTGTCTAATGCCCAGAAAACTTTTGTAACTCTAAGAGTGTTTTGCGTTACTGGTTCTGAAAAGTCTCCTCCGGGCGGACTTACAGCTCCGATAACTGTCGCGCTTCCAGGATCGTCGACACCGAGGGGTGTGACTCTTCCGGCTCTTTCATAAAACTCTGCCAATCTAGTGGCTAGGTATGCTGGGTATCCTTCTTCTCCCGGCATTTCTTCCAGCCGGCTCGAGATTTCTCTCATCGCTTCCGCCCATCTACTGGTACTGTCTGCCATCATTGCTACGTCGTATCCCATATCTCTGTAGTATTCTGCTATCGTGATACCTGTATATATGCTTGCTTCTCTTGCTGCAACCGGCATGTTTGAAGTGTTTGCTATGAGTACAGTTCGATTCATTAAGGGTGCTCCGGTTCGAGGATCTTCTAATTCTGGGAATTCTTCTAACACTTCTGTCATTTCGTTCCCACGTTCTCCACATCCAACGTAGATTATTATGTCTGCGTCGCACCATTTAGCCAGTTGTTGTTGAGCGACTGTCTTACCAGCTCCAAACGGCCCGGGAATCGCTGCTGCTCCTCCTTTGGTTAGTGGGAACAACGCGTCAAACACTCGTTGTCCTGTAATGAGTGGAATGTTAGGAGAGAGTTTTTCTTCTACAGGTCTTGCTTCTCTCACCGGCCATTCTTGTTTCATCTTTATTTCTTCTCCGTTGTCTAATTCTACAACGCTTTCTTCCACGGTGTACTCTCCTTTTTTAACATTGGATACTTCTCCACCTTCATAGTCGGGTGGCACCATAACTTTGTGTATATTATTTTCTGTTTCTTGTACTTCTCCAACCACGTCGCCAGGTTGAACTTCGTCACTTTCCTCTATCAAGGGTTCAAACTCCCATTCTTTTTCTAAGTCTATACCTGGAGCTCTTGCTCCTCTGCTGATAAAGGTTCCTTGTTGCTCCTCTAATTCTGGTAGCGGTCTTTGAACCCCATCATATATGCTTTTGAGCAGTCCTGGTCCTAGCGTTACAGTAAGTGGTTCTCCAGTGTTTTCTACAGGTTCTCCTGGTTGAATGCCACTAGTTCCTTCATAAACTTGTATGGTTATTTCATCATCTTCAATTTCGATGACTTCACCCATGAGTTGTTCTTTTCCTACGTATACAACGTCGTACATTTTTGCTTCTAGATCTTTGGCGACAACTACTGGTCCTGCAATTCTCTTAAGTGTTCCTTTTGACATTATTATCACCTATCCATTAAGTCTACTCCTATTGCACTTGTAATTTTGTCTCGTAATCTTGAATTATCTGTTTCTTCTGAAAGAGGTAAAATAACTGGATTGACTGATGACATGATTTCTTCTTGAAAATGTTCTGGTAATTTATCAAGTGTTTCTTGATCTACAACTACTACTCCAACCTCTTCAATATTCATAGCTTCTTCCAAAGTTTCTTTCGGGTTTTCTTCAGTGTTGAACATGTGTCTGATACCGGCTAGTTTAAATCCGAGCATGAACTCTTCTGTTCCTGCTACTGCTATTTCAGTCATTAAAACACCAACTCCTTCTTGATAAATTCTTCATCCAAGTCGAATTTTTTACCCTTTATAATTATCCGAAGATTTCTTATCTCTACATCTTTTGCAAACATGTAGCCCAAGATGACGCTAGGGGAAAGTATATCTTTATGAAGCATCAAAACACTTTTTTCAAGCAAGGCTCGTTTGAGTTCTTTCTCGATAGGCATTAAGCTTTGAGTTTCTTCATATCTTTCCATCGCTTTTTCTATCATTTCACCATAGTCGCTGTCTTTCAATTGTTCTAAAATGTTCTCTACACTGTCGTTGTTAATAACTTTCTCCAAAAAGTACCTGCCCACATCCCTTTCAGGAATTATCAGCAGCTCTCGGATTTTTTCATTGGAAACGTTTTCTTTCTTTAACCTTAACAAGGTTAAAATATTGACCACGTCTATTTCATTTAATATGAACTCTTTGAACAGGTTTACTTGTTTTGGAATGTTATTCGCCATATCGAGTAATTCTTGATAGTAGCTCTTTTCAAGTAAGTTTTCAATTTCTTGTAAGCTTTTATCTCGCATGCTTAAATTGACGAACTTAGTCGTACTTAATTTTTGAATAGCTTCTTCAATAGAATTGAGACGTAACGTTTCCTGATAGAATTCTTTATCATTAATCCCTGCATTAGAAAGTAAATCAGTCGCTTCATCTTTTTGTCCTGTTTTTATCGCCCGCAAAACGGTTTTGATATTGAACAAATCATATCTTTCTAGGTACGCATCTACTAATTCAATTAGGTCATCATCTCCTTGACAAATCCTGCGGAGTTTTTGGAAACTTCTATCTCTATTCCGACTTAGTGCTTTTTCTATCAGTTCGGTGGTTGTGTACGCTCCTCCTAATGCATCGATGTCTTCTTTGTAGTGTAGGTTTTGAAGAGTTTTCGTTATTTCTGATACTGTCATCTTCATCATTCTCTCGTAATCTTTTTCTTGTAAGAGGTTGCTCCGCATCACGTTTGTCCTTACAAAGGCGTAAGGATTGAACTTGACTTGTAGTTCAGTCATTTTGGAAGAGTTTTTCTTCAACCTCCTTCAAAGTTTCTTCTCTGATCTCTACAAGCAAGGACTCAATAGTATAGTCTACTCTGGATTGTCCATCTTTACTTTCACAAACAATCCCGCCTTCTATGTCGTCGCTGGTTTCTACCTCGTAGTTTTCGATGAGTTTTTTGTCTTTACTTGCACAGAAAATCTTTCCAACGTCTATTTCATCTTCTGCTTTTTCTATCAACGCTTCGATTATTTCTTCTCTCTGTTTGGGTTTTTTCGAAACGAGCTTGTCCATTACTTGTCGGAAAGAGTTATCAATGGCGTCTTTCTTCACGCTAAGTCTTTTCTTCTTGCTTTGTAATTTTGTGGTTGCAAGCTCGCTTCGCTCCAGATTTTTAATCAAGTTTTCTGCGTCTTTCTCCTTTTTCTCTCTGTAAGTCTCTATTTCTTGCTTTGCTTCTTTCTCTAGTTCTTCTTTTCGCCGTCTGGCTTCTTCTAGAATTATTTCTCTGCGTTCTTCTAGTTCTTCTTTGAGTCCTTGTTTTACTTCTTCAAGCCCCATTTTTATGCCATTCCGATTATCATGATTGCTATGACTAGGCCGAAGATTACGAGGGTTTCTGGAATTACGGTGAGGATTAGTCCTCGTCCAAAGAGACTTTCGTCTTCTGCCATTGCACCGATTGCTGCAGTACCGATTGCTTTTTCTGCTATTGCTGCAGCGATTGCGCTAAGTCCAATTGCTAGTCCTGCGCTTAATGCAATTAATCCAGTTTCTAATGCCATGTTTATCTACCTCCTTGTAGTTCCGAAGGGCGTGTATGGTTTTCCGCCTCCTTCGTAAAATTTTGTGAAAAACTCCACGTAGTGGAGTCTTAAGCTGTGTAGGAACGGTCCTAATAGACCAAGTGCTATGTTTATCGTGTGTCCTAACACTAGTATTAATACAGCTCCTAGTATGCCCCATACTCCTTGACTCCAGAATTGGGTGGCGAAGTCGTTTACAACTCCTGCCAGTCCAGCGCTGGCTAACCCAATTGCCATGAGTCGTGCGTAGCTTAAAATATTGCTGAATATCTGGGGGAGTTCTACTAAGCCTTTAATTCCTTCACCTTTGAATATCATTATAACGGCAAGGGCTAGAGTTGCATATCCGTAACTCATTGGTATCGTTCCCCACATGTAATTTATGCCGAAAATTACTGCTGCGATTTCGAGGACGATCCAACTCACTTTTTCAAACAATGCTGCTTTGAAACCGTGGTTTTTCCATTCATTATAAATCCCTACAAAAAGTCCTATATTTACGTGTAGTACACCCACGGCGATGGATGTGTATAGTAGGGTGTATTTGTCGTGTAATCTAGAGAATACGTGTGGAAAGTGTATTCCGAATAATGTTTCTTGTCCGAATGCTTCTCCGAACATCGCTCCAAATATTATAGTCCAAATACTGCTCGCTAATAGGATGTTAACTAGTCTTTTCATACTTGGTAGTAGTTTTCTAAGCGTTAGAAATAGTAGTAGTGTGACAACTCCATATCCCATATCTCCCAGCATGAATCCAAATAGTATCGGGAATGTTATGAACGTTAACATGGTAGGATCTGTCTCTACGTATTTCGGTAGGCTGTAGAGGTCCATGAAGAATTCGAAGTTTTCGACTCCGTTTGGGTTTTCCATCTCTACCGGTACTTTTTCTGCGTCTTCGATTTCTAGTTCTTGAACTGCGATTTGGTCTTGGGTGACTTCTTCTAAACGTTGTTTTGTTTCTTCTACTTTGTCATCTGGGATGTATCCTTCTATGTAGAAAGTGTTTTCTGAAACGGCAAAGTCTAGTGGTGCTTCGGCTTTTTCACTTTCTTCTTCGAGTTTTCTTTTTGATCCTAGTATGAAGTCTTTCTTGCTTTGGATGTATTCTTCATTTTCTTCTTGTAGTTCTGCTAGTCTTCCTTTGATTTCTTCCAGTCTTTTTCTTAGTTTTTCACTGTCTCCGTTTTTCTCTAAAATTGTTGTATCTACTTGTTCAAATCCTCGTTGGTTTAGTTTTTCTAATACTTCACTGGCGTGTTCTTTTGAGGTAAAAACTACTGCGTGATTGTTTAAAGTTTCAAATTCTAATTGGGTCGTTACCTGTTTTAGTTCTTCTTTCAATCCTTTTGTTCGTTTTAGTCTTCCCAGGAATCCTTGTATGCTTTTTAGTTGGAAGTATTCTGTTTTGAGACCTAGTTTTTCTATCAGTTGTATTATTGGTAATGATTTTTCGATTTGACTTATTTGGTTTTGTAGTTTTCTTTCTTCTTCTCTGTATTCGTTGTTTTTCGCTTCTATTTCTTTAATTTTTGAAATTATTTTGTCTATCGATCTTTTTGGTTTTTTAGCACTTCCTTCAAGGTTCCATGTGGATATTATGCTTTTGGCGGTGACGAGTGCTTCATCAATTTTTTCTGCTTTTTCGAATGGTTTTCCTGTATCTATTTCATTGCTGTCGTGTTCTTCTATGTGGTATACGCCGAGCTCGTGTAAGGATTCCGTTACTTCTTCCATGTCTTTTTTGGAGCCGAAAACTCCAACTTTGGTCATTCGCTTTGGAAGTCCCACGTTAATTCACTTTCTCTTCAAACTTGTCTAGAATATAGTTTATCGCTTCTTCTTTGTTTTCTTCATATCGGTCTTTTATTTTTTCGATTTCTTTTTCAGTTTGTTCTAGAATTTTTTCTTTTTCAGTTTCGATTTTTTCTCTTTTTTCTTCTATTTTTTCTTCCATTTCTTCGTTGATTTCTTCTTTCTTTTTTTCAACGTATTGTAGAGAATTTTGTTCTGCGTCAGATATTATTTTTTGTTTTTTCTTCTTTGCTTTTTCAAGTCCTTCTTCCATCTTTTGTTCGATGGTTTGGATTTCTTCTAAGATTTCTTTTTGAATTTTTACTCCCTCACTGTTCTCTTTTATTTGAGCAGAAAATCACGGGTTTTAAATGTCTTTGTGTTGAATAATCGGTATACTTGAAAACATGTTTTTCAGTCAATATCATATAGGTTTTTGTATTTGGTGGTCAAGTATTCAGTATAGTCGTCAGAGCTTAATTCTTTCTGGGTAGCGCGTTTCACCATCTCTTTGGTTCTGTACTTGCTTCCATGTTTCCATATGTTTTGAGAGAGCCATTTCCGTAGTGGTTTGAAGTCTCCGTTTTCAATTTTTTCTTGTAAGTTTTGTATATCTTCTTTTGCTGCTTTGAATAATTGTGCTGCCGTCATTGATCCTATGGTATAGGTTGGGAAGTATCCGATTTGTCCCCACGCCCAGTGAGTGTCTTGTAAAACCCCCTCTTTATCATTGGGTGGTCTTACTCCTAGGTATTCTTCCATCTTGTCATTCCAAACTTGCGGGATGTCTTCAACTTCTAATTTCTCTTCCAACACTGCCTTTTCTATTTCAAATCTTAGTATGACGTGCATGCTGTAGGTTAGCTCGTCTGCATCCACTCTGATAAGACCTGGTTCAACCTTGTTTATGATTTTATACATTTGTGGTAAAGTGAGAGAGTCTAGGCTGTATTTTTCTTTGAGTTTTGGCAAGTATTTTTTCCAAAAATTTTTTGATTTGGCTATGTGATTTTCCCAAAGCCTGGATTGTGATTCGTGTATACTCAAGCTTGGTTCTTCTCCTATTGGAGTTCCGAATTTTTCTAGAGGAAGTCCTTGGTTGTACATTCCGTGTCCTGCTTCGTGGATGGTTGTTCTTATTGGGTCTAACCAGTTCCCTTCAAACCTGGTTGTTATTCTTCCTTCTGGTGTAGGCATGGTGAAGGGATGTGTAGATTCGTCAAGTCTGCCTTTTGAAAAGTCATATCCTATTTCTTTTAGTAAGTATTTAAGGAATTGTTTTTGAACATTTTCAGAAACTTCTTTTTCTAAAATGTCG
The DNA here is from genome assembly GCA_964398115.1 of uncultured Methanosarcinales archaeon. Lineage (GTDB taxonomy): Archaea > Nanobdellota > Nanobdellia > Woesearchaeales > CAYNLP01 > CAYNLP01. The sequence continues at coordinate 44,747 of CAYNLP010000002.1, read as the reverse complement.
GTTTCTACGAGTTGTTTTTCATTTATTTTTTGTATGAGGGGTTTGAGTTTTTCTTTAATGTTATTGAAGTATTGTTCGATGTCTTTTATGGTTAAGTCGTGGTCGTAGTCTTCTAGTAAGACTTGGTAGGGATTTTTGTCAGGATTTATGGCTTTTGCCATTTCTTTCTTCAGTTTGAACATTTTTTCCAAGTATGGTTTGAAAGTTTCGAAATCGTCCTCTTCCCTAGCTTTTTCCCAGACTTGTCCTGCTTTTGATTGTAATTCTGTTATTTGTTTCACGAGTTCATTAGGTACTTTCTTTGCTCTTTGGTAACTCCACTTTATTTCTCGAACGTTAGCTTTTTCCTCTTCGTCGAGTTCGTCTTCATTTATTTCTTCGAGAAGATTTCCTATTTTTTCGTCTGTTGCTAGTTTGTGTTGAAATCCTGATAGGACGGATAGTTGTTTAGAACGTATTGGTTGTGCGCCGTCTGGCATCATTACTTTTTCGTCCCATCCTAGAACGGCTCCTGCACTTGCTAGTATAGTAGCTTCTTTCCAGTGTTGGATGAGTTCATGATAAGAATTATTCATTTTCTACTCGCGGTGCGAGGATGAAGGCGAGTTGTACTTTGTTTTTTTCCAAGTACTCTAACCTAAGTGGATAATCTGAACTGAATTCTACTTTTGCTTCGTCGCTTATTTTGCTTCCTTTGATCATTTTCTTCAGGTATTCGATTGAGTACTTGCTTTCTTGTTTACCATCCGTCTTGATGGAAGTGTCTTCGTCTGCTGGGATTTCTGCGTTGGCTTTGCTTAAGTCTCCGGCTGCTGCTATTGTGAATTTGTCTTCTTCTGCAATGAAGGAGACGCTTTCGGCTACGATGTCTGCGTCTTCAATTCCTTGATCTACCATATCGGCTTTGGTTTGAACCGTTGCTTTGAAGTTGAGATCTGGTACTTTTTGGCTTCGGTCGTCTGTGTTAATGAGTGGTAGGTGGAATGTTCTCGTTGCTGTTCCTTTCATGGTTAGTTTTACTTTTTCGTCTTCTAGTTCCATTATTAGGCTGTCGTTGCTTCCTGCTCTTTTCAATACTTGTTTTAAGTCGTTTAGATTTAGGGCTATTGTTTGTTCGTCTTTAACGTCGTATTCTACGAAGCTACTGCTTAAGAGTTTGAATATGACCATGGCCACGTTTGCTGGGTCCATGGCGACGAGTTCCATACCGTTTGGTGTGAGTTTGAATTGTGCTTCTGTGACTAAGTCGCTAATTATTGATATTGGATCTTTGAGCAGTTTTGGTTCGGCTAAAGTAAGTTTCATGTTTTGGTTCCCCCACTTGCTTTTTGCGAAAATCAAAGCGATATTTAAATGTTATTGTTAAATGGTCATCGATTTTACAAAGTTAGAGTTGTAGTCTTTCGCCGTTTCCTAGGATGTGTACGTTTTGATCCTTGTATCCTATTTCGAGTGCTAGGTCTTTTTGCGCTTGTAATCTTTTCAGGTCGCCGTGGGTAGGTACGATGTGTTCTGGATCTACCATGTGTATGAGTTCTCTGTTGTCTTCTTTAGCTCCGTGTCCGCTTACGTGGATGTCTCTGAAGATTCGTACGTGTTTGCTTCGGAGTTGTTCTTCCATTTTTTCTCTGTTTAGTTCATTTATTTCTACGGGGATTACTCTTGCGCTGAATATTACGTGGTCTTCAAAGTCGAAGTGGAATTGGTCGCCGTACACCATTTTACCTAAGGTGCTGTTGGGTTCTCCTTGATGACCGGTCACTACCATTAAGTAATCTTCTGGGTTTTGACAATTGTTTAGCCAGTCTTTGATTTGACTTCCGTATTTTATAATGTCTACTTGGTCTGTGAAGTTTACTAGTCCAGCTTGTTCGGCACAAGTGACGTATTTGTGTAGACTTCTGCCCATGAATAATACTTTTCTGTTCATCATTTGTCCTATTTCTATTATGCTTTTCAATCGGGCGATGTGGCTGGCAAACGTTGTGACTATAACGCTTTTGTCTTCAGAACTCGTTCCTAATAGTACATCTTTCAACATTTCTTTGGCTATGCTTTCACTTGGTGTCTTGATAGGGTCGTTGGCGTAGAGAGCGTCACTAATTAAACATTTTACGTCCATTTCTTCTAGCCTTTCATAATTGGTTCTAGGTCCGAGTGTTGGTGCATTGTCAAGTTTGTAATCTGGGGCGTATAAGACGGTGCCATATGGAGTGTGGACTGCAATCATAACAGTTTGAGGAGTGCTGTGCGTAGCGTGTATGAATTCTATTTCTAACTTGTCGCTTATTTGAAAAGTTGAATTTATTTCGTGAGCTTGAACGTCTTTCTGTATGTGTTTTCCATCCTCTTCGCTCATCTTGTTGAGCAAGTTTTGGGTAAATTCTGTACAGTGGATGTTACCACCGAATTTGTCGGCTAGGAATGGAACTGCGCCTACGTGGTCTAGGTGTGCGTGTGTTACGCATATTCCTTCGACAAATTCTTCTAAGTCTTTTATTATGTTCACGTTGGGTATTGCGTCGATTTCCATTAGTTTTTTAGGGGTTACTTCCAAACTTTCTCTTTCTTCTCTGGTGTATTCTATGTATGTGTCCATTTGTAGTCCCATGTCTAGGATTACTACTTCATCGTCTGCTCTTACGGCCACTGAATTTCTTCCTATTTCTTTGAATCCGCCGATTGGTATTACTGAAAGTCCCATATTCGACGTAGAGAATTATTTAGTTTATAAAAGTTACTTGAAAATGCGGGTGGCAGGATTCGAACCTGCGAAGGCACTAAGCCCCGTGGTTACTCACATTCATCGGTCTTGGTGACCTCATAGCTCAAGTTGTCTTGAGCCACGTCCGTTTGACCACTCCGGCACACCCGCGCGTACTTTTTGTTTTTACGAATTCTGATTTGTTTTTAAAATTAACTTCTATTTCTTTTCAATATAGACAATAAATAATTCTTTCTCTTATCTAATTACTTTACAAGCGTTAGAAAGTTATAAGTTCTTCAACTTCTCATCTATGCTGCTGAGAGCGTTTTCTAACTTAGCTATTTCTGGATTTTCTGGTTCTTCGTCCTCTTCAGGTTCTTCCTCTTCATGAGTTTCTTCAGGTTCTTCTTCTGTTTCATCCTCTTCGGGTTCATGATGCTCCTCTGGCTCGGGTTCTGGTTGTTCTTCTTCTGGCATTAAGTCGTGTAGTTTTTGTAGGCTTTCTTCTGGCAAGTAATGGTTTAGTTCTTCCATTAAGCTGTTGAGTTCGGCAAATTCTTGTTTTAAGTTCTTTATTTTTTCTTTCTTTCTCTCCCTCATTTCTAGAAGTCTTTGGTAGTCTTTCAAGATTTTGATAACGTCTTTAGACGACTCTAGTAGTCTCCTACGGAATTTACGAGGCTTTTTTACCGTGGTGAAAAATAGGTCGTCTTGTGGCATTTCTACATCTCCTGTAATGTGTCGTTGATATAATCCATTTTTTCTGTTACTCTGTCAAGTTGGCTGTTCCAATCTCTTATTTGTTGGTCTTCTTTATCTTTTATTTCTTTGATTTCGTCTAGGCTTTCTCTAATACTGTCGACTTTCTCATTTACTTCTTCTACCACGTTTAAGATGTCTTTGTACTCGTCTATCTTGACAAATATTGGTGAGTTATCCATTTGATGTACCCTCCTTCTCGAATAGTCTGTTATCTATATCTTCTATGTGATCTTGTACTCCTTTCAAAATGTTTGCTATGTGATCGTAATGTGAATCTTGTTCTTCATCTAACGTGTGGAAGTCGTGGACGCTTTCTTCAAGCTTGTCTACTCCTTGTTTTATTTCTTCTATTGATTGGAATAAGTCTTCATAGTTTTCAGCTTTGACGTATAATCCGTCTTTGCTGTGTACTGCTCTTTCTATCATTGGTCCGGAGTCCGTTTCTTCTCCTAAGTCGAGTGTTCTTTCAGATTCTTCATCGATTTCAGGCTCACCTTCCTGCTCAGGCTCTTCTTCTGTTTCGGGTTCGACTTCTTCATCTTGTTCTGGCTCGGGTTCCTCTTCAACTTCAGGTTCGGGCTCTTCTTCAATCTCAGGCTCACCTTCCTGCTCAGGCTCTTCTGGTTCTTCATCAGGACTTCTTGTCCAGTCCATTTCTTCTTGCCTTTCTATTTCTTCTAAGTCCGATTCGTCGAATTCAGGAAGGTCAAATTCTTCTGACTCTCCTGGAGCTTCTGGCATGCTCATATCGCCTTCGTCTTGTGGTGGTTCTGGCATCCCCATATCTTCTGTTTCTTGTGTTTGTGATTTTTCTCCTTCTGCAGCTGGTTTAGGAGTGTCTAATCCTGGTCCTTCTTGACCTGCAGGTGGTTGTGGAGTGTCTGATCCTGATAAGCCGGCTTCTCTTCCAGCTGCTCTGCCAGGTCCTTGTGGTTTTTGTCCTTCAGGAGATGGTGATTGTTTTTGCGCTGGTGGAGCAGGCATATTCATATCATCAGAATCTTCCTTCGGCGCAGGTTGTCCTTCCTTTTGTGCTGGAGGGGTTGGCATTTCTTTGGATTTAGAAGAGGTTTCTGGTTCTGATTCTTCTTTTTCTTGTTGTCCTGGCGGGGCAGGCATATTCATATCATCAGAGTCTTCTGGTGGTATGTCTCTTGAGTTAGGTTGCATGTTTATGTCGCTATCTTTAGATTCGTCTCTGGGAGGGGTTGGAGGACTATCAGATGGTTTCTTTGGAGGTTTTGGAGGCCCCCCTTTTGAGTCGTCATCAGAAGAGTCGTCTTTCTTGAAAGTCTTATTTAAGAAATCTGATATTCCCAAATTATTTACACCCCCTTTTTCTCGAATAACCCCCTGGTCATATAAAAATGTTTGTTACTATGTCGGAATGAAAGAAAAGTAATACTTTCTCTTATACGTAAAATTTTAAGTGGAGAAAAAACAAGTTTGAATTTCTATCAACCCTTATTCTAAGGAAAATTTTCTGAGAATATTGAAAGAATTCCAAAAAAATCTCCGATAAAAATAATAAAACGGTATTTACATTAACTCATATGAAAAGAATAATCTTATTTTTCCTGATTTGCAGTTCTTTAACCACTGCAGTAAGGATTAACGAAGTGATGTATAATCCTGAAGGGTCAGATAACAACAGGGAATACGTGGAGATTTACGGAGTTGACAATCTAACAGGATATGTAGTCTCTGATTTAAACACTAATGATTCTCTGCAAGAAATCAAATACGTGAATGGTTCATTTGCTTTAATAGTAGAGGAAGGATTCAACCATTCAGGTATTAATGCATCTATATATAGCGTTGGAGCAACTATAGGCAATGGATTGTCAAACGAAGGAGACGCCATAGCCTTATATTTTAATGGTACAAAGGTGGATTCAATGAATTACACCGGTCCAGGTGTTGGTGTAGAGTATTGGAATAACACTTTCTATCCTAGTAATGGAACACCAGGATTTCAAAATAAAAATCCGTTTTTAAGAACTGAACACGAAGAAGATAATGAAACTAGAGCTTGTAACTTATCGGTGGATTTAGAAATAAAGAATGAGAAAAAAATGTACGAAGAAGGCGATACTATCTATTTCAAAAACACTTTAAATGAAGATGTTGAAGCAGTTATCGAATACCAAGTGAAAGACGTTTTTGGGCAAACAATACGAAAAAAGACCACTGAGAACACGAATGAGAAACAATTCACTCCTAAACTGGAAAAGTCAGAACAAGCTTTCATAATATCAAACAAAATACTATCTGCAAATTGTTCAATAGCTAACAGGACTAGTTCTGAAATAGTTTACGTAAAAGGAAAAAACGGAGAGGGCAAAAAGAACTCCTGTTTCGAGTACGAGGAAAAGATAAAAGATTTAGAAAGACAGTTAGAAGAAAAAGAACAAGTTTTAGAACCAAAGTGTGAAGAAGAAAAAACTGCAACTTTGGAGAGTTTTTACACTCGCAAAAGAAAGTTCGATCCAGAAATAACTCTTTACAGTCGGATAAAAGGTTCTGGAATTTACAAAATGCAATTAACCACTGAAGAAGGAAGTATTAACAAGTCAGTTATCGTAAATGGTTCTAAAACTTTAGATTTTGTTGTTCCTGCGAAACGCGGAGGTAATCTGTACGTGATGGAACTTCTTAATTATAGAGGAGAAGTTTTGGATTCAGAAAAGCTAGTTGTCGAGTTTGAAAAATTGGTAAAAGAGTCAGAAGTAAAAGTTTTAAATGAAGAAGTCCATAAGGATGAAAAATTTAATTCTTCTTTACGTGAAGTTCAACCAAGACAAATTTATGAAGAGAAAAATATTGCAGCGACGTTTTTAATCGGTGCTTCCATTTTAGCATCTTTAATAATTCTAGGAGTTGTTTATTGGAACACTCGAAATCCTAGTCAAGAAACTCTTAATCCTTTCATTGAAGAATCTGAGCTTAAAGCAAACTTTATAAAAGAGAGTGGGTTACCTCGTGGATATGGAAGAGGAAGAGATTCAAGAAAAGATTGACGACGGTTGGATTCGAGCAAATGTAATCTTTGAAGTTGTAGGTAATCCAAAAAGCCACGTAGAAGACAGCTTAAAAAGTTATATAGAGAATATCAAAACAGATGAACAATTGAGAGTGTTAAGTGAAGACTTTGGAGAACCGGAACAAGTTGAAGAAGGATTGTTCAGCACGTTTGCAGACACTGAAATCCTAATTGAAGACTTGAACAAGTTAAATTGGTTGTGTTACAACTTCTCGCCTGCAAGCGTGGAGATAATGGAGCCTGTAGATTTTCATTTCAAAGCTCCAGAACTTCAAGATTGGATAAACGATTTCTTATCTAAACTTCACGAAGTGGGTCAGATGAGTAAGCAGATGAATTCTAGGAATAAGTTGCTTATGAAAAACTTTAATCGGTTAGTTAAGAATAGTATTTTGATATGTGTACAGAATGGTTATGAAACACCTGCAGAGATTGAAGAACAAATCGGTATAGACAGTGATAATTTGAGGGAGTATTTCCAAGCGTTAATTGATGAAGGCAAGTTAACCGTAGATGACAATCAATACGAAAAAGTAGATTAATAGATTACTCCGTCTTTTGTTTCTAACAACGCACTGCAATTTACACAGTCAACTCTATAACCTCCAAATCTCCCTCTACCAAAGTCTCTTATTCTTGGACTTGCTACAATTATTTTTTCAGAACGACCGCACTGGTACGCTAAACGTTCTATTGTACCATCATTATCGTTTTCTCTTCCATAAACGACATAACCTTCTTCTCCAAGACTCTCTTCAACCTCCTTAACTATTTTCACTGGACCGTATCGATCGTTTTCAGGGATAAACTCCTGCAGTTCCTCTTCAGAGTTTAAAATTCTACTTTCCAAATCCTCCTTTCGTAATTCCCTCATTTCAGAGGTTAGAGCATGCCATATTTCTCTCTCCCTATCCCCGGGCCTTCTTTCGGGCAAGAAACCACCAGACATCCTCTCAGGTTTGAGTACCGTCATAACAGGGATTACGTGATTCTACATATAAATTTTTTACTATTCTCTCCAGAAAGCTTTTAATAGTAAACTATGATTGAAGTGAATATGGCACTAAAAAACGAGCTTGAAGCATTGCTATTCGCAAGCGGTAGGTATATGAAAGCAGATCACCTTTCTAACCTTACTGGAGAGAGTAAAAGTGAAGTAACTAGTGCTTTAGAGGATTTGCAGGAGGATTATACTAATTCTGAAAGTGCCTTGGCTATTGTCAACACTGCCAAAGGATGGAAGATGGGTGTGAAGCAAGATTATCAAGAGCTTGTAAGGCAAATAGTTGCGGATACTGAATTGCAAACGCCTGTTCTTGAAACACTTGCCGTAATAGCTTGGAAAAGACCGGTTTTACAATCAGAAGTTGTAGATATTAGAGGAGATCATGCTTATCAACATATTAAAATGTTGAATGAAATGGGATTTTTGAACAGGGAAAAACACGGAAGGACTTACAAGCTTAAACTTGCAGAGAAATTCTTTGAATACTTTGACGTTGAAGGAGAAGA
>CAYNLP010000002.1:0-36713 GCA_964398115.1 uncultured Methanosarcinales archaeon | reverse complement strand
TCGGATTGATAGGCTATATCCTTCTGGATGCTGGAAGAGTTGAAAAAAGAAGAGGAGGATAAGATAACCTCAGAAGATCTTGAAGGTCCTGACATGGAAGACGCGATAGATCCGATGGAGAAGAGAAAAAAAGCACAGGAAGAGTTGGATGAGTTGGATAAAGAGATTGATGAATTGAGTAAGAGAGCTGACGAGCGTATTGAAGAATTAGAGGAGTTCAAGGATGAAGAAGATTCAGAAGAGGATAAAGAAGAATAATCAAGTTACCATAAGATTAATTAATAAGCTCAGCTATAAACATTAGAAAATGATGTTCATGGTTAGATGTCCGGACTGTAAAGAAACTATGAAGTGTAGTCCACGTTCTAAAATAACTGAGGTCGTAAAGAAATGTGTTTATTGTGAACGAAATTTCAAAATTCATCCTAATGTGAAAGAAACGCGCATTGTGAAGAGAATCACCCAATAATTCTTAAACCACTCATCTTTTTGATAGTCAAACATGACATCAGCGATATCTATAAACAACATTCGAAAAACTTACGACGATTTGGTGGCTTTAAAGGATTTAAGTCTAGAAATAGAAGAAGGAGAATTCTTCGGATATCTAGGTCCAAACGGCGCTGGGAAAACAACTACCATAAACATACTCACAGGCATTTGCGACTATGACAAGGGTAGTGCTTCAATCCTAGGTCATGACGTCACCGACGATTATCGTGAAGCTAGAAAACTAGTTGGTTTGAGCTCACAAGAGTTCAACTTTGATCCTTATTTCTCAATACGTAAACTCTTGAGATATCAAGCAGGATATCATGGTATCCCTCGCAGAGAAGCCTACGAAAGAGCTGATAAAATGTTGAAAAAATTCGGACTTTACAGCAAGAGAGATCAAAAATATAGAAAATTAAGCGGGGGTATGAAGAGAAGGCTTTCCCTAGCCAAGGCAATGGTGCATGATCCTGAAATACTGATATTAGATGAGCCAACTGCTGGTTTAGATGTTGAACTTCGTTACGAACTTTGGGATTATATGAAGGAGGTAAATGAGGAAGGCAAGACTATTCTTTTAACAACGCATTATATTGAAGAAGCTCAAAGGTTGTGTGAACGCATCGGGATTTTGAACAAAGGAGAATTGATAGCTTTAGACAATAAAGAGGACTTAATGGATAAGTTAAGTCATAAGCATTTGAAAGTTCAAATGGATAAAAGTTTGAATGAACCTCCAAAGAGGATTCAAAAACTTGAGGAAAGGAGTGAAGTTGACGACCATTCCTTACTAATTCATCTTAGACCTGACTCGAACGTGGATGAAATAGTTAGGGAAGTCCAGAAAAGTGTGAAGATACTTGACCTCAAAACAGAGCAGGAGAGTTTAGAAGAAATTTTTGTGAGGCTGATACAGGATGAGTAAAATGACGGATTTCTGGACGCATCTTGAGAGGGAGACGATAAGGTTTTTCACCGTTCCTAATAACACTATAGTTCCTGGCTTGATATCTGCAGCTCTCTACATCGTCATCTTTGGGGTGGGTCTTGGTAGGAGGATACAAATACCGGGCATGGATTATTTAGAATTCTTAATCCCGGGATTGATGATGTTGAACTTGATAAATGGTTCCTACTCTAACCCTAGTGGTAGTTTATTCATGTCCAGATTTATGGAACACATTAACGATATACTTGCTAGCCCTATCAGTTATATGAGCATGACTTGGAGTTACGTCATAGGCGGGTTGGCTAGAGGATTCACTATGGGTATTGGGGTTTGGTTGATAGCTATGCCCTTCACGTTCATACCTGTGAAACATCCTTTCGTCCTTCTCTTCTACCTTACCCTCACAGCCATTTTGTTCGCTAGCTTTGGAATTTGGGTTGGACTCTGGGCTGAAGAATTTGAACAATTAAACATTTTCCTCAATTTTTTCATCACACCTTTCATATTTTTAGGAGGAGTTTTTTACAGCGTTAATCAAGTCCCTGCAGCATTGGAAACTGTGACGAGATTTAATCCTTTATTTTACATGATCAACGGAGTTAGGTATGGTATGATTGGTTATAGTGAAACTAGTTTATGGCTCGGTGCTGCAATACTTATACCGTTGTCATGTGGGATGTTTGCATTCAGCTATTATTTGATAAAAACGGGTTGGCACTTGCGTGATTAAATCGTTCTTTTAATTTTTTACAACAACCTATTTAAGTTTAGAAATTCGTTTAGTAAAAGTGATGGGGGTGAGTGGTTTATGACAACCGCTGATGAACACGTAAATAGCTACATCCAGGACTATCTGGAGGAAGACGATTTGTTCAAAACTTACGCGCACGATCCAGATGCGCATAAAAGAGTGAAGTTCATCAAGGAATTGTTCGCGGAGACTTAGAAAAATGGAAGAAGGAGTTTGTCCTCTTTGTGACACTTACTTGGAAAACGGTATTTGTCCTGACTGTGGTGAAAGTTACAACGGTGTAACAGCGTAGATTTTATATTGTCTTACATCGTCTTTTCTTAGTATGCACTATTTAACGGAGGATATTCTTGAACAGGATAGGAGTCCCGACAGTCATAAAGGAGATTTTGGTAAAGTTTTAGTAGTAGCGGGGAGTGAAGACTACGCTGGAGCTGCCGTTCTTACCAGTACTGCTTGTGAGGCTATTTTGAGAAGCGGTGCGGATTTGGCAGTTGCGTGTTGTCCAGAGAAAATCGCCTGGTTGGTAAACGAGAAAATCCCGGATGTTATAACTAAAAAGTTTGAGGGAAGATACTTTGTTGAAAGCCAAGCTGATGAGATAATTGAAATGAGCGAAGATTACGACTTAGTCCTAATAGGACCTGGTCTTGGAAAGAATTCTAGAAGTTTCGCTAAAAAGATAGTTGAGAATGTTTCAATGCCAAAAGTTATTGATGCTGACGCCATACACGCTTCTAATTTAAAAAAGGTAAACAATGCTGTTTTCACACCTCATGAAAAGGAATTCGAAGAACTACTTGAGAATTCTGGATTAACTAAAGACGATTATAGAGAAAGATTGGCTGACAACGTTATTCTTCTAAAAGGAAGAGAGGATGAGATAATTTCTAAAGACAGAATTGTGAAGAATAAAACGGGTAATGCGGTTATGACTAAAGGTGGTACTGGAGACGTCCTCGCCGGCTTAACAGCTGGCTTTATAGCTCAAGCCAACAGTTTATTCAAAGCTGCGTGCATGGCTGCCTATCTAAACGGCGCCGTCGGAGACGTTCTGAAGAAAGAAAGAGGTGATACGTTCATCGCTAGTGACATAGTTGATAATTTGCATAAAGTTTATGGTTGATATATCCTGTTCTCTGTTCTATAAGAGTCATCTTGTATTTCCATCATGCTGGACATAATACCTCGCTGCCATCCTTTTCGTGATTGTTTCTGTATTTCTTGATCAGATGGGTCATCCAAGTTTTCATCTAAACTTTCTTCGGATCTTAATTCATCAATCCTTTTCATACAAAAAACCCCTCAAGGAATAGTAGTATTTGATAATTTTTAAAGTTTAAACATGGAGCTTATACCACTAGATTTAAATACGCACTACGTTTTTTCACGCACTAATGAGTGAAGATAAAGAACAAGAGGAAAACGAAGCAGATGGCGAGGATGACGATCGTATTAAGGCAATCCTTGCTCGAGAAAGAGTTATAACTGAAGATAGCGATAGGGCTAGAAACTTATATAACCAGAGTGGTTATGGCAAAGTCTTGGATAATAACAAAATACAACTCAGCCTTCTTGAAGGACTTTACCTTATGGAAAGAGAGAAGATAAGAGTAGAGGATCAAGATGGCAACACGATAGAATATGATGAGTTCATGAAAAAAGCTCAAGAAGTCGAGCCTAAGTTCTGGGTTCGTTATAGCGTCTTTAAAGACATTCGAAAAAGAGGTTACATTATCAAGACTGCATTGAAATTTGGTGCGGACTTTAGAGTTTATGATCGTGGTATTAAGCCAGGTGAAGATCATGCAAGATGGGTTGTTTATCCGGTTCATGAAGGAGAAACGCTAACTTGGTATGAATTCGCGGCTAAGAATAGAGTTGCGCACAGTACGAAGAAAAGGCTTCTCATCGGCGTTGTAGATGATGAGGGTGACGTCAGTTATTGGGAAGTTAGATGGATGCGTCCATAGATTATTTAAACTTCTAACTACTCACTTTTTGAGTGATGGTTGAAAGTCAAGACATTCTTCAAATCGTGAAAGAAAACGGGCCTATATTGCCCGCCCAAATCCGTAGACATGTAGAGGGTAGCGACACGTTAATGATCGGAGCTATTCTTAGTGAACTTGCAGATGATGACAAAATTCAAATTAGTAATACTAAAGTTGGTGGCAGCCCCGTTTATTACACCGAGGAGCAAAAGGAATACTTGCAGGATTTAAAGAGTCAATTGAATGACAAGCAACAGAAGGCTTTCGACATGCTCAAAGAAGAAAAAATTCTGAGAGATCAAGACCAAGAGCCTGTAATCCGCGCAAGTCTCCGAGAAATGAAAGACTTTGCTAAACCTCTCAAAGTGGATACTGGAGAAGAGAAAGAGATCTATTGGAAATGGTATTTGATAAGCGATGAAAAAGCGGAGGAACTTATTAAAGAAGATTTAGAAAGTATAGGTTCCGATGAGGAGGAAGATGAAAAAGAAGAAAGTGAACAGAAAGAGTCAGATGATCAAAGCGAAGAAGATAAATCTGAAGAAAAGGAAGAGCAAGAAAGTAACCAACCGGATTTAGAAGAAGTAGACGACGACTTCGTTCAAAAGTTGAGAAAATTCTTTGACAAAAACGATATTGACATATTAGAAGAAGATATTAAGAGGAAAGGAAGCGACGCTAAATATTTAGTTAATGTTCCCACACCCGTAGGTAAGCAAAAATTTTATTGTAAAGCAAGAGGTAAGAAGAAATGCAACGATGGAGACTTAAGCAGTGCTTGGGTGCAAGGTCAAAGCAAGAAACTTCCCGTCATGTTCCTATACACAGGGGATTTAACAAACAAGGCTGAAGAAATGCTCAACGGCGAGTTTGAAGGCATGTTGGTAAAACAAATTTAAGGAGGTCAATATATGGGAAAAGAATATTATTGTCCAGGCAGTTGTGGAGGAGTTCTTAAAGTTGAAGAGTGGAAGGACAACACTCCAAAATGCACTGCAAAAGATTGCGAAAGAAGAGGAGAGCCTTTGAAAAGGAGGGAAGTCTGACAAAAAACCAATATTTCTTTTCAATATATACAATAAATCATTTAATAAAGCCTTTTTCCCATCCTTTTCCTATGGGCACAAACATTACAGACTTAATCCACGGAAGAGAAACAAGCATAGAAGAACTACGAAACAAAGCATATACAGTCGACGCTCATAACATACTCTACCAATTCTTAAGTACTATAAGGCAGAGAGACGGCAGTTACTTGACAGATAGTAAAGGAAACATCACAAGCCACCTTGTCGGCCTGTTCAACAGAATGACCAGGCTTATGATGAAAGATATGGACTTCATCTACTGCTTCGATGGAAAGGTGCCTGACTTGAAACACGGAGAGTTAGAAAGTAGGAGAGAAAAGAAAGAACAAGCACGGGAGAAGTATGAAGAGGCGAAGAAGAAGGGAGATATAAAGGAGATGTTCAAATACGCTCAGCAAAGCAGTAAATTAACCAGTCCTATGGTTGAAGAAGCAAAGAAGTTAATTGACGCTCTTGGACAGTGTTGGATACAATCCCCTATGGAAGGAGAAGCTCAAGCAGCACATGTTGTGAAAAATGATGACGCTTATGCGGTGATAAGTCAAGACGCGGACAGTTTCTTATTTGGAGCGCCGAGAGTGGTGAAAAACTTGTCAATAACGGGAAGGAGGAAGAGACAAGGTAAGCAAGCGTATAAAGAGGTAAATCCTGAAATACTAAGTTTGGAAGATACTTTGGAAGAACTCGAACTTGACAGAGAACAACTTATAGTTTTGGCCATACTGGTCGGGACGGATTTCAATCCGAAAGGGATTCATGGAATAGGTCCAAAGACAGCTTTGAAAATGCTGCAAGAACATGGGAAAGACTTTGACAAGATATTCGAAGAAGCGGAGTGGAGTGAACACTTTGACACACCTTGGAAAGTGATAATGGATACTTTCTTAGACATGGAAGTCACCAACGATTATCAAACCAATTTTGAAGAACCAGACAGAGAAGAAATCATGAAATTGTTGGTTGATAAACACGACTTCAGCCAAAGCCGAGTAGAAGACCAGCTTAACGAATTACAAAAATCAAGACAGCAAAAAGGATTGGGCGATTTTGTATAGAAACATTTATTATACACTAAAACCAGTAAAAGTCTTTACAGCGATTACAAGTGAAAAACTATGGAATGGTTAATATTTGCAATACTCTCAGTAATATTCGCAAGTCTTAGAGAAGTAACGCAGAAGAAAGCACTAGACGGCGAACACACTACAGAATATTTGAGCATACGAGGCTTCTACATAGCAATATTCGCCCTTCTAGCCGTACCTTTCGCAAATTTCAACCTAAGCTTAAAAACTTATGCAATCTGCGCAGTAGTGGCACTCATCGCCACAATTGGAAACATATTGAGAAACAAAGCACTCAAACACATAGACATAAGCATCGTAGATCCTCTAAGGAATCTACAACCATTATTCGTAACAATAATAGCATTTATATTTCTCGGAGAAAAGCTCACCTTCATCCAAAGCAGCGGTATAGTCCTAATAGTAATTGGAACTTACATATTACAACTACATTCAAAACACGACAGACTCTTAGATCCAGTAAGAAGAATGAAGGAATCACCTTACGCACTCTTAGTAGTAGCTGCTATGTTCATCTACGGAGTAACTAACACCATAGATAGATATGTCCTAACTAACCTGACAGACTTCATAACTTACTTCATAATCGTATGGATCTTGAAAACAATCTTTGTATACATATACAACGCCTACCAACACGACTACCATCACTTAAAACCAGTATTCAAAAAATATGGGAAACAAATATTCTGGCCAGCTCTCTTCACCGTTTTGATGATAATAATGTTCTACAAAGCTATTAGTATGGAATACGCTGGCATCGTAGCGGCGATATTCAGCACTCATAGTCTCGTAGCAACGGTGCATGGCGGGCTCTTATTCCATGAAGATCACATTGTGAAGAAAACATTCGCCTGTATAGTAATGCTAGCTGGAGCAGTAATGGTGATAATATGAGTGCTTGGATAGCTTTCGCATTTTTAAGCATGATCTTGGCCACTGCCGCGGCTATCACTCAAAAGAAGACTTTGAAAAAAGAACATGCAATGGAATACAGCGCTGTCATGACATTATGTGCAGCTATTCTAACAATACCGTTATGGTTCAAGATAAACTGGTCAAATCTGAACTGGCAAGTAGTCGGACTCATGTACTTCAACTCAATCCTCGCCGGCGTGGCCTACCTCCTCGTGGCGAAAGCAATACGACATATGGAAATTAGCATCGTCAGCCCCTTACTAATGATTGGACCAGCGTTTACTGCAATCGCCGCGTGGCTTCTTATAGGAGAACAATTAACCAAGTTACAGCTAGGAGGCCTCGCACTCTTAATCACAGGAACTTACGTTTTAGAAGCGAAACAAACCACAAAGATATTGAAACCTTTCAAGAGACTTTTCGAAAGTAGATACACTAAGTTTATACTTGCAGCACTCACCATTTATGCCATTACGGGAACGATTGACAAAAAAATAGTTGGAACTGTCAGCACAGGAGGTTTTGGAATCTCTGCCACGACTTACATCCCTCTTATACACGCGTTTCTCGCAATTAATTACTTCATAATGCTCTCCTACTTCCACGACGGATACCACGGAATCATGCATGGTTTTAACAACGCAGGAGGTTGGATATTCGCAGTCGCCCTCCTCACAGTAGGTTACAGACTAGCTCAGCAACACGCACTCACATTCGAAGCTAGCAAAGTAGCGTTAGTAGTTGCTATTAAGAAAACCTCGGCCCTGACCACTACCTTGATAGGGGGAGAACTCTTCCACGAAAAACATTTGTTCAAGAAAACACTCGCGTGCGTCATTATGGTAGCAGGCGCGATAATGATAATAACCTAAATTTTTATACACCAAACTTTTTCTAACAAAACATGCAAGCAGTTAAAGTTCCAAAGAAAGAAGCAGAACAAGTCAAAAAAGAACTTATCAAAAAAGGCGTTTTTGATGAAGAAGTCAAGCCCGAAACTAGTGAAAGCTACGCATACTTTCCCTTAAAGAGAAAAATAGAAACAAGTTACGAAATAGTTGATAAAGACTTGGAAGAAAGAAAAGACAATCCTACTTTTGAAGAAATAGTCAGAGAGAAGATACCAGAAATAGATTTTAGTGAATTAAAAACTTCTCAAGACTTAATAGGGGATATAGCCATTATAGAAGTGTCTGAAGAGTTAGAGCCATACGAGCACGAACTAGGCGAAGCACTGATGGAAGCCAAGCCATATCTCAAAACAGTCCTGAAAAAAGGAAAACACACCGGGACTTATAGAACACAAAAACTTGATTGGTTAGCAGGGAAGAAAACGAAAGAAACAGTACATATTGAAAACAATGTCAAGTTAAAAGTCAACGTAGAGAAAGTATACTTCTCACCAAGACTTGCAAATGATAGAAAAATAATAGCAGAACAAGTAAATCCTCATGAGAAAGTTCTTGTAATGTTCAGCGGATGCGCCCCCTACCCATGCGTGATTGCAAAAAATGCAGAAGCAAAAAAAGTAGTAGGAGTAGAGATAAACCCAGTCGCTCACAAATACGGATTACAAAATGTAGAATTAAACAATTTAGAAAACGTTGAACTCCATCAAGGAGATGTAGGAGAGATAGTACCACAATTAAAAGAAAATTTCGACAGAATAGTAATGCCCGCTCCCGACAATGCCAACGAATATTTAGAAACAGCGATTAAAAAAGCAAATAAGGAAACTGTAATCCACTACTACGATTTCTTACCAGAAGAAGACTTAAAGCGAGGAAAAAGATTAGTTGAAGAAACCAGTCAAAGACTAGACGCCGATGTTAAAATTTTAAATATTAGACAAGCCGGTCAAATATCCCCAGGTAAATTTAGAACGTGTACAGAATTCAAAATTATTTAAAAAAAGAAATCCTCACATAAAACTAGCGTGTGCGATGATCGCATAGTAGAAGGTATGAGGCCAAAGCCGATGATTATATAATAAAAGCGGAGAGCACACGTACAAATTATTTTTATCCGAACATTTGTAAACTAGCAGTGTCTAACTCATCTTCTTCCTTAACCTTACTAATCGCGGCTTCAATATCCTGTTCCTTCACTTTATTACGACCATTCCTAATAGCGAAGTAACCAGCTTCTGTACAAACACTCTTAACTTCTGCACCGCTTAAACCCTCCATTTTATCACAAACATAATCACTATCAACATTTTCCAAACTCATATTTGCTGTATGGATTTCAAAGATTTCTTCAATACCTTCACAATCAGGATAAGGAACTTCAATTTGTCTGTCCAAACGACCAGGTCTCAAAATAGCTTGATCTAATATGTCACGACGGTTAGTGCATCCAATAACTTTAACCTCATCCAACGGGTCAAACCCATCAATCTCAGCAAGTAATTGCATGAAAGTTCTTTGAACCTCTCTTTCACCACTAGTCCCAATTTCAACTCTTTTAGCAGCGAGAGCGTCAAGTTCATCAATGAACACGACACTCGGACTTTTCTGCCTTGCAAGTTCAAATACTTCCTTAACTAGTTTTGCTCCTTCTCCTATAAACTTTTGAACCAGTTCAGAACCAACGATTTCAATAAAGGTTGAATCGGTACTGCTGGCAACAGCCTTTGCCATCATCGTCTTACCAGTTCCTGGAGGGCCATGGAGTAAAATCCCCTTTGGTGGTTCAATCCCTACTCTTTCAAACGTATCCGGTTTCTTCAAAGGCATTTCAATAACTTCTTGAATTTCGTTAATCTGTTCAGATAAACCACCAATTTGATTCCAGCTAACATCTGGTTTTTCCATAATAACAAACTTTTCAACATTGTACTTTCTATTGTGATCGACTCTATCTACAACAGTCAAGTTCTTCTGCTCAACAAGAACACTTTCGCCACTTGCAAGTTCTCCATCGACATCATTAGAAACATCTACCATGAACTTGTTACCGTTGGCAACCTTAATAATAGCTTGATCACCGACTGAATCAACAACGTCAGCAACCATTAAAGCCGGAGAACGAAATTTTTCAATTTCAGACCGTAACTGATGAACCGTCTCTTTTAACATCTTATTTTCTTCTTTAAGCTGCGTATTCCCAGAACTATAGTTTACAACTGCACCCTCCAGGTCGTTCTCAACGTCTCCTTCCGAATTTTGACTTACTTCATCTTTCGTTGACACTTGATAACAACCCTCTCAATTCTCCTTTTGTGACCTAGTAAAAGGTAAGCAGTTTATTACAATTCTGTTTATATTTTCAAGATTATTTAAAGGTTATCACAAAGATATATAAAAGTGTTAGAAGTCCAGAAAATTGTTTCTATAACCGAAAGCTTAAATATGTTCGAAGAATAACTTTCTACTAAGAAGATGAGTGATAAAACTGAAAATGAAAAACTAGCAGAAGAAATTCTCGTACAACGAAAGCCTTCACAAGAAAGTTATGATAAAGATGAAGTTCAAAAATTCGCAGAAGAATACAAAAGTTTCATTGGAGATAATAAGATTGAAAGAGAAATAATTTCTGAAATAAAAGAAAGAGCTGAAAGGGCTGGTTTTGAAAATATTAAAGAAGTAAGTGAAATAGAAAAAGACGGAAAATATTACAGAGAAGACAGGAACCGCAACATCGCATTAATCAAAATAGGAAGTTTAGAAAACATTTACGCTGTTGCAAGCCACGCTGATAGTCCATGCTTACATCTAAAACCATATCCATTAGTTGAAAACGCTAAACTTGCTTTGTTCAAAGGACATTACTACGGCGGTGTTAAAAAGTATCAGTGGATGAACATTCCTCTCTCACTCCGAGGAGTGGCGTTTACAGAAGAAGGAAAAAAGATTAAACTAAAACTTGGAGAGGAAGAAGACGAACCCTGCTTTACTATACCAGACTTGCTTCCACACTTAGCGAAAGAACAACTGGAAAAAGAAGGTAAAAAAGTCGTTGAGGGGGAACAACTAAACCCTATAGTTGGAAATCTGGCAATAGATGATGAAAAAATAGAGCAAAAAGTGAAATTCGGCGTTGCAAAAATACTACACGAAAAATATAGTTTGAAAGAAGAAGATCTTGTCAGTGCCGAACTCGCTTTCGTACCTGCAGGTAGCCCCAGAGACGTCGGATTTGATGAAAGCATGATTGCAGGATATGGACACGATGATAGAAGTAGCGTATTCACTAGCATGGAAGCAATACTTGATTCAAGTGATTCAGACCATACTCAAATTTGTTTATTTTATGACAAAGAAGAGATTGGTAGTGATGGAACGACAGGTGCTAAAAACCAATTCTTCACTTCAATAATTGAAGATTTAATAGATCTAACGGGTTCCGATTTACGAAGTACTCAAGTTTGGGAGAATACGAAAGTTATATCTGCAGATGTCACATCTGCTATGGATCCAAACTTTCCTGATGCCTATGATGAATCTAACAGTAGCTTCATTGGTCATGGAGTCAGTGTAGAAAAGTTTGGCGGAAGAAGAGGAAAATATAGTTCTAACGATGCTACAGCTGAATTCACACATCAGATAACACAGTTGTTAAAAGAGGAAGATGTACCTTGGCAGACAGGTGAAATCGGAAAGATAGACCTTGGCGGAGGCGGAACCATCGCGAAGTTCTTAGCTAAAAACGGAGCAGACGTTATCGACATGGGAGTACCAGTTTTAGGTATGCACGCCCCATTTGAACTGGCGAGTAAAGCAGATTTGTACAGCGCTTATAATGCTTACAAAGCTTTCCTAGAAAAAGGTTTCAGCTTATAGAAAACGTTCTTAATTCCCTAGTAGTTTTCGAAATTCTCGCAGGTTTCCCATTTTGTATAAGCACGTCATCCTCTATCCTTATCCCTATTTTTTCTTCCTTATCATAATACCCGGGTTCTACTGTGAATGCCATATTGTCCTCAAAAATTTCTTCTGATCCTGGCTTTAGGTTAGGGAGTTCATGAATTCTTAAACCTATACCATGACCTAATCCATGAGTAAAGTTTTCGCCTAACACCTCCTTGGCGTATTCAAATACTTCACTACATTTCTTTCCAGATCTCGATTTTTTAATACACCCTTTCTGTACGTCTAACACTTTTTCATATAATTTCCTTTCTTCACGATTTGGCTTTCCTAGATAGAAAGTTCTAGTAATGTCTGAACAGTATCCGTTAATCTTTACTCCGAGATCAACTATTAAAAATCCTTCCTCTAATTTGTTGTCTCCATAGTAGTGCGGAACAGCTGCGCCGCCTCCACCCGCTATTACTGGCTCAAAACTTTTTTCTACCCCTGCTTGTGCCATCTGCATCTTCACGAACTTCCTTATCTCTCCTTCCGTTTTGAAATCAAATTCGTTAATCAAATTTCTCATTATATCATCTGCTATCCTAGCTGCTTTTCTCAAATAGGCAATTTCCTCCTTAGTTTTCAACTTCCTAATCTCTTCTAACTCTTTCGAAACATCTTTCAAACCAAACCTGTTCTTTAGCTTATGGTACTTTCTAACATTTATTTCTTGAGAATTATATCCAACTCTATCTAAATCTTGTTTTTCAAAGAAATTTTTTACAGTATCTTTATCTTCAATCTTCAGGGTGTTGAAATCATGATCTAACTCTTCAAGAGGATGGACCAGTGTGGTTGGTGTCCCTCTCGCTGGGATGAAGAGAATTCCTGACTTCAACTCTTTTTGAACGTAATAATTGAAATTAGGATCGTCGGTGTAAAGTATACATCCATCCAACTCTTTCTCTTCTAGAACTTTTTGCAACTTGTCAACTTTCATCTTATCTAAGCCGAATCAATGATCTTTAATATTTCTTCTGCTTCATTTACGAGGAAATCTGGATTGTTTTCCTGCAGTAATTCTTTAGAATTATAACCCCAACTCACGCTTATTATAGGAACGTTATCATCTTTACAAGCTTCTATATCTCTTTCTCCATCAGCTACGTATATCGCTTCACTTTTTTTAACACCTAGTTTTTTCACTAATTTCTTTATCTTGCCTGACTTTCCAAATATAGACAGTCCTGTTACTATTTCATCAAAATGTTCAAGCATTGAATGATTTTCTAAAAAACGAAGTATGTTTTCTTCATTGTTAGAACTTAAAACCCCGAGTTTATAATCCTCGGATAGTTCTTCTACAACCTCTTTCATACCATCAAATACAGGTACTTCGTGAAGTCTGTCCCCAACCTTATCTCTTAATTTCTTAACATAGAAAGGAATTTTTATCTTTGGAACGGAGAACATATCTATCAGTTCAGTCACTTTTTTATCACGCAATTCCATAGGATGTTCAGGCCAATCATAGCCTTCTTCTTCAGCGATTTTCTCTGCTTCTTCCATAACTATACCTAGAGTGTCTGCGATAGTACCATCAAAGTCAAAAATAACTGCTTTCATAATTTATATCTAGAATGTCTTTGCTTAAAAATATAATCTATATAAAACTGTTTTTCTTTTTGTATTTTTATGGGAGATAGGGATTGGAGAGAATTACTTCCTGATTTAAACACTGTACTTCAGTATGTCTTGCCGGAAGAGTCAAGAGAAGAAATAATCATTTCTCAAGACACTGTCTTTTCGACTTCTGAGTCTCGACTGGAAGGAATCTTGAAGGAACACGAAGGTAAAGAGGTTGAGATAAGTCATGATATGCCGAAAGCAGAGGCGGATAGAGAGGTCAATGATTTCTTGGAAGAAGTTGTCGCGCAACAGAAGAAAGTCGGTATAGTTTATTACGAACCTACCCCTGTAGGCGAGGAAGGAAAAGAGGAAGGTAGCATTTATGTGGTTGAAGAGGAAGAAGAATCTAAATTCGCTTACATGTTCGTGCCTCGAAATGTACAAGTCCATAGGGTTAGTCAGAATGTTCTCGGACCTAATGTCTTGGGAAGGACGTGGCCTGGCAGTGGACAGATAGAAATACTTAATTCACTGTACGGTGATGCTTTCCGAGAAGTGTTGCAACACGAGTTAAATCATATAAATTATCCTCATCTTAGTGAGCAGGAGGTTAGGGAAAAGACTAAAATGCAGGTAGCCAATCCTATATATCATTAGAATAATGGATACGAAAGAATTGATTAAGGAGCAGAAAGAACTGGCCGAAAAAGTTGTACTAGAAGATGGTTTTAACGAAATAGAAAAAGTGGGGGGTGTAGACCAGGCCTTTCACAACGGCGAGGTTATATCTTCAGTTGTAATTTGTGACTATGATACTTTGGAGATTGAAGAAACAGTTCATGCCGTTTTAGAAGAGGATTTTCCTTACATTCCTGGATTGTTGAGTTATAGAGAATCTCCTTCTATTATGAAGGCTTTGGATAAGATTGAACTTCCTGACTTGTTGTTGTTTGACGGGAACGGGGTGTTGCATATGAGAAGGTTTGGTATTGCTTCCCATGTCGGTGTTTTAATGGATGTCCCTACTATCGGCATTGCTAAGAGTTTGTTATGTGGTGAGGTAAAGGAGGAAGGGGATCGGAGAGAAGTAATTTATGATGAAGATTTAGTTGGTTTTGAAATTGAGACAAGAGAAGGTTGTAACCCTGTTTATGTTAGTCCGGGACATAAAGTTTCTTTTGAAAGTAGTTTAGAAATTGTAGATAATTGTGTGGATAAGTATAAACTTCCTATGCCTGTACAGTATGCTCATAGGAAAGCAGCGGAGATTAAGAAGCAGCGTAGTGATCAGCGTGTTCCATAAAGTAGTTTAGAGTTTCTTTGAAGTGAGGGTCGATGTCTAGATTGTCTGGATTTTCTAATATGTAATCTATATCGTATTCAGCTATTTCTTTAGCTTCTTCACTTATCTTATAAGGGCCGGGGTGTTCTCCATAGAAAACGTAGATGAATTCTTCGTCTTCTTCATCTTCAGTTCTGAACTTTCCTAAAAATTCTAAGTCTGTGTCTATTCCTAGTTCTTCTTCGAGTTCTCTTTCAGCTGCAATGTTAGGGTTTTCACCAGATTGTAAATGTCCAGCTGCAGAACTTGACCAGTGAAGAGGGAACACGTCTTTACGTTCATTTCTTAATTGAGATACAACGTTACCTTCGCTGTCAAATATTAGAACATGGACAGAACGATGAAGTAAATTTTCTTCGTGTGCTTTTGTTCTTTTTTCTTGGGATGTTACTTCATCTTTTTCATCTACTATATCTATTGTGTTGGTCATACCTTCACCGTTAATCTCTTAACGTGTTCTGTTGTAGTCCAAAGTTTTTTACGGTCTTTTGTACCAGCTTCTTCAATAGCGTCTTTTTCTCTTAAGTTTCTTAACTTTTTGTAGGCAGTGCTTTTAGAAACATCTAACTTGTCTGCTACGTTATCTGCGGTTCTAGGAGTTGTCATCATATATATTATTAGTTCTCTTTCTTCTTCATTGAATTTATCTTCAAATACTTCACTCTGTCTAAGTCTTTCTTCAGGTTCAAGGTAAGTGTAAGATTCAACATTCACTCCTTCTTTTTCCAATATCTCTTTTGCGCCGTAGTAAGTTACTAAGTAAGTATCGCTTTCCGTCAAAGGATTTTTATCCCCAAATTTTTGATGATGGAAGTCAAAGATTAAATCTGTATATTCCAATAGTCGCCTTGGATTTCCATCAGCGCACGCTACCAGTAAGTTTACTGCTTCACTATGCAATTTGTTATAGTAATTCTTATCTCCATTGTCCAACCTTTTCTTTAATATTTCTTTCATCTCACTATCGGTAAGAGTTGGCATTTCTATAGTTCTTTTTCCAATTCTTTCCTTAAAGCTATCTGTAACGTTCTCTAGATGATTGTCTATTTGGGCTATTATTATGCTTTTTATCTTCCTATCATCAGGATCTTCCCACTTTGCTCTAGCTTCCATTATAACGTTTTCATCAGTTTCTTGAAATTCATCAATTATTAGAACAGGTTCTTTACTAGGAAAGTCTTTCAATCGAATTTTATCAAAGAAGCTTCTTTTCTTTTTCAACTCTTGTTCTAAGTTAAAGTCTGCGGGGAGATCTTGAGCGTCTAAGTAAATAAATTTGTAATCATTCATATCTTTTTGCAACTTTTTGAGAAGGGAAGTTTTTCCACTGCCTGTCAATCCGTGTAAGAAACAAATTTCTCCTTTCTCTATATGATTCTTTAATTGTTGTTCTTGCTTGTCAAGACCTACTAGTTCAGTGTTTGGACGTACATCAAGAGGATTTTCATCAAACCCTAATTCCTCGTACCACACCATATTTCTGAAAAATGCTTATTTCACTATATAAAAGTATTGTTTATCGTCGAAATTAATAGAAACCTTTAAATACTTGACATAACTGAAATATGCTGTACGGGTGATTATTTATGCCAGAGGAGGAGAAGAAATTTTCCAAACAGATTTTAGGCAAGACTATTGTGTCTAAAACAGGAAAGAGATTTGGTGAAGTCGGAGACATAATTTTTGAAAGTGGAAGCGGAGAATTAATCCACATGGTGGTTCAAAACCCGACTAGTTATACTGAGAAATTAGATTTGGAAAAGACCAAGTCTGGCGAGACATTGATTCCATTCTCAGCACTTCTTGCAGTTGGAGATTTCATGGTAGTTGCTGAAGAAGACATCATTTAATTCTTTATCAAAACCCTTATAAACTTTCTGAGATTCTTCTGATACGATGGCAGATATAACTATATGGACGGAGAAGTACCGGCCGGATGACTTTGACGACGTTAAAGGCCAAGATGATATAGTTAGTCGTGTTGAAGCATTTGTTGAAAAGGAAAACATGCCTCACCTTCTTTTTGCAGGACCTGCTGGTACAGGAAAAACTAGTTTAGCTCTCGTCGCAGCAAGGCAGTTGTTTGGAGAGGATTGGAGTGATAACTTTCTAGAGTTGAATGCTTCGGATGAACGGGGTATTGATACTATCCGGCATAAAGTTAAGGATTTTGCTCGGACGAAAGCTATTGGTGACGTGCCGTTCAAGATAATCTATCTTGATGAATGTGATAATTTAACGAAAGACGCACAGCAAGCTCTTCGGAGGACTATGGAGAATTACACACAAACTTGCAGGTTTATATTAAGCTGTAATTATAGTTCTAAAATTATCGATCCTATACAGAGTCGGTGTACTGTTTTCAGGTTTAAACCCTTATCTGAAGAAGACTTGAAAGATTTGATTGAGACCATAGCAGAGGACGAAAATCTAGATGTAGAAGAAGATGCAAAGGAGGCGTTGATTGAAATTAGTAATGGTGATGCTAGAAGAATTCTTAACGTTTTGCAGAGTAGTGCTGCTTTGAAAGATGAGATTACTGAAGAATTAATTTATGAAGTAGCTAGTGTTGCAAAACCAGAAGAGGTGAAAGAAGTATTAGAACTTTGTGTAGAAGGGAGTTTTGAAAAAGCTAAAGATAAGTTGATGCAGACCATGCTAGATAATTCTCTTTCTGGTCTAGATATTATCAAACAAATTAGTAGTGAAGTTTGGGATTTAGATGTTGAAGACAGGACTAAATTGGAGATGTTGAAAGAAACTGGTGAAGCAGAGTTTAGAATGGTTGAAGGATCTGATGAATATATTCAGTTAGAATCTTTGTTAGCGAAGTTCACTCTCAGCTCCAGTAATTAACTCCCTTAACCCCTGCTTTTTCTCCTAGTTGATAAGGGTGATTTGTTTTTCCTAAGTTCATGTATCTGTTATGGTAATTTGTAATCTTTCTAGGATGGAGTAAAGAGGGATTTTTATAGATTTTATAGTCTAGTTTATTCCTGATGTTTATGTGAGAGCGTACAGGGGAGGGTTCTGTGTTGCTAGCGAATGAACTTCTGGCATAGAAAGGGTCGTATCCTGTTTCTTTACCGAATCTTTGTGCGTTATAGACTCCGCTTCCGTATTGGTGTGGAGCATCTGTGTAGCCGGTGTGGAAAGCTGATGCTATGGGCATCAGCATTACTAAGGCTAAGAGGAGTTTGTATTTCATTTTTTAGTATATCGGCGGTAGTCCAGGTCTTTGTTCTCTTGTTCCTCCAAATCTTCCGTCAAAGACGTATGATCCGGGGCTGTATCCTCTTACTTGTATCCTGTTTGGGAATGGTCCACCTTCTCTGTATCTGTACCGGTTGGTGTACATGTTCTGTCTTGGATAGTAGTAACTTGCTATTCTTTCTCGGAATTGATGTGTTTGTGGTACGCTTGTTGTTATCCCATCTCTAATCCCGGTAAAGTAGAAGCTTGTTGATAGGAAGTGTCCTCCTTCTCTTACGTTAGGATCTTGTACAGGTGGTTGTGGACTTTTGAAGTAGCCGTTGTGGTAGGCGGTTGCTGCTTGCATGGTGAATCCTAGTACGAGCAGTGTTATGATTGCAAATGTTTTCTTATTCATTTTTCGACCCCCATCAAATTCTTTGTTATTACTAGTTAATAACAACTAGTTTAAAAGTTTTTGGGTTTTATTGATTTTGCACATAAATAAACCTCATTAATGTGCAAAGCCGATTTTATTAAAAAGTCAAAAGGCTATTCATTTCCTGGTTGAGAACCTCCAGAAGAACTTTCAGGGTTAAAATCACCGGCTTTAGGGACTCCACCCCATCCTTTCGGTGTCTTGCCCATATCCGCAATCTGCGCATCCTGAACCAAAATAGGAATTTCCAAGAACTCACCATACCTGTAATACATGTCAATTTCCATAACATCTTGGAAAACCCTGCCTCCTATGTCTGTGGTTTTCTCCAAAAAGCACGTTAAAGACCTAGGCGAGTTCCTACCGAAATCTACAACGCCATACTCTGATTCTTCAGAAAAGCTTAAATCTTTAAAACCAGGTTTTTCATCCTTCAAACCTGTACAGTCTAAATCATAATTTTTTGGATCAACAGGATGAGCTACTATCAGAGCTTCATACATGTTTTTATTTCTCACGTTAAAACTGCAAGCTTTTCTAGGATTATCACTCCTTCGATTGAAGAAAACTCCGTCGCCAACGTTTGCCACTTCAAAATTAACTTGGATTCTATTATCACCGACTGGATTTTGATCTGCTTTGACAACGTGTAGAGGTCCGCCACTGTTTAATGGGTTCAAATCTCTTCTTAGAGTGCATAAACTATTATCTTGTACGTTTTCTAAAACGTTATCTTTAACACACACCTTCATGGTTGCGTGTGTGCTGTAATCATAACAAACGTTTGCTCTGAATCTAAAAACTTGGCTTCCGGGAACAGAATTTTGGTAATTTAAAGGTTGGAAAGAGACTGATGTAGTTTCTCCTGGTAGGATCGTTCCATCAACGTTTTTTCTAGCACCCATTAAGCTCTGGTCGACTTCTTTCGTCAAGTTCTCCTTTATTGTTCCAAAGTTTTGCGGAGATATTCCTGAAAGTCTCGTCACGATGAAAGGATTTTCACCTTCGCCTACCGTGCTTTCTCCAACGTTTTCTATCGCTAGCGTGATTGCAAACCTTTGGGACCCGCTATCCGTCACTGTAGGAGGTGGTGCACCATCCAACACGCTTATTTTCAACCCTTGAGAACCACCTATAAAGGGGTTTATAATGTCTTTATCAGAATTTTCTTCTTGACTACATGCTGTAAGTATCAAAGCTACCAAGACAACAACTGCGAGTATTCGTGTTAGTTTCATTATAAGAAATTAATTACTGCCAGTTCCGCTAGCTCCCGTTTCAGCTCCTGGCTCGTTACTAACGTCTTGCACGACAATAGGTGTTTCAATAAATTGTTGATATCTGTAATGCAAGTTGATTTCCATAATGTCTTGGAATATTCTTCCTTCACTTGACCTGGTTCTTTCTACAGTGCAACTGATTCTTTGGGGTGCGCCTTGCGCAAGTTTTATAGTTCCTTGATTGCCTCCTCCGAATCTTGGACAGTCAACTTTGTATCCAGGATCGGATATTGGTTTTACAACCACCGTGACCTTGTTCTTGTTGAAATTGCTTGGTGAAGGGTTACAACTTTCTTCTTCTGCATTGCTGAACTGTGGGTCTCCGTAGAATTGTCCTTGTCCTACGTGTTCTACCTCAAACGCGATTTGTATTTTGTTTTCAGCAAGGGGGTTTTGTATCAAGCTTGTTATGTGTAGGGGTGCGCCGCTATTCTTCGGATTCTTTTCGCCAGTCAAGGTGCAAACGCTTGAATCTTGAATGTTTTCTAAAACATTATCTTTCAAACAAATCTGTGTGGAAGTATAGGTTGTGTAGTCATAGCAAACGTCGCCTCGTAGTACAAACTCAGTATTACCTCTGATGTTCTTTTGATAGCTTAATCCTTCAAAACTTACAGTTGTCATTTCTCCTGGGAGCATGGTGCCATCAATGTTTTTCCTAGCTCCTCTCAAGGGTTGTTGTAGTTGTTTAACACTCTCATTTACTCCCCACTGTCCAGGGTTTACTCCTTCAAGTTTTACTTGGACAAAGTTGTTTTCTGTTCCAGGCCCCACATCTGCTTCTCCTTGATTTTCCATTACGATAGCGTAGCTGAACACACTTTGACCGTTATCCTGAATTACTTTTGGAGGTACTCCTTCAAGCAGGTGCGTGTTTAAACCGATGTTCCCTCCTATGAAGGGTTCTGTTATGTCTTGTTGTTGATCTTCTTGCTGTTGTTGACAACCTACTAAAAGGAGAGAACAAGCAATTACCGCAAAGACCAACGTCTTGTATTTCATTATTAAACCCATATCCAGTAATTTGTTAATAAATGTTTCGTCTTAAATAGCTCTCTTCACAGTCACTGTTCTGCGTATTGTATCTTCGTAACCGTACCAGAGTTCTACCACTAAGGGAGTTTGATAAGCGGATTGTACGCCTTGGAATGGGATGTCATACTTACAAGTTACCACTCCGCTTTCTGTATCTGGGTCCAGTCTTATGACGTCGTCAGGTACGCAGTCTAATCTGGTTGGATCTCCAGAAACTCTGACTTGGCCCAACCACACTCTGTTTTTATCTTTGCTTGTCACTCGCGTTTCCGTGTACGGATTGCACTTGGAGATTTTTCCAGGACTCCAAACTTCGCCATTGCCTTGGTTAGAAACTCTGATTTTGAACACGGCTTCTCTTGGTGTGTTTTCTTGCTGTATTGAAGTGACTGCTACAGGAGCTCCTTGCCCGTTTGTTGGATTGTATCTTAAGGGGTTACAAACTTTCTCGCTTTGACTATGAGGTGATGGATCTATGCATACTACAGGTGAGGCGTGTGTACTGTATAGGTAACAGTTGGTTACCATAAATGTTTGTCTAGTATCATCAATACCTTGTGGGAAGTTTTGGATGTTAGCTTCCCAGGGAACTACTGCCATGTCTCCTCCGGGGAATCTTGGTGTGTCGCCAGCTAGTATGTATTCTTTACCGAAGTTTCTCGTGAAATCGATAGGGAGCATTGCCAGCATTAAACGTCCTCTACTTGCATATTCCAAATCGATGTTTTGTCCTGCCAAGTTAAAGTTAAGACTATATTTATTGTTGGTACTACTTTTGTCAATTGTGAAATCAAGGTTTTCAACCGGTTCTCCTATAACTCTTCCTTCTTCCCAACCTGTCGTTTCAAAGATATCGTTTAAGATACGACCTACGTTTTCAACATCTATTAGAAGTCCACTTCCTCCGGTTCTTACACTTGCTCGGTCGCATTGTACTTCAAAGCCGAATTCTCCGAATCCGACGTTGCCTAGGCTAAAACCGCATGTTCCAAATCCGGAAAGATCAGGGTTTATTCCTCTCACGTGTATCATATTAGGATCATATCCTGAAAGATATAAGCCACCTCGTGCATAACTCGCTCCTTGGTTTTCTACTTCTACGGTTATGTCAAATCGATTGTCATCGGTGTCAGAGTAATAGTAAAGGTCTCTTGGAGGACTGTCTCGATCTGCAAAACGGGTTTCTACACCTTCATAGCCTTGAAAGTAGTTCCGATCTTCCGGGTTTTGATTGGTGTTACACGCGGTTAAGAATAATAGTAAGGCGAGAAGTCCAAATGTGAAAAGTAGTTTCTTCATCGTCTAAAGCTTCCTCGTTGTTATTATATAAAGTTTTCTAAACTATCCTTTGAATCTTTACGTTTCTCCTTATCGTTTCGGAATAACCGTACCATAGTTCTGCCACAAGAGGAGTGGTGTATCCTGTATTGCTTACAACATTTTCTTCATCTGGTTTGTAAATGCATTTTGCTATTCCTTGTCCGTTGTATAAGTTTACGGTGTGGTTTTCAGGGATGCATTCTAACATTTGGTCTCCTATGTAAACCATTCCTAGAACGAGTGTGTTAGTATCTTCTCTAGTGGCTGGTGCTGGATAGTAAGGACTGCATTTGTGTATCTTTAGTGGATTGTATACTTGACCGTCACCTACGTTTTCTATTTTCATCTTAAACATTATTTCTTCTCCTGCTGGTTGTTGCGACACGGATTTAATTGCTACTGGGGCGCCTTGAGAGTTGAAGTTGTGAGTTTTTCTTCGACACGTTTTTTCTCCTTCTGAATAGGGTTGGAGGTCTATGCATACTTCAGGAGCGGCATAGGTTGCGTATAGATAACAGGAAGTTGCCATTATAGGTTGTGTTGTTTCATCTCTTCCTTCTGGTAATTGTCGGACTTCTCCATGATAAGTTATTGTTTCCCTTTCTCCTCCGGGAAATCTTGGATTGTCTCCTTTGAGTAAGAATTGTCTGCCTTGGTTTATGGTGAAGTCTATAGGCGCCCAAGCTGATAGTAGGAAGCGACCTCTTGATCCGATATTTGGATCCCATTGCGCACTTTCAAAATCTACATCTATCCTGTAACCGTCTCCTCGTGTGTCTAGATTAACGCTTGTTTGATCAACTCCCATAGATGTGAAAAAGTCTGTGTTGAAGAGGTTGTCAAGAGCATTTCCTAGGTTTAAATCATCTAATGTGATGAAGACTCCTCCATCTAAACTAACTCCGACTTTGGGTTGTCCGAGAACACCTAAGTCAAATCTTTGACATTGTAAGTATCCTCTGAAGCTGCCAAAGTCTAGGTTTCCAATGTCAATGTTACACATGTTGAAGAAATCTTTATCTTCCTCTATTTCTTCGATGTCTATAATGCTGGGATCATATCCGGATAGGTATATCCCTCCTTTTGTTAGAGATGAACCTTCGTTTTCAACATTTACTGCTATGTCAAACTCTACTGGATTTCCTCGGTAGAATAACTGAGTGGGTGGCGAGTTTTGTTCAAAACTTATATCTACGCCTTCACGTCCTTGGTAATATTCTCTTTCTTCTGGGTTCTGTCTGAATTGGGAACAACCTGCTAGGATAAGGGTTAAAACAATTATTGAAAGTAATATCTTATCCTTCTTCATTTTCAACACAGACTCCATCTTGCTTTACGGCCTCGTATTCGCATTGATCACATGTTCCTCTTACGCATTCATCTGTTGCTTCGCAATAACTGCATTTCCCGTCTTGTCTGCAACTTGTGGCGTCTCCATCAAAGTCGTCACAAGCGGTTTTCTTACAGCAATAGCTTCCTGGTGGGCAAAGGTTTTGTAAGTTGCATCGTCCGCTATCTTCCAACTCATCTATACATTCCTCTCTATTGCATGAACAAGTGTAACCTGCAGTTTCGCTGTCTTGTCCACATTTGTTTGTGCACACACCCCCACTTTGTTCCGTTTCCCACGCCTGACATTGGGATTCTTCCTGTTGGGGTGGGAATTCATTGCTTGACCTTCTTTGAATTTCTATTTTTTTGGAAACGCTATTTGTATAGTAGTATAAGAGTTGGATGTTTAATGTTGTTACAAAGTTATCCTGTCTGCTAAATAGGTTTCTGTCAGTTTCAAGATCTTCTTCTGGTACTATACAGTGGAAAGAGTTCTTTTGCCCTGCTAGCCTCACTGGATCTGGTTCGCATTCAAGTTCGACTCCTGCAATATCTGCTTCTACATTGATAGTGTTAAGGTTTGAAGGTTCAGATTGTAGAGCACAAGCTTCCTCTAAATCGCTTTCTCCAGTTAGTGATTTTAACACGTTTCCAGGACCTGTATTTTCTATGTGGATGGTTAGGCTAGGTCTAGTCATACTTCCTAGGGGGACCATATCTACTTCTACTTTGGTTATAGAAACGGGTGCACCTTGTCCTCGACTGAAAGCGAGGTCAGTTGCTTGGCAAACTTGTTCTCTTACGTTTTCTGATTGAGTGTTTGCGTCCATACATAAGTCTGTGGATAATTTTGTCTCGTAAGGATAGCATATGCTAGCGTATAGTTGCGTCTCAGGAGATTCTCTGTTCCCCACTATTTTTTGTGCTTGTAGATTTCCGAGTTTCACGTTTCGAACTTCTCCATTCGGGACTATTTCTGATTTGCCTCGTATTTTCAGATTTTGTAAACTTGATTGGACTTCCTCTCGAGTTAAGTCTCCTGCGTAGTCTATGTAGAAGTTGTCAAAGTTCATTGAGATGCTTGCTGGTTGAGACTCGACGGTTTCTCCATCTATTTCTGTTGTGAAAGGTATGTCTTTTGCACCTCTGTTATGGATTTGTACCATCATTGGGAAAGAAGTGTCTTCGTATACTTTGTTTGGTGGGGAATTCTCGACAAATTCTATGTTTATCCCTTCTGTTCCTTTATTGAACTTTGCAGGGTTAGGCCCCTCTTGTTGTGGTGTGCACGCTAGGAGAGAAACTAGCAGGAGAGGTATTATTAGTTTAGCTTTCTGCATATCTCTCCCTCACCTCGACGGTTTCTCTTTCTTCAAGTATGTAATCATATTCTGCTCTTACTACAAATGTTTTTTGCATCTTTTGCTGACCAGGTGGGATTACTTCACTTGGATCTGTTCCTCCTGAGAGTCCAACTCTGCACCCTATTTGTTGTAATTGTCTTCCAGGATTCACGCTGAATCTGTAAGCATTCATGTTTTCTGCACATCTGTCTCTATCTACCTCGCAGTAAGGGTCTTCCAATAATTCTTCTTTTTGAGCGTCACAATCGAAGAGTCTGAATTCAGGGGGGGTTAATACTATGAAGTGGCTTACTTCATCTATTCTTCCTTCCGTCCATTTATTTGTGAGTCTGGCTCCAAATGGAGCGTTTAATCCATTACTGGTATCGATTCCTACTGGTTGTGGAATGTCAGCTGCCATTTCTAACCTTACTGGGCCAGGAGTATATGTAGGTTTAACTGTTGAAGGAATGTCGAGTTCTCTATTTATGTTTTTATCTTGTGATAAGATGTTGTATTTTGTTTGTTGTTCTACAAATGTGTATGTTACGTAGCCCCAAGTTGAGAAGGGGAATCCTGCTTGGAAGTTGACGGTGTGACTCCCTTCCGAAAGGTTTTGGAAGGTGCATCGTACTGATTCGCCTCCTTCGGCGAATATTTCGAAAGTTGAGGGACTTGTGCTTCCTTCTTTTTCTTCTGTAAAGCAGTGTGTGCTCACGCTAATTTTTTCTTTGAAAGTCTTGCCGGTGATGTCGGCCCAGAGGAATACTTCTTGGCCTTGGAAGAATACGTCGCTTACGGCACGGAAGTCGTCAATAGCTAATCCTATGTCTTCCCCTTGTTGTTGTTCAACCACGCTGGTGTAGTAGCCCCCGGTTGCGTAGTTAATTGATCTCTGTCCTGCGCCTACTAGAGATTCCATTCCACTTTTGAAAACGTCGATAAGGTTATTGAATGCTGACTTTAAGTCTTCCCAAGCTTGTCCAGATGCTTGAGCTAGGTTTTGTTCCGCCGCTAGTTGTGGGAAGAAGTTTCTTAATCCGAGATCGTGCACTAGCCACATTATCATTAATCCCACAATTGCTAACGCCCATAGTCTGGTCGGCCACCAGTTGAGTTGTGATCCGACATAAATAGCTAGGAGGGGAGTACACCACCAGAGTATCGTGAATAGAGATGCTATAGACGCTGGTAACATGTTGTTTACTCCACCTAGACCGACGAGCCAGTTTATTCCGAGGACTCCAAATATTTCTGCTAGGGCTACGCCCCATATTTGTCTGCTGTTATATTGTACAGAATAGTATCCTGCTAGAAATAAAGTTATTACTACTCCCATCCAGAATACGTTCCAACTTCCTCCTGCAACACCTATCGAGAGGACGTAATGAGGGATTGCTAAGGCTAAGAACATTATAAACTCTTTTAGCGCTCCCCCATTGCTACTGTCAGAATTTTTATTCATCCAATTTTCTCGTAATTTATCTAGTTTTCTCTTTTTTCTTTTTTTGTCGTAAGCGTTTTTTGCTCCTGCCGCGGCAGAACCTGCAGCTTGAGCTCCTTTTTCGGCAGCGTTTTTGCCTTTTTTCATCCATTTCTTGGCTTTGTTTTCTTCTTCATCTAGTTCTCTTTCTGCCTCTTCTACGCTTTCTTCTATTTCTCGACTTTTTCGTTCAAGTTCGCGTTCTTCTTCTTGAAGTTCTTCTTGAGAATTTTGTGCCCTTTCTTTTTCATTCTCTAGTCTTCGGACTTCTTCTTCCATCTCTTCTCTAAGTTCTTCTTCCGAGTCTTGTATGTCTCTTTCTATTCCCATGATGGTTTCGATTAGTTTTTCGCTGTCATCCCTGCTCATTACTCGGCCGTGGTTATCAAGTGAGATGTGAGGATGGTCTTTTTCAACGGCGCGTTCTACTTCTTCATATGGAACGTTTTTTTGTTCTAGAAATTTGAGGAGTTGTTTTATCCTAGGAGTTTGAGACATACCTCTTTTTTCTATGAACTTTCTCCACTCTTCGATGATGTCATCTGCCATTGACTTAAAACCAGCATTATTCCTATAATAAGTTTTCGAGCTATGATGTTTCTACTCTTAGTTCTGCTATGTGCAGTGATTTTCCTTGTGGAACTATCATTACACTGTTTGGACCAGACATCAAGAACTCAGGATTTACTTGTGTTTGATACACTCTTTGATTAGTGTCGAAAGTTGTTTCATATCCGTTAATGTTTAATGTTCCTGTCTTTCGACTTCTCGCGTCTGTAAACCTTAGTTTAAGGAATAATAGTGCGTCGTTTACATAGAGAGCTCTGTAAAGCCTTTGAGGGATGTTGAAGTAGTAAACTGGTACTTGTTGTTCTTCTAAGTGTGTGGTCACTTTAACGGTGTCTATTAAGTATTGTCCTTGTTGTGAAACGAATGTTAGGGTGTTGTCGCCGGGTTGTAAGAGATTTTTAGCTATCTCTACAGTGTTTGGCACTCCGCAATCGGCGAATCCTGAGTATAGTTGTTGATGGTTTACACTTATTCTCATCCTGCCCGCTTTTTGTGTGTTACAGTTTGGGAGAAATCGTAGTTCTGCCATCTCCATTGATTCAAATTCTTTTTGTGGTATTGAGAAGTGTTGTGAGGCGGTTGATCCGGTTCTGTCCGTTACTTCACCACTTACTATTATGTTTTCTAGTTCGTGTGTGTTTACTCTCCAGAATGCTAGGCCTGGACTGTTTGCTTTGAAGGTTAGCGTGTTTTCTCTTTGTAACAGGCTTTCTGGTAGTGTTATGGGTTTTGGACTTCCGCTTTCTAATTCGTTGTTGAATATTGTTTCTCCGTTTAGTAATATTTTGAGCTTTCCACCGCTCCTTCTTGCGTTGAAGGAAAGCCTTAAGTTGTCCGTGTTGGAGGGATTGTATTGGAAGTTTATCTTTGCGGGTTCGTCTGTGAAGATGCCTCGTCTTGCGGTTAGCACTGGTTTTCGATGTATTTCTTTAGCGTTTGTCTTGGTGAAGATGGTGAAGCTTGGTAAGGTGTGTTCTTTTTGGTTGGGTCCTGGAGGGTTTATTTCGCCTATTTTTTGGGAGAGTAAGACATTTTCTCCACTGGGTTGTCCGGGTGGACCTCCTGGCCTGTCGTCTTCACCTGTTCCATCTAGGAGTTTTTGTCTTTCTTGTGCGGGTATGAAGACTAGGTATAGAAGTATCATGACGGCTATGATTACTAGGAGGGTTGCGGCCCCACTGGCGTCTGACTGTCCTCTCCGTCTGCGCATAAGCGATTTATTCTGCTTCTTAATATATAAATCTATTGTCTGGAATCAAGGTATTCTCTGAGTTTTTCTAAGGCTTTTCCTCTCTGGCTTATTTGGTTTTTTTCTAGCGTGTTCATCTCAGCGTATGTTTGGTTATGTCCTTCTGGTTGGAAGATTTTGTCCCAGTCAAATTCGCTTTCTGTTCTTGGATGGACTAGTTTTCCTTTTGTCACTCCTTGGAAGAATTCCATGTTTCCGCTGGCTTCTGCTAGGCCTATCATGGTTTTGGCTTCAGCTTTTGTGTTGTCCATTTTTTCTGCTATCTCTACAAGTCCTTCACTGCCTACTTTTTCTAT
This sequence comes from uncultured Methanosarcinales archaeon, assembly GCA_964398115.1. Taxonomy (GTDB): domain Archaea; phylum Nanobdellota; class Nanobdellia; order Woesearchaeales; family CAYNLP01; genus CAYNLP01. The sequence goes on along the minus strand of CAYNLP010000002.1, from coordinate 8,130 downwards.
CATCCATTTGACAAGGGGTCCGGGGAAGCCGTTCATACAGTCTAGGTAGAGGCCTGTGTCTTCAACGAGGAATTCTCCTTTTCTTCTTTTCATTACTTCTTTCAGTTTTTCTTTCATTATGTGTTTCTGGTCGTTGCTTTGTATTTCAGGTATGTCTATCACTAGTCTCTCTAGGTTGGGGAGTATTGTTTTGAATTCTTCGTATTTGTGTTTGTTTCCTGTGACGAGGTATAATGCCATTGTTTGACGGTAAAGAAACCTTTATTAAAAATACTGTCGTTTTTTAAATCAAGATGAAAATTTTGGAGAAGAAGCTGAAGCAAGGTGTTGTGAAGGTTAAGACGGAGAACTTGGATGATTTGTGGTATTTGAGCAACATTATTGAAGAGGGAGATGTTGCTAGAAGTAAGACTGAGCGGAAGATAAAGCTTGGTGGAGAGAACGAGCGTAATCAAAAAGTAGTTCGAAGGTATGTTTGGCTCACGCTTGAAGTGGATAAGGTAGAATTTCATAAGCATAGTAATGTTTTGAGGGTGAAGGGTAAGATTATTCAGGCTCCTGATGAGGTTGATCAAGGGAGTTATCACACTTTTAATGTGGATGAGAATTATACCATTACTATTCAGAAGGAAAAGTGGCCGAAGTATTTATTGGAGAAGTTAAACGAGGCTAGTCAGCGAGTGGGTAAGAACGTCTTACTGGTTTGTCATAATAGAGAAGAAGCGACCTTTGGTTTACTCACGCAAAGAGGTTTGGAAGTACTTTCTGAAATCAAGGGCGAGGTTGAGAAGAAACGTGTTGAAAACCAAGCGAAAGGAAACTTTTACCAAGATGTTGCCAGTGCTTTAGAGAATTATGACGAAAAGTTTGAGCCTTCGCAGATAGTAGTGGCTAGTCCTGGTTTTTGGAAGGAATACTTGATGAAAGAATTAAGTGAAGGTTTAAAAGAAAAAGTTTTTCAGGCAAGTTGTAGTGTTGTAGGTGAGCGTGGTTTGAAAGAGGTTGTTAACCGACCGGAGCTGAAGAAGGTTTTAGAGAAGGATCGGACTAGGAAAGAAGCAGGGTTGTTAGATGAGATAACGGAGGCTATCTCGAAAGATAAAGCGTGTTATGGTTTTGAAGATTGTAAGGAAAAGGTGGAGATTGGGAGTGTTGAAAAACTCGCGGTTTCTAACAATTACGTTGTTAAGATGAGGGAAGAAGAGGATTATGAAAAAGTGGATGAGTTGATGAAGCAATGTGAAAACATGAGTGGAGAAGTACACCTGATAAGTTCTGAAGAAGAGGCGAACAAGTTGGATAACCTCGGTGGTGTTGCAGGGGTTCTCAGGTGGGAAGCTTGAAAACAATATTTCTTTTCAATATTGAAATAAATAATTGATAGAATCATTTTAAAACTCTTCTAGAACACATTTACGAAGTCAAAATCTTTCACTAAAGTATCGGTTTACTTTCCTTTCAAATTCTTCTGAGGCTTTACGAGCTTCATCGTAGAGAGAAAAATCTCTATCCATATTAATCCTAAACCGTGGTTCTAATTCACCATGAGGCGAGACGTAAAAAACGAGCTTAGAGTGAGGAGTATACTTTGAACCAAACCTAAAACCATCGTTAAGCATAAATCGCGCATGATTAATACCTTGACCTGAATCGGCAACTGCCTCTTCTAGACGATCGTAGATTTTTCTAGGGTCTGCCATATGTAGAAACTCTCCTTCTTCATTCCTCGGAACAGTCCCCCCCACCCCATCATAGATTTCGAGAATACGAACCACATCGTCTACAGTCAACTCCTCTACTGGTACAGACTTAACCGACATGGAATACTATAATAAAGTCAGAAATTAAAAATATTAGCATATAATACTTTCACAACCATTTTTAAATAAAACATTTTTCCCAATACTAACATGGAAGACATTATATCTTTAATCAAGGACAAGGAAGAACTTAAAGGTGTAGATAAAAAATTCGTCAAGAAAATCTTAGCCGAATACATCCAAGAAAACCCTGAATTCATGGAAAAAGTCGACAGCTCCAAATCTTTAGAAGAGTTTCAAAGAAGTCAAGAATATGACGACATGTTAAAAGAGGTTCGAGCTAGACTTCGAGAAGTGTACGGAGCGTTCATGCTATCCAAGTATGAAGAGATTGAAGAAGGGCTTGAAGGATTACGAGAAAATCAGAGCGTTGCGAATCATTGCAAGATCTTGAGCATGCATCGTAGCAGTAAAGAGAGACTTCCTTTTTATGAGAGGATTTACGAGAAAATTTTTGACATGACTGGATATCCCGACGTAATCCTCGACATAGCTTGCGGACTCAATCCGTTCAGCTATCCATTCCTCGGATGTGAGCCAGACTACTTCGCCTGCGACATAAGTCCGAAACTAGCCGAATACATTAATGAATATTTTGAAATGAGACAGATAAAAGGAGAAGCGTTCGTCCAAGACATGACCAAGATTGATGAAACAAACTTACCAGAAGCAGACGTGTCTTTCTTGTTCAAAACACTGGACAGTTTGGAAAGCTTGGAATGGGATGTGAGCAAGAGAGTTTTAGAAAACATTCCTGTCGATTATTTAGCAATTTCTTTCGCCAGGCAAAGTCTTGGAGGAGGCCAGACCATCCATGGACAAAGGGATTGGGTGGAAGAAATTTTTCTTGAAAACAACTGGGATTTTGACTTTTTTCAGTTTCAAAATGAGAGTTTTTATGTCGTGGATAAAAGAGGATAAACCGAAAGTTTATAAACCCAAACAGATTTGATACTATTACGAAAGTGTAAACGAGCGTAACATATAAATAGTAGTTATACACTTTCAGCACTGTACAATCAAAAATTCCAGAAAAGAGGGGTGAGGACCCTAGTTTAGGGGGTGCAAGATGATAGTAAAAGATGAAGAATTTTTAAGCCGGTTAAGGAGATATTTCGATCTTAATCTTTACGAAGTCAAGATTTGGACAGCACTACTTTCTAGAGGAGTTAGCACAGCAGGAGAGCTTTCAGACATAGCTAACGTTCCAAGGAGCAGGAGCTACGACGTGTTAGAAAGCTTAGAAAAGAAAGGATTTGTCGTTATGAAGATCGGCAAGCCTATAAAGTACATTGCAGTTCCGCCCGAAGAAGTTGTGGAAAGGGTTAAGAAAAACATTAAGGAGAAGGCCGAAGAAAAAGCCAATAAACTCGAGAATTTGAAAGACACTGATGTTGTTGAGGAATTAAACGATTTGCACAAGCAAGGTGTTGAACTTGTTGAACCAAGCGACATGACTGGTGCTTTGAAAGGAAGGCACAATCTTTACAACCATCTCGAGTTGGCGATGAAAAACGCTGAAGACACGGTCACGATAATGACTACAAGTGAAGGCTTTTTGAGAAAAGTTGAAGGTTTCAAGCCTTTGCTGCAAAAACTTGACAATCGAGGCGTTGACATCCGGATAGCTTGTCCAATGACTGGAGAAGCAAAAGAGGCAGCTACAGAATTAGAAGATGTTGCAGAAGTCCGGGATGCAGATGTCGATGCAAGGTTTGTAGTTGTGGATAGTGAAGAGATCATCTTTATGATAATGGATGATGCAGAAGTCCATCCAACTTACGACATCGGGATTTGGATTAACACACCATTCTTTGCTAACGCGCTTGAAGAATTATTCGAGTACGCTTGGAAAGACATGGAAAAAATCCAAGTCTAATTTTTTCTCTTCTTTCTCTCTTTTAATAGTTAGTTTTAAATAATCAATTCGTGTATTTCTCGTTACTATGGAGATTGCGAAAAAATTGCATCCGTTAGAGAGGAAAGTACTCCCGTTCTTGGAGCATTGCGAAACTGATGCGGAATTGATAGAAGAAAGTGGTTTGAAAGAAGTAGAAGTTACTAGAGCACTTCAATGGCTTTCAAACAAAGATGTTGTAGAGCTTGAAAAGACTGAGGACGAAGTATTACATTTAGGAGAGTTTGGCAAGGAATATGCTGAAGAAGGACTGCCTGAAAGAAGATTTTTGAAATCTTTAGAGAAGGAAGAAGAACTTACTTTGGAAGAAGTAAAGGTCAAGAGTGGTTTGAGTCAGGAAGAAGTCCAAGCTAGTTTAGGACAGTTGAAGAAGAAAGGACTTATTGATATTGAGAAAGACGGCGATTTGTTTGTAACTATCACGGAAAAGGGTAAGGAATGGTTGTTTGAAGAGACAGATGAAGAGAAGTTGTTGAAGAAAGATTATCCTTTGTACGTTATTGGTTTGAATCCTGATGAGAAAGAAGTTGTTGAAGATTTGAAGTCTAGGAAGAACATTTTAGAAAGTAAAACTCAGAAAACTACTCACTTCGAAGTGACTGATAAAGGAAAGAAATTGTTGGAAGAAGGTATAGAAAGTGACGAATACGTTGAAAACATAACGCCTGAAGTTTTAGACAGTGGTGAATGGAGGGAAAAAGAGTTCCGAGCTTATGACGTCACTGTTAACGTTCCTAAAATCAATTATGGTAAGAAACATTTCGTTAATGAAGCAATTGATTATATCAAGAGGATATGGTTGGATATGGGTTTTGAAGAAATGACCGGCAACATTGTCCAAACGGGTTTTTGGAACATGGATGCGTTGTTTACTCCTCAAGATCATCCAGCTAGGGATTTGCAAGACACTTTTTATGTGAAAGATCCTGCGAAAGGTAGGATTGATGACAAGGATATTTACAAGAATGTTAAGCAAACTCACGAAGACGGATGGGAAACGGGTAGTAAAGGATGGCAGTACAACTTCAGCAAGGAAGAGGCGGAGAAGTTGTTGCTTCGAACCCACACCACTGTTTTAAGTGCTAAGACCATCGCTAAATTGAGGCAAGAGGACTTGCCAGCTAAGTTTTTCAGCGTGGGTAGGAATTTCAGGAATGAAAGTTTGGATAAAAGTCACTTGTTTGAGTTCTATCAGGTTGAAGGTATAGTTGTAGATCCTAATGCTAACTTTAGAAACTTACTTGGTTATTTGAAAGAGTTCTTTGGGAAGATGGGATTTCCCGACGCTCGTATCAGACCGGGTCACTTCCCATATACGGAGCCTTCCGCTGAGGTTGATGTTTACGATCCGGAAAAGGAAGAATGGGTGGAGCTTGGCGGGGCTGGTATTTTCAGGCCTGAAGTTACAAAGGCGTTGATGGGTGAAGAAGTTCCTGTGTTGGCGTGGGGCCTTGGTATGGAGAGGATTATCAGCGACTATTATGATATCAAGGATATAAGGCGTATTTATGAAAACGATTTACAATATTTGAGGAGGAGTGAAAGTTTCATAAGATAAAATGCCGACGATAACTCTTAACAAAAAGGTGCTTTTGGAAAACTTGGGGAAGAAGTTGAGCGATGAAGAGTTAGAAAATCGTATATCTTTCCTCGGTACAGACCTTGATGATATAGATGATGGTGAAGTTGTGGTTGAAGTTTTCCCTAACCGGCCAGACATGTTATCTGAACAAGGTTTTGCAAGAGCGCTTTCTAGCTTCATTGGTGAAAAAACTGGTTTTAGAGATTACAAAGTAGAGAAGAGTGGGGAGAAGGTTATTGTTGACGAAAGTGTGGAGCAGGTCAGGCCTTACACGGCTTGTGCTATCATTAGGGGTTTAGACTTAGATGAAGATAATATTGAAGAAATTATCAACATGCAGGAGAAGTTGCACGTCACGTATGGTAGGAATCGTAGGAAAGTAGCTATTGGTTTGTATCCGTTGGAAAAGATCGAGACACCCATTCATTATAAGGCTTTAAGCCCGGAGGATATTGAATTCCAACCGTTGGAAAGTGACGAAAGAATGACTGCAAGTGAAATATTAGAAGAACATCCTAAAGGTGTTAAATTTGGTCACTTGTTAGAAGATGAAAATGTTTATCCAATCTTTGCTGATAACAACGGTGAAGTTTTGAGTATGCCTCCCATCATCAATAGCGATACTGTAGGTAGGGTGGATGAAAACACGGAAGAGTTGTTTATTGAATGTAGTGGTCATGACTTCCGTGTTTTGAACAAAGCTTTGAACATGTTAGTGACTACTTTTGCTGACATGGGTGGAAAGATTCAGAGTATGAAACTAGAGTATCCGGATAGTAGAAAGGTCACACCTGATTTAACTCCTGAAAAGCTTGAAGTTGAAGTGGATTATGTTAATAAGAAATTAGGTCTGGACTTGGATGAAAGTGAATTACAAGGCTTGGTTGAAAGGATGGGATTTGGTTACGATAAAGGAGAGATTGTAATTCCTGCTTACAGAAGTGACGTCTTACACCCTGTCGATTTGGTTGAAGACATAGCTATTGCTTATGGATTTGATGAATTCACTGCCGAGATTCCGAACGTTGCCACTATTGGAGATGAATCTAAAGAGGGCGTCGTCTTGGATAAGGTTCGAGACGTCTTGGTTGGTCATGGATTGATTGAGGTGAAGAATTATAGTCTTAGTAACGAGCGGGTTCAGAATGAAATGATGAATATGGATATGGGTTTGGTGGAGCTTGCTAATAGTTTGTCTGAAGAATATAATGTGATGCGGGTTTGGATGATCCCTTGTTTGTTGAAGAATTTGAGTGAAAACAAGCATTATGAATACCCGCAGAACATTTTTGAAGTGGGGCCGGTGTTTAAGAAGGGTAACGAGTCTGAAACTGGTGTTGAAGAAGCTGATCGTGTGGCTGTGGCTTTATGTGGTGAAGACGCGGATTATACTAAAGCTAAGCAGGTGTTGGAGAACGTTTTCGAAAGTTTGGGGGTGGAGGCTGAGTATGAAGAAACAGAGCATCCTAGCTTTGTTCCTGGAAGAGCGTCTAGGGTTTATGTGAATGGTAAGGGAGTTGTTTATATGGGGGAGGTTCATCCTGAAGTTTTGGAAAACTTTGATTTGGAAATGCCTGTTTCTACTTTTGAATTGAACATTTCGGACTTGTTAGAGGTGACTGATATTGTCTAGTAAGCGTCCTTATCAAATCGCTGTTCTGGGTAGTGATGAAGGGATTTGTACTGATGAACAGTATGATACTGCTTTCAAAGTTGGTGAGTTAATTGCTGAAAAAGGTCATATTACTTTAACAGGTGGTGGTGCTGGTGTTATGGAGGCAGCTTTGAAAGGCGCTCATGAAAATGAGGGTATAACGGTTGGCATAATTCCTGAGAAGAAGATGGATAAGGCGAATCATTTTTGCGATGTTATAATCGCTTCTGGTATTGGTTTGGCACGTGATGAGATTAATATTGCTTCTAGTGACGGCGTTATCCTTGTGGGTGGGGGTGCGGGGACTATGAATGAGGCTACTTTTGCTTACATGTTTGAAAGGCCGATAGTGGCTGTTGAAAATAGTGGTGGTACGGCTGAGAAGGTTGCTGGTGAGTATTTGGATGAAAGGGAGACTGAAAAGATACTTTCTGCTAGTAGTGCTGAAGAAGCTGTGGATATACTTCTTGAAGAGATTGAGAAAGAAGAATAGTGTTTTTAACTTATTTCTTCGAATAGTTGGTCGATCATTTCATCCTTCAAATCATTCGTTGATAGTTCAACATCCCACTCTTCACTTGCGTATTCTTTAATTTCATCTTTAGTCTTGTTTTCTATAGTGCTTCTTGCTGGTATTTCTTTTTCTTCATCTTCTTGACTTTCTTCGCTTTCTTCCGTTTGGGTTGGTTCTTCTTTTTCCACCTTTTGCTTCTTGGGTCTTGGACTGCTTTCTTTGGGTGTGGTTTCTCGGACTTCGACGTCTAGTTCGTTAAATGCTTCTTTAACTTTAGAGTGGGAAGCGCCTTCTTTTATGTCGAGTGTTTGGTCTAAGGGTTCGAGGTGTTTTGGATTACATTTTCTTCTTCTGGTAGCTCCATCTATCATTACGAAATTATCGTCTAATTGTTCTATTACTACGCACTTGTTTCCTGCGTCTCTTCCAGCTGTTTTTACACAGACACGTCCTATTTCCATCATTTTTCTATCACCTGGGTCTCAAAGAAGCGAACACCGTCGCCGCATGTTCTGAGACCTTATTCCAGAGCTTTTTCCTTGATTTTTTCTCTCATGCAACTGCTGCAGAGTTCTCCACCGTAAGGCCGTTCCGGCCTTTTTTCTGTTTTTGGTCTGTTTTTCATTTTGGAAGGTTTGTCTC
>CAYNLP010000001.1:37589-87098 GCA_964398115.1 uncultured Methanosarcinales archaeon | reverse complement strand
GAACGCTTTGGATGAGGCTAATGTTTCTATGGAGGATATTGATTTGATTGCTTTTTCTCAAAGTCCTGGTATTGGTCATAGTTTGAGGATTGGGATAGCTGTTGCGAAGTCTTTAGCTTTATTGCATGATATTCCTTTAGTAGGTGTTAATCATTGTATTGCTCATTTGGAGATTGGAAGGTTGTTTGCTGATTCGGAGGATCCTGTTTTGTTGTATGTTAGTGGGGCTAACACGCAAGTCATTGCTTATGAGGGTGGGCGTTATCGGGTTTTTGGTGAAACTTTGGATACGGGAGTAGGAAACTTCTTGGATAGTTTTGGTAGGGATTTAGGTTTAGGATTTCCTGCTGGTCCAGAGATTGAGAAGTTAGCGAAAGAAGGTGAGAAGTATATTGAACTTCCTTATACTATTAAGGGTATGGATACTAGCTTTGGTGGTTTACGTACTAATTTGAAGAATAAAATTCATAACCGTGATTATCGGAGAGAGGATTTGTGTTATAGTGTTCAAGAAACAGTTTTTGCCGTTTTGGTAGAGGTGGCGGAGAGGGCTATGGCTCATACTGGTAAGGAAGTTTTGGTATTAGGCGGTGGAGTTGCTTGTAATGACAGGTTGCAGGAGATGTGCAGGATTATGTGTGAGGAAAGGGGGGCAGAATTTTATGTTCCTCCTAAACCCTTTTTGGTTGACAACGCTGCTATGATTGCGTGGACGGGTATCTTAATGTATGATGCTGGTCATGAATTGGATATTGAAAAGGGTGTTGTGAAGCCTTATCTTAGAACTGATGAAGTCGAAGTTAATTGGAGATAAAATTTAAATATTAGTAGTTGCCTAACTTTTCTTTAGGATGAAAGAGTCAACTTTTATTAAGACGGCATCTGTAGTTTTTGGAATTGTTTCTATTGTTCATTTGTTAAGAGTAATTCTTGGATGGAGTTTCGAAGTGGGAGGAGTTACCATCCCTCTTTGGGTTTCTTGGGTTGCTTTTGTACTTATCGGTTTTTTATCTATTCAAGGTTTTAGATATTGAATTTTAGAAATTGGTGGAGATCTGCTTTTGTTAGAACTCAGTTTTTTTAATTTCTTCCGTGGTATTCTTTGACTTTCTTTAGTGTTTCGCTGTGCCCTCTCCAATCTAGTGATTCCTCTAATACTTCAGCTATTGTTTCGACGGGTATCAAGTTTATTTCTTCTAGTATTTCGTCGTCTACTACTATGTCTTGCATGTTGCTTTTTGGGACTATTATGTTTTTTATACCGGCGTCTGCTGCGGCTTCTACTTTGCTTGAAACGCCTCCTACTGGTAGTACTTCTCCTCTTACGGATAGGCTTCCTGTCATGGCATAGTTTTGCTTTACAGGAATATTTTTCAAGGCTGATATTATTGAAGTTGCTACTGCTATGCTTGCACTATCTCCTTCGACGCCTTCGTAGGTTTGTAAGAATTGTACGTATATGTCGTATGTTTCTTTGATATCTTCTCCAAAGTATTTTTTGACAATTGCTGAAACGTTTTTGACAGCTTCTTGCGCTATTTCTCCTAGTTTGCCGGTTGCTACTATTTCTTTTTGTTCTCCGCCGGGAGTGACTTCGGATTCGATGGGTAGTACAATTCCTGAAAAGTTGGATCCGCCTCCCATGACTGCGAGTCCGTTTACTCGTCCTATTTTTTTCCCATCTACGACTATAACTTCGTATTCTTTCTTTCGTTCGATGAATCTGTCTGCCATTTGTTCTTCTAATGTTCTTGCTATTGTCTTGGCTTCTACTATGTGTTCTTTTCTTACTTCGTCGTCTTCTTTTTCTACTGCTAGGTCGCCTGCTGCTCGGATCAGGCCTCCGAGTTCTCTGAACCTTAGTGTGAAGTGATCTTTTCTGTTGGCTCGTCGACTTGCTTCTTGTATCATGTAGTTTACAGCGTCTTTAGTGAAGTGGGGGATTTTTTCATCTTTTTCAACTTCTTGAGCTACGAATTGCGCTAGTTTCTTCCTATTCTCTTTGGTATCTTCCATTGTTTCTTTCATGTAGACTTCGTATCCGTATCCTCGTATTCTTGATCTGAGTGCTGGATGCATTTGTTCTATTGTTTCTGCGTTTCCAGCTGCTACTAGAACAAAATTGCATGGTACTTGTTCTGTTCTTACCATGGCTCCTGCGCTTCTTTCGCTTTGTCCTGTTATGCTATATTTTCCTTCTTGTAGTGCTGTTAATAGTTCTTGTTGTGTGTGGGGTGAGAGAGTTGCTATTTCATCTATGAATAGGACTCCTTGGTGGCTTTTGTGAATCATTCCTCCTACGACTCTTTGATGAGGAGGTGTTCCTAGCCCTCCTGATTGGAATGGGTCGTGTAGGACGTCTCCTAGTAGGGCTCCTGCGTGTGCTCCTGTAGCGTCTTGGAATGGTGCGTGTTTTTTTCCGTGGTTGTCTACTACTAGTTTAGGTGAGTCGTCTTCTCCGCCTTGCATTCTGTTACCGACGTTGAGGAAGATTATGAAAGCTGCTACGAACATCATTCCTCCTAGGAAGAATGCTGCGAACATGATTGCGCCCGCTGTTGCTCCCAGCTTGTCTGTGTATTGGTTTAGTATCCACCATGGTACTAGCATGGCGAGTATGGCTAGTGCTAGAATGAATAAGTTTTGATGCTTGAACATTTGGTTGTCTTGAACTTTGCTTTCTGAGACTATTTCTCGGCCTTTTCCAGCTGGGACGGTTCTTATTAAGGGTTTGTTTTCGTCGTTAGGGTTGGGATATGCTAACACATCTATCAGTTCTTCTTTTGGTAAGAGTTCTGCGAGGGCCATTCCAAGCATTGATTTTCCTGTTCCTGGCTCTCCAATAAGAAGTACATGTCTTCTTTGTTCACTGGCTTTCTTAACGACTTCGACGGCTTCCTTTTGTCCTATTACTTGGTTAATGAGGTTGTCAGGTACTTCTATTTCTTTGGTTGTTTCAAACTCGAGCTTTCCGTCTTCTCCCATGTTTTCCACGAATGACCAATGACTATATAAAGTTTAGCCCGTAAAAGAGCATTTTCGGAATTTTTGCAACTATTTGTTGAGAAGTGTTTTAAGGTATAGAATTTGATTTGTAGATATGCAGGAATCCACTCTTGTAAAAGCAAGTTTGATAGTTAGCTTGTTTGGATTGACTATTTTATTCTTTTTATCTAGATCTATGGAAATGGATGTAAGCTCGATTGAAGAAGTAAAGGGGATGGATGATTTTTCAGAAACAGTTATTGAAGGAACTGTAACTGGCGTTTACAAAAGTGATAATGTAACTATACTTTATCTTTCGGAATTACAAGAGGTTAAAGCGGTTGTTTTTGAAGATGTTAATTTAACTGAAGGCCAGTTTGTTCAAGTTAAGGGAGAGGTGACAACTTACAATGGTGAAAAAGAGATTAAAGCTTCTCGAATTAGAATTGTTGGTTAAGTGATTTAACGGTAACTTTTTAAACAGATTTCCATTATTTTTGACCATGCCAGAGGATGATTTTGTTTTTGACTGGACTAAGAAACTTGGATTTAAGAAGAATCCTTTTCAATCGGAGATTCCGCAACCCATTGATGATTTCTTTGCAGGATATGGTGAAGAGAGAAAAGACTTAAACTATTTCGTTCTTGAAAAACATCCATTCGGAACTATTTCTGGAGAAGAAGGTACAGGGAAAACTACCGTTTTGAAATGGATAAAGTCGCAGCTTAAAAATCATAAGGATAAGGTTAGAGTAGCTTACATAAATGCTTCAGAGCTAAATAAAGAAAGAGATTTGATAAAAGGATTAACCTTGCCGTTGATGAATGTTTATGAAAAAAATGTTGCTAAAAAACAGGAGAAATTAAGGTTGGAAAAAGTTGGAAAGTTCATTTATTCTAAGTTAGAAGAAAGTCAAAGATTACTGATATTGATAGATGACGTTGGCGGTTTGCCTGAAAGGTATCTTTCTTTATTCAAATATTTCTACAAGAATAAAATAGGTGTGCAAATAATAGCGGCGGGTACTGAAAAAGAAATTCGAGAAAGTAATATAAGACACGTTCACGAAAAAGATTGGTTGGATATTTCCTTAGATGGTTTGGAATATGAGAATATGAAAGATTTACTTCATAAAAGGATTAAAAATTATGGTCAAGAAGGTATTTTTCCGTTTCAAGAAGAAATGGTTGAATCTTTGTATCAGAAAACTGAAGGTAATCCAAAAAATTTTTTGAAGGAATGCAGGGAAAAAGCTGTGAAGCTGGCTTTAGATAAAGACTATATAGAAAAAGAAAGGGAAAAAGTTGAGGAAGAAAAACGTAAACGTAGAGAGGAAGAAGGTGGCCTTATATCAATAACATTAGGTGGCTCTGATGAAGAAGCAGAAGAAGAGAAAGATGAACTGTTTGAAATGATGCAAGCACCAGATGAGGAAGAGCAGAAAGAAATAATTGATGAAATTGAGGAAAAAGATAGTGTTTCAGAAGAAGAAATGGGTGAAGTATTAGAAGAGGCGAGTGAAGAAGCGGAAAGTGAAGTAAAGGAAAAGAAGAAAAGTAAAGAAGCGGAAGATACAGAAGAGTTACTTGAACAGTTAACCAAAGATTTTGAAGAAGAATAAAGCGAAAGGTTTATATAAAGAATTTAGATTTTTCCAAATGGGGTTTTAAGAGTGAGGCAAATACAAATTACAATAACTCCAAAATTCTTGGAGAGAGCGATTTATATAATCATAATATTGGTACTTGGAGGACTTCTTCTAAACCAACACTTAGGAGGTGGAAGTTGCAATTGTCCAGATAATAAAACTCAGAAAAAACAGCCAACTACAATTCCAAATAAGAACGTGACGGAAGAAACTCAAATAGAAACAGAGAACGAAACCTCAAGTGATAATACTTCAGAAAACCAAACTTCTGATCAACAAGATTCAAATCAAAATCAACAGCAGAATGAGTCTGACAGCTCCGATGATGAACAACAACTAAGTGGAGAGTTGAAAATAAATCTTCGAAGTGTAGATTGGAGTATTCAAAAAGGGAATAGGACCACAATAAAAGTTGAGAATATAACCTTCAACATAAATAATGGTTTGAAAGATGACGTGAAATTATTCACAACTATAAAGTTGAAGGATCCAGGTAATGATGAACTTAGAGTTTACAACCCGATTTGGGATGACGTTGAAGTTCCATTAGTAAAAGCGGGTGAAGTAAAAAATGTGAATATTGAACCTTCTAGGAAGTACCCACCGAATATTGAAGAGGGAGACAAGTTAGGTGTCTCTGCTGTGTTTACAGACTTGCAGGGCAAGATTAACATTTCCGTAACAGGCAGCACAACCGTCGGATGATTTAAATAATACTTTTTCTTTCTTTTACGATTATGAGGGAATTCGTTTACTTTTCTAGGAATGCATGGACGAGTGGAAATTTTGATAATCCTATGCAGGCTGGAAGGTTAGACATTGCTTGTCACGTGGTTATAATGTCTTTCTTCCTCTCAGAAGCTATACGGAATAATGTAAAGCTCCATCTTTTCTTTGAAGGCCCTCCTGACCCGCCCAAGCATTTAGAGATTTGGAGTAATCGTGAAAGCGAAGAAACTAAGTTGAGTAAGAAAGACATTGCAGGTCTTTTGAAAAGAATGTTATACAAAGGTGAAGGAGATGAAAGAGTTGAAGCTTTCCCGGGGTGTTTCGTTGATAGAGAAAGCATAGTTAGCTGGGTAGAGAATAATGAAGATAGAAACATTTACTTGTTAGATGAAAAAGGAAAGTCTATTAGAGATGTGGAGATAGGTGAAAACCCTATATTCGTTTTAGGAGATCATGAAGGAATTCCTAAGAAGAAAAAAAGAAGGATAAAGCAAACAGCTGAAAGTGTTTCTCTTGGTAACTTAACTTATTTCGGTAGTCAAGCAGTTACTATAGTTCAACATGAATTAGACAAACGAGAAATCTACTAGATTCGTAAAAGTTCCGGTTATTGTTCAGAAACTGATTTTAAATAGATTACACTAAGGAGTCTCTAACAAGAATTGCGGAGGTGGCAAAGAATGTCTATACAGTTGAATGATAAAAAGTTAGAGCAATTGAGTCAACAGCCTATAGTAGAAAGTTCTGTTCAAATGTCTGAAGACGGTAAGTGGGTAGTTCATAAAACAACCATTACTGACATTAAGAGCAGAGGATACTTTGATAAGGTCTTGGGAGATGCCGTGTAAAAACGGCCTCTCTCACCAAAGGATTTAAATACAAGTATAGGGATGAGTATACTGCATGGAACCTGAATGGGCTGACGACTTACGGGAAGTTCTTACTGGTGAAGTACACACCGATGCTGAAACTTTGGAAGAATATAGTACAGACGCTAGTATTTTCGAAGTCGAACCCAAAGTTGTGGTATACCCGCACGACGTGGAAGATGTTAAAAATTTGATTAACTTTGTTCGAGATAATAAAGAAGAATATCCTGAACTTTCTGTTACGGCAAGGGCTGCAGGTACGGATATGAGCGGAGGGCCTCTCAATGAATCTATCATTTGTGTATTCACTAAGTATTTCAACCATATCAAAAGTATTAACAAAAGTGATCATTCGGCAATTGTTGAACCCGGAGTTTATTATAGAGATTTTGAAGAAGAAACTTTGAAAAGAGGATTATACTTTCCTAGCTATCCAGCAAGTAAGAGCATTTGCGCTTTGGGTGGCATGATTGCTAACAATAGTGGGGGAGAGAGGTCCTTAAACCATGGGAAGACTCAAGATAATGTTAACAAGTTAAAAGTGGTTTTGAGGGATGGAAATGAATACATTTTTGAACCACTTTCGGAAGATGAGTTAGAGGAAAAGAAAGATCAGGATGATTTAGAGGGTGAAATTTATAGAGAAATTCATGATTTAATTGAAGAAAATGAAGACCTTATAAAAGATGCTGCTCCTCCTGTTTCTAAGAACAGCGCTGGATATTACCTTTGGAACGTTTGGGATGGAGAAACTTTTGACTTGACGCAATTGTTTGTAGGAAGTCAGGGAACGCTTGGTTTTTGGACAGAAGCAGAGTTGAACTTGGTTGAGAAAAAAGAGCACAGTCGTCTCGTGGCTGCATTCTTGCAGGACTTGGGTAAAATGACTGAGTTTGTGAACTTGGTTTTACCTTTTGAACCTGAAAGTTTAGAAACTTTTGATGATGAAACGTTAAAACTTGGTTTGAAGTTTATGCCTGAAATTGCGGAAAAAGTTGACAAGTCTTTCCTTTCTCTTATGTGGGAGTTTAGAAGAGAGGCTTGGATTACTTTAACTAATGGATTTCCTAAGTTTGTAGTTTTGGTGGAATTGACAGGGGATGATTTGGAAGAGGTTGAAGAGCAAGAAGAGGAGTTGCACGAAGTGTTGGATGAACACGAAATCCCTAATGTCGTTATGCATAGTGAAGAAGAAGGTAATAAGTATTGGACTATTAGAAGAGAAAGTTTTAACTTGTTAAGGAATAAAGTTAGTGGTAAGAGGGCAACGCCTTTTATAGATGATTTTTGTGTAAAACCGGAGGACTTGCCAGAATTCTTACCGAAGATGTATGATATACTTGAAGAACATGATATAAGCCCTACTTTGGCTGGACATGCTGGTAGTGGAAACTTCCATATTATACCTTTGATGGACTTGTCTCAGAAGAGTGTCCGGGAGAAAATCCCTGCCGTTAGTGAAAAAGTTTATGACCTAATTGGAGAGTATGACGGTAGCATCACAGCCGAGCATAATGATGGTTTGATCAGAACAACTTACTTGGATCAAATGTTTGGAGAGGAAATGACTGAATTGTTCGGTGAGGTTAAAGATATCTTTGATCCGGACAGGATTTTCAATCCTGGTAAGAAAGTTGATGGTGACTGGGATTATAGTATGGAACATATGAAGAAAACAGTTTAAAACCTTTTTTTCTTTTACCATGCGTCGTGTGGGAAGTATATTATTCTCACTATGGCGTATCCGAAGTATAAGAGCATTAGGTATATTGCTCCACCTCGACCGAGTTCGTTATCGTGGAATAATAAGTATATTAGTAATAGTCCTGCTGTTACTGTTTCCATAGGTAGGTCCCAATATATGAGTGGTTTGGGAACGTAGTATTCGGATATTAGTCCTCCCATGCCGATGGCTAGCATAGGATTAGTAATGTTGCTGCCTATCAGGGTGCCTAGTGATATACCGGTCGCGCTTTTCTTTATCCCTTCTATGGCGGTGAACATTTCTGGTAATGCAGAACTTAGTCCTACGCTGAACACGCCAATTATGGAACCTCCAAGACCTGTTGTTTTCACAACGTATTCTACTACTTCTAGTACTATTGAGCTGCTGCCGAGAAGTATTGCCATTCCGAAGATGGTTAGGGTTATTTCGATCCATAATGGATGGTCTAGTACTTCTTTTTCAGGAATGTGTTCGTCCTCTTGCTCGTATAGGAAAGTCATGTACCATATAAATATCCCTATCATTATCGCTCCGTCAAGCCTAGATATTTTATGATCTAATCCTAGAAGCATTGTGATCAACGTTGTTGCCACCATCATTGAATAGTCTTTTTTAAGAAATTCTTTGCTAAAAGTTAAGCTGCCCATTAGGAATATTACTAGGCCGAGGACGAATGTTTGTTGTACTACATCGCTCCCTATATTTGCTCCAAGAACTGCAGAACTTGCAATTTTGTAGTTGAGATTTCCTGAGAGTATTCCGATTGATGCTGCGAGATGGCTACCTATTTCAGGCATGCTTGTACCTAATGCCATAACGCTCATACCCATGAATGTGTCGCTTACTCCGAAGTGATGAGCTAGTTTTATGAGTTTTCTAACCACAAATTCTGCGCTGTATAGAAGGATTGCAATTGCTATGATTCCTAAAAATATGTTTCCTAACAGGCCTTCGAATATTGCCATGTAATGACTTTTGTTTGAATCTTTCTATATTTAAACGTTTCTCTCGTATACGTTCCGAGAATTTGTGGAGAACAGCTTTTAATCTTGCTTGGATTTTTTGTTGGATGGAAGTTTATCTTGGGATTTTCCTTGGTATATTGTGTGGAATAGTTACTGGCTTGATACCGGGAGTTCATATTAATTTGATTTCTTTGGTTGTGGTTAGTAGCGCGTCTTTCTTGTTGGATTATTTTTCTTTTCTTTCTTTGGCGTGTTTCATTATTAGCATGAGTGTTGTCCATACTTTTTTGGATAGTATTCCAGGTATTTTCTTGGGAGCTCCTGAAAGCGATACTGTACTGGGTGTTTTACCAGGTCATCGGTACTTGCTTCAGGGTAATGGTATGATGGCGTTAAAGTTGACCTTGATTGGTAGTTTTGGAGCGTTGATACTTTCTTCAGTTCTTTTTCCTGTTTTTCTTTTAATTGTGAAGTATGGTTATCCTTTAGTTGAGGGATTTATTGGTTATTTTTTAATTTTGATTGCAGTTTTTATGATTTGGACTGATAGGAAAAGAGGGTGGGCTTTGCTCGTTTTTTTACTCAGTGGGTGTTTAGGCTATATTGTTTTGGATTTTTTTGTTTTAAAGAATCCGTTGTTTCCGATGTTGTCAGGATTGTTTGGTGTTGCTACCTTATTGATAAGTTTGGATAGGAATGAAGCTGTTCCGAGGCAGAAGAATTTGAACCGTATTGATTTAGATTTTAGGAAGGGTGTTAAAGCTTTGTTTTCAGGACAGCTGTCTGGTTTTTTAACCGCGGTTTTTCCTGGAGTTGGAGCTTCTATGGCTGCTGTTATTTCTTTACAGTTTTCTCGGGACTTGGGGGATCATGGATTTATGGTTTTGTTGGGTTCTGTTAATACGGTGAATTTTATCCTTAGCATGGCTACTTTTTATGTGTTGGATAAGGCTAGGAATGGTAGTATTATAGCAGTTCAGAAACTTCTTGGCTCGGTGGATTTATCATTGATTCTATTTTTTGTAGCTACGGCTTTGGTGGCTGGCGGCCTTGGTGTTTTAATTGCTTTAAAAGTTGGTTGGTGGTTTTCAAGGTTGGTTAACCGTTTTGACTATAGAAAGTTAGCGGTTTCTGTCATTTTCTTGCTTGTGGTTTTGACTTTTGTTTTGAGTGGTTGGATTGGTTTTGTGGTTTTAGTTGTGTCTACCGCTGTTGGTGTTATCCCTGCTGAGTGCAGGGTGAAGAGAACTCATGCTATGGGTTGTTTGATGCTTCCAGTTATGGTTTATTTATTGAACTTCTGAGAGTCTTTGGTAGATGTCGTGTACTTCGTAGTAGATGTTGGTTTTCTTTTCACCTTCATTCATGGACTCGTATGCGTCTATCAAGTCGTTGTATACTTCTCTTGCTTTTTCTACGTCGTTTTGAGCCATGTAATTCCAGCATTGTTTTAAGTAGTGTTCTGCTTTCTTTTCTGGTTTAACCCAGTGGTCTAGGTTAAAGCCGTTCTGGAAGTTGTCTTTTACAGAATTGAATAGGTTTTCCATGTCTTGTCGGAATATCTCCCAGCTTTCTTTTAGAACGTCTAGTACGCCTGCGTTTTGTGGTGTTGGTGCTGGAACGTTTGTAGTGTTTGCCGCCTCTTCTCTTCTTACTTGAACTTGGCTTGTTACTTGTTTTTGTCTCTTACTTTCCCTAGTTTTTTCTCTTGGTTGAATGTTGACCATTGTTATCTACCCCCAACTGAGTGTTTGGATAATCTTCTTGTTTTTAAAGTTTTGGTTTAAATTTATAACTGGTTAGGGACAAAGAAGCTTAAGTTTTATATACTGGTTTGTTATTTTTTCTCAAAATAAATGGTTATGAGAGTTGAAGAATTATTGGAAGAGGAAGGTGTTTGGTATAGAGTTATTGATAAGTCTAGGATGAGTGATGATATAGATGATGTTGTTAAAACTATAATTTTGAAAGTGGGGGAAGATTTCTATGCTTTCTGTGTGAAGACGGATCAACTTGTTGATTGGGATAAGATTAAAAATTATTTTGATACGGGAAAGGCTCGGATGGCAGACGCTGATGAGGTCAAGGAACATAGTAACAGTCCACCGGGTGGTTGTTGTCCTTTACTTGTTGATTGCCCCGTGTATTTTGACCCATCTATTAAAGATTTGGAAAAAGTACATATGGGTAGTGGCGTCGTTGATAAAGGTTTGGAAATGAAAACAAAAGACTTAATAAGATTGGTAGACCCTGAATTCTTAGATGTGAGCAAGCCAAAATGAATAAGAAAGAACGTTTCGATTTGATAAAGAGGAATACTGAAGAAATTGTTAAAGAGGATGAATTAAAGGAAGTTTTCGATAAGGATGATCCTGTGGCTTATATTGGCTATGCACCAACGGGTTTTATGCACACCGGTCACATGGTTCCCGTCTTTAAAATCGCTGATTTCTTGAAAGCTGGTTTTAAATTCAAGTTTTTATTGGCTAACCTTCACGCTTACTTGGATGATGAAAAAAGTCCTTGGAAATTATTAGATGCGAGAGCAGAGTGTTATAAGCACTGCGTTCTTGGCTTGATGGAGGGTTTTGGTATTGAGGAGAAAGATATCGAGTTTGTAAAAGGGACGGATTTCGAGCTTGAAGAGGATTACTTCTTGAATGTGTTGCAAATGATGGGAGACGTTACTATTAACAGGGCGGAGAGAGCCGCGAGCGAGGTTGTAAGGTTTTCTGAAAATGCTCGACTTGGTGGTTATGTATATCCGTTGTTTCAGGTTGAAGATGTGAAAGCGTTAGATGCTGATGTCGCTTTGGGTGGTATAGATCAGCGAGGTATATACATGCTGGGAAGGGAATTAATGGATAAAATGGATAGGGACAAGTATGTTTGTGTCTTTACTCCGTTGCTTCCGGGACTTACTGGAGATAAGATGAGCGCTTCAAACGAAGCTAGTAAGATAGGACTTATAGATACGAAAGAAGAGGTTGAGAGCAAGGTTGACAAAGCTTATTGTCCTGCGGGAGAAGTGGAGGGTAATGGTTTGTTGGCTTTTTGTAAACACTTGATAATGCCTTTGAAAAATGATTTAGGAGAAAACTTCTTGATAGAAAGGCCTGAAAAGTATGGTGGAAATCTCGAGTACGACAATTATGAGGTTTTGGAAGAAGATTTTAGAAGTGAGGAGTTGCATCCTCAGGATTTGAAGAACACTTTGTCGGATGAAATTAATGATTTGTTGGAGCCGGTGCGTGAAAGGTTTAAGAAAAGGGAGGATTTGGTTAGAAAGGCTTATCCTGACCAGGAATTCAATCTTTTTGAAGAGTAACTTTTATAAATCGACTTCTTTTCCCCTTTACTCGTATGCAAGGAATAATAGCGAGTTTTAGGAGAGGACGACATCATACTTACAATAATCAGATGATAGTAGAATTAGATGGTGTTGAGAGCAAGGAAGAAGCTAAAGATCTCGTTGGTAAAGATGTTAAGTATAATACTGGTAAGAATGTTATTGAGGGTGAAGTGAGAGACACTCATGGTAATAGCGGGGCTATCAGAGTTCTTTTTGAAAGAGGTATGCCTGGGCAAAGCCTGGGACAAACAGTAGAGATTGAATAGTTTTATGGGATGTGTTTTTCTTTGATTAGACTGGACCATCTAGTGTATTGTTTCCTTATCGAACTGGCTTGTTCATCTGAAAGTCTTAAAGAGTTTAGGTTTAATTTTTCTACGACTTCGCCTTTGACTTTGCCAAATTTAACTATATAGTCTAGTTTTTGTTTTGACTTCACGTTAGCGTATAGTGTTATATTGGTGCATTCGCGACCGCTGTAAATTCTGACGTTTCTTTCGTCTTCTTTTTTCAAACTGTAAGCGAGTGAACATCCGTTGTCTTCATCTTCTGCTAAGACGTACCAGTGACTACCTCTTTTTCCAGAGAGGAATATGTCGGGATTTCTTAACTGACTTGGAAGACTTACTTCTTCACCGCCACACGCTGTTAATAAGAGTGTGGTTAGTGTAGCGTATTTCTTAATCATAGATTTTTCTTTAGAATGTTAGAAGTAAAAAAGGTAAAGGAAAAAATGTCGGAAAAATTCCGACTTAGTGCATGGTTAATCCGCCGATTACGAGGCTTATGCCTTCAATGCTTAGCAAGATGCGGTAAATCATGGTGTTGCCTTCTAGGAATGAAAGGCTAAAGCTTATCACTCCCATGCTGTTTAAGATAGGAAGCAAACCGGTTATCATCATGACGCCACCAGCGATTATCAGGATCCAGTGAAGGCTGTGCATAGGTGGTTCTATCAAGCCGTCTATAAGGACATATGCTCCGAAGATAGCAACTGCCCATATCAAGACTTTGGCGCTTAAGTTCGATATCAATGGTATGTTGAAGCCTATCAATCCCCAACTATTTAGTAAGGGTATCAGTCCTACGGCGGTTACGAAAAGTCCTATGAAAAAGCTTAACGTGTCCCTTGGTCTTGTGAAAACAACTCCTTTCTTGTTCATAATTAGTTACCTCCTTTAAGTGTGTCTTTTGAGATCGCCTAATGCGTCTCGTGTGAGTTTTTCCATTTCTCCTGCTAATTGTTTGACTTGTTGTATTACTTTAGCGTATTCCTGTCGCACGTTTTCTATATGGGGTTTAGGAAATCCTTTTTCTTCGTGAAGTTGATAAATTTTTTGAATAAGCTTAGGTAAGTCGCTGCCACCTATGTATTCGTATAAGTCCATTGTTATATAAAATATCAACCAGTTTTCAAGTTTGCGTTCTTTCACGATTGATTTATGAAGTTTATCAAGGTCTTTCTTGGCTTTCTCCAGTTTTTTCTTAACTTCTTTTATGTCTTCTTCGCTTTCTACACTTGAAATGTCGATTTTTCTTATTATGTCTTCTGCTCGATCTTCTCTTTTGGCTATGTCTTTTTCAGGACCTACCAGTTTTTTGACGAATCCTCGTATGTTTCTTGCTAGCACTATTTCATCTTCTTCTTCACCTGATGCTGTGAAAGGCTTTTGTTCATTACTTAATCTTTCAAAACTGTTTAACGCTCTCTTTTGTAGGACTCTTCTTATTTCTTTCCTTATTTCTTTTAATTTGTTTTTGTCTTCTTCTATAAGTTGAACTATGGATTGTAACCCTTTATTTTGAGCTTGTTCTTTCAACTCTTCTAAGATGACTGTTATGTTGTAAATGTTTGTGATGTGTTTATGTTCTTCTTTAATTAGTCCTTCTTGGAATATGCTTTCTATCCTGTCAAAAAATTTGGGGTAGTCTTTGTTTATAAGTTTGAAAGCGGCTTCTTGTACTTTGTCAGCGTCTCTATTTTCGGTTGCTTGTTCTAGTTCTTTCCAAGTGTCTTGTATTCGGTCTAGATCTTTTCTGATAAGTCTTCTAGCTTCTCTTCTGGCGTGTTTTATGAGTCCTTTTTCGCCTCTCCAACTTTTTAATTTAAACATGACTTTGCCACCTTTATTCGTTGTATGATTGCTTTTCTTTGAACCTTCTCTTTAGTTTCTTTGCGAAATATTTCACCCATTTGTTTAGATATTTTCCTGTTATTTCGGTCATGCTATCTTTATCGGCTTGTTGTAGTATCTTTTCTTCTATTTCTTTTTTCTTCTCTTGATTTCCTTCTTTGCTGTATTCTTGCCATTTCTGGTAGTTTTTCATGAATTGGTATGCTTTTTCTAGATTACGTCTTTCTTCGGCCTTTACTTGTGCTCCTACGCCGTTGTAGGCTGTGGCCATATTTTTCACTATCAGGTTTAGTCTTTTCTCATATTCAGATGATTTCCATCCGAGGCTTTCATTAGGGTTAAATCTCCAGTCTTTATCTTCTGGATATTCATCTTGGAAGAAGTAGTTGATGGATTCTTGTGTATCTTCCATGGTGGGTTTGTCTTTTCCTTGACCGTATTTGTATACAATGTCTATGTAATCAAAGTCGTATACAAATTTGTTAAGAATCTTCTTGGCTTTGTTATCTCCTCTTTCTGCTGATCTTAGCAGATTAACTAGTTCTTTCGGGACTTTGTGACTAGCTATTGGTTTTAAATATTGGTTGTTGTTTGGATTTGTGGGTTGTAGCATTACACAGTATAGACGGTATTTGTCGGGTCTTATATCTGATTGTATATTGTATCGTGGAACTATCTTTTGCCCTCCGCCTTTTTCTCCGTTATCCTTAGAGGGTATTGTTTTGTTCTTCGAGGTTTGTCTGTATTTTATGTCAGTTCCTCCAATATTTGCTATTACTTCGTTTGGGTCTTCTATGAATTCATTTGTTGCGTCTCTTTCTTCGTTTAAGTCCCAAAAGAACAGGAGTGGTGTGGACCTGACAGGTTGATTATTTTCTTTCAATCCTTGAAATCTAAAGCTTAACTCTATATTGGTTGCGGAAGAACCTTCTTTTATCATACTTTCTTTCCCGGGTTTTCTTCCCACAGGGGCCAGTCTTTCTTTTTTGTTTATTGTTTGGGCTGGTTCGTTGTTAGGCACAACTTTGGGTTCAACCTTGTACCCCTTAGCTTCTTTAGATCTTCTTGTTACCTCTTCTCTTCCTTCTTTCTCTTTTGGTTCTTCTTTTTCTCTCTTTTCAGGTGTTCTGCTTTCTTCATCTGGTTCCTGTACTGGAGATTCTTCTTTTATGGGGATTACTATATCTTCTCTTGATTTTTGGTTAGGTGTTAAAAGTAAGTCATTAGTTGAGGTTCCTGCAATATGCCAACCATCTTTTTCGCCTTTCTTTGCGTAAACGTTAAACTTTCTCTTTAGAGGAACTTCGATAGTGAAGGATCCGTCTTTTCCTGTCATGACAGAGTCATATATAGGGTTATTATCGAAATCTACAGGCATCACTTTTGCACCTTCCACACCTATCTTTCCGTATCTTTCCTCTCTTACGATCTTTTCTGCCTGATCTTTGATAGCTACGCTTTCTTTGTATTGTGACGCGTCAATTACTCTTCCTTTTATAACTCCTGTTTCTTCTCCTTCTTCGCTTCTAGCTAGAACTAAGGGAACATGAGTGTGATCGTCGGGATTCACTACCCAAGTTTTTTCAGAAATGTAATCTTCTCCTTCTTTTCCAGTAAAAAACTTTTTTCTGCTGAAAAATCCGGGCTTGTTTACTGATACGAGTACTCTTCCGCTTCCTATCTGCATAGGTTCTGGGGGGAATAATCCTTCTTCGTTTGTTCTTCCTGTTCTTGCTTCCGATCCTGACTTTCTTCCGCCAAAGAAGTTCCTTTCAACATTTGCCGGTTGTATAACTACTTCAGCTCCTTGGACGGGATCGCCGTTTTCATTCTGTACCTCTACTTGTATTGTGCCAGGGTTATCCCAATCAAGAGGGCCGTCTTCCGTGCCTGGAGCACCTTCAGCTTCTTCCGGTTCAGGATGTTCTTCTTCAAATGTAGGTTCTTCCTCAATTGTGGGTTCTTCTTCAAATGTAGGCTCTGATTCCTCTTCTGAGCTAAACCAACTTTCTCCTCCGCTTCCTCGAAATGCTCCAATCATTTGCACTATTTTGACTATGAAAAGGATAAGTAGGAGTAAGAGCATCCAGTCGACTACGATTGTCATAACTTCTACCATTATTGGTGAGAGAGCCATTTGAACAACCTCCTAGCTCCAAATACGAAGACTGGTGCAGTTCCTACTCCAACATTAGCTCCGTGTAAGTAGCCTCTAAAAGTGGATGTCAGCCAGATTAAGAGCAGTATTATTATAAGTCCGAAGAGATTTTGTAGCCAGTCATCTTTAAGCTTCATAGTGGCATAGTATGCTCCTCCACCTACGAGTAAGAATATAACGAGGCCTGCAATTACTCCTCCTAGTGCTAATGCCCATCCGTTGGGCATGAAGAAGCTTCCAATAAATGCTACAACAAAAGCTATGACTTTGGCTGCTCTTGCTTGATTAGCTCCTCCGCCATATCCGCTTCCCCAAACGTTCCTGAGTGCAAGATGGGCTATGGCGAAAACTATTAGGAATATTCCGAATTTTATGATGCCAAGTTGTACTTCTTCATTGTTTAAGGCAGGTATTGTGAAGAATTCAGCAATCATACGTACAACATTGTTTAATGGATCGAGACCTGTTTCACCTGCTACACTTGGGATGAACAATGTAGATATAACAGATAGAATAAATATTTTTAATCTACTGTTCGATTGTAAAACCTTCATATTCTAGTGTTTTATTCCCCTGAATTCTTATTTAAATCTTTCTAACGCGCGTATTTAGAAAAACTATTTTTTGTTTATATTGAAAAGAAATAATGTCTAATACCATTTTTTGAAAAATTTAATTTTTTATTAAAGATTTTAGAAATATTATTTATTATAATTGATTAAAAGTTATATTTATTGTATATCCTATATATTGGGCAAACAATTAATTAATGATTTTGTTTTTGATTACAAGTTTTAAACAAAACTTTTTGCTGGATTTTACAAAAATTTCAAATTATGACAAAAATATTTAATCATAAATTCTTGCTATTAGAGGGATTACTCAAAAGCATCTCCCATTTTTTCTTGAAGCTCTTCATCCATTTCAGAAATACTTTTTGTACCATACAAATCCATTGTTGTTTGATATGAGAGGTGGCCTAATACCTTTTGAACTACTTCTAAACTAAGACCTCTATCTTTCAATATTCGGGCACAACTATGTCTTAGAAGGTGCGGGTTAATGTTTTTTAGTTCTGGGACGGGATTTTTCAAACCAGCTCTATCTCCTGCTTTTGCGACTATTCTATTTATTTGTGTTTCTGAAATGTGTCCTGATTCATTGAGGATGGATTTTGCCGGGAAGAGGTACCCTTTTTCTCTTCCATCCAGCACATAGCGGATATACATTTTTAGATCTTCTAAAAGGCTATCTGCGAATATTGTTGCCAGTCTTTCAATATTTTTCTTGCCTTCGATTCTGATCTTGCGATCTTCTAAGTCGATATCTTCTAGTTTTATTTTTGCTACTTCGAATCTTCTTAGGCCACAGTATGCTAGTAATTTAATTATTAATTTATCTCGCAGTTTTTCTGTTGTTTTAATTAATTGTTTTATTTGGTCTTCGGTTAGGTGAAATTGGCTGCGATCGTGTCCTTTTTTCTTTGGTGTCTTGTTTTCTTTGCTCATATCACTATATAACGTAATACTTCTTAAAAATGTTACGTTTTTGCTATATCTTGTTACGTTTAACGTTATACTTTGTATAAAGTATTACGTTTATTGTTTAGTTGATTAGAAAGTGCTTCTTTTGTTGAATAAGTCCGGCCTTATAGATGAAATTGGTGAAAGTTGACGATGTTTAGCAAACTTCTTGAACTTTTGATGGTGAATGTCTAATATGTGCTTTGTTGCCGTCAAACTTTATTGCTGTATCTGTAGCGTGTCCATAGCAACATATCCAGCCGCTATCTCTTTCCATACATGTGGCTTGTCCTGCTATGTTTTGCTCTACAACTTCTGCTTTGTTGGGCATAGGTTTTATTGCTATTATTGTGGCTATCGCTACTAAGAATAAAAATGTGGAGATCCAAAGTTTTACTTCATTTTTTACCATGTTTATCTTTTTCCTTTCTCTTTATTTAACGTTTTCGATAAACATTGTTATTTTACGATTATAAGTTTTAATCAAAAACTATATTTATTTTAATAAAAGTTTTTTATCATAGATTAATTATTATAAAAAGATTCGTGCTCTGGTAATGGCTCATACCACTCTCTCTTAATCTTATTTTTTAATCCATAGAAATAATTACTGAATTTTTTATAAGATGACTCTAACTCGTCTTCTCCTTTTTCGGTTAATTTATAGTATTTTTTTCTTCCATCTTTCCTGTATTTGACAAGGCCTTTTTTGTGTAGTTTTTTTAATGCTGGATAAATTGTTCCAGGGGTTAATACGGATCCTTTTCTTCGTCCTATTCTTAATGCTAAGTCTTCGCCGCAGAGCTTTTCTCCTCTTAATTCGTGTAGTATGAGGAATGAAAGGAATCCTTTTAATTTCAATATTGAGTTTTCTTTTTTGTTTGGTGTCATGTGATTTTTTATTATGTTTTTGGTTTATAAATTTATTGGTTATAATATATGTTTTAGTGTTTTTTTATTGGTTATTCTATGTATTGGTTTTCCTATTTATAGTCATTATTTGTGTTAGGAATTTACTGTTTTTTATTATAATTTATAGAAATATTATATATAGTTATTGATTAAAAGTTTTAGAAAAACAACTTTTTTATATTAACTATTAGAAAAAGTACCCTTATGGCAAACAAAACCGCAAAAACAATAGCACAATTGACACAACTAATAGAACTGTACGAAAGAGAAGAATTAATGGAACTTTCTGAAGCAATACTTGATAAGTTTAGGAAGGTTAATGACCTTTCAAGAGATGATGTTGGATATAAAACTGCTAAAAAGATTGAAAAATATCTTAGAAAGTATCATTCACAAGTTAAAAGAGGAAACCACGCTAAAGCTGGCAAATACCTAGATCGAATAAAGAAGTTAACTAAAAAGATGAAATAATCATGCTTTCATAACTTCTTTTGCTACAGACTCTTCAATATCTAAAATGTTCTTCTTAGCCTGTAAATTCTCAAACTTCTTATTCAAAGAAAGAACCATCCTGTTACCTATACATTCTTTTCTAATAGGCACGCCTTTAGCTATCAAGTTATACAAGTAATTAATCACCATCTCATCACTGAAACCAAGCTTTCTAGCAATTTCATCCGTAGTTACTTTATCATCAGAGGCGTAGAGAACCATGAAAACTTCTTGCTCTCTCCTGTTAAGTTTAACGTTACAACTCAATGGTTCAGCGTGAGACGGATTATTCATCATCTCAACTTTTTCCATACGCTCTGATAACTTATTCATCTTAGCTTCTAACTCAGAAAGGTAATCATAAACGTGCTGAATTTCATCAGTATTCTTATTAATGCTATCCAGATGATTATCCATTTCCTTCTTAACGGCTTCAAAACTAGACCTTATAGAAGCCTCCATCTTCTCTAACTTTTCAGAGATATTACTATCAAAAAACACCTTTTGCACCCCCAACATTAATGTGCAATAACAAGAGTAATAGAGCTTCTTTTTAAGTATTGCGATAATGAATAAGTTATATCATGATAGTTGTTTGAAAATTACTGAAAAAAAATTAAATCTGTCTAATTCAAATGCTACGCTGAAGTTTTTCTACTAAATCTTTTCTTTCCTCTTCCATTCTCAAAACACCTGCGATGTTTCTTCCAGAGGTAAACGTTCCTCTGCTTGACTCTAACACTACGTAATAGTTGGGGAATTGTTTCCATAAAAATTCTGCCAGTAAGTCTTCAACCAAGTGTTCAGGCTCGACTTCTGCATGGATTACCTTTCCGTCTACTTCAATACGCAGCCTTTCTTGACACTTTTGAAGAGAATCCATAACTTCCCTTGCTAGTTCTTCTTGACTTTTTTCCATCGACCAGCTTCTATGTCTTTGACTGAATTTTTCCGCGCTCATATCTACCAGCAAAAGTTTGTTTTACCTTTTATACCTCACGCGTACAAATGTCCAGTGGTAAGATTTTAATACCAGGGAAAAAGAAATAGGTATTATGGAATATAAGAAAGCAGGAGCGCGTTACATCGTAAGTGTTGAAAAAGGCGAAGAAATTATTGAAACGTTAACACAATTCTGTAAAGAACAAAACATTGAAGGAGCTTCTATAATGGGTGTTGGAGCAACTGATCATTTCGAAATAGCTTATTATGACACAAATGATGAAGAATACTATAGTAAAGAATTTAAAGGAGATCATGAAATAGCTCCTATGATGGGTAACGTGAGTTTGAAAGATGGAGAGCCTTTCGTACACATCCATATAAACTTGGCTGGAGATGATCATAATGCTAAAGCTGGACATTTAAACAAGGCAGTGGTGAGTGCGGCTTGTGAAGTCTTCATCGACCCTGCTGGTAAGATAGAAAGAAGTTATGATGAAGAAACCGACCTTGATCTTTGGAACCTTTAATCGTAACTCATACTAACTATCTCGGCGTATCTGGTACTGTTCTCCAAAACGAATGTTTCCACCGCTACACCTGCAAGTAAGAATAGCGATGCGGCAAGGAATAGGACAAAGTTGTAAACAAAGACGGTGTTAAAACGCTCACTGTCAATCTTTTCCAATAAAACGTCTTTGGATATGACCCCGCCGCTAATAGCTGCCAGGATATATGATAACGCCTCCAGTATCATGTGAGGAGTTACTATCATCATTATTAAAACAAAATAGTATAAAGGACTGCCGCTGAGACTAGCTGCATTCCTTGCAGTAACCCCAAATATAGTCCCCCAAACACTCGCGTTCCAAGTTATTAAGAAAATCGCGCCGTCACCAGTAAACAAGCTAAGAAAGAAACAAGCAACCAGAACCCAAAAATTGTTTTTCAATAAGCTTACAAAAAGTCCTTGACTGAAAACAGCGCCGCCTGTCAGGTTTCCACCTCTAACTTCAAGTTGCTCTCTAAACAAAGTATTCACTTCAAAAGAAGGCAGTATCATTGAAGAAATACTATAAGATAGTAAAATACCTAGGAATATCATGAGATAAGATTTAACAAAAGGTAAGTTATCCTTAAACAATTCTCTGATAGAAAATTGCTCTTCTTTCCCCTCCTCCCTCTCCTCGATACTAAACATTTTATACAGTTCCGGGAGTAGCATCAAGGATGTGAAAGCTACGGCTACCAGAGCAGGATCTTCAGGAAACAAAATCTTAGCCAAAGCTATTCCAATAATTGAATACAGAAATCCTAGTATAAAACCGTACCGACTTTTTTTCTGTAACCAGTCTGCAGGGAACAAATGTTCTAAAACCATTCAATTATTTTTTCCGAAACTCTAATATATAAAGGTGATTGTTTACAACAAGTATGAAGAAAGTTTTAGTACTAGCTTTACTCGTGCTCGCAGGATGTCAAGCGACAAACACAACAGATCAAGTCTGTTTTGAAAGCAAATGCTTCGACGTCCGAGTAGCGGATGAACCTCAGGAAAGAACTCAAGGCTTGATGTTCTTAGAAGAAATGCCGGAAGATGAAGGAATGATTTTCGTATTTAATCAAAGCGACGTATACAGTTTTTGGATGAAAAACACATATATCAATCTAGACATGATATGGATGGAAAAAGATGGGAGTGTGGTATACGTGGAAAGGAACGCGACACCTTGTAAGGAAGAACCTTGCAAGAGTTACAACCCTGGTGTAAAAGCTAAATACGTTTTAGAAGTAAATGCGGGCCAAGCAGAAAACGTTAGTGTTGGTGACAAGGCAGAAATAAATATTTAACCCATATAGCTAGGTTGCTGTATAGGACTAGTTTGAGAACTGTTTTGCTGTCGGTTATCTTGGAAGTCTTGATATCTCTTCCACACTTCTTGAGCTAGTTGTCCTTGTAACACTTTCACAATTTTTTGATTCGCCACAGGCATTTTACCCTCTCCAATAGGTCGATAGTCAACTAAGACTATACTTCCTTCATTTACTTTATCCTGGATTTCTTCTTTTATTAGAAATGTGAATAAGTTACCATCCCACATCTGTACAGTGGCTTGCGCGCTTTCATCACTACTCTCAACATCCTTGTCGTCAGGATGTATAGTTTTCAAAACACGTCCTGGATGAAACGTCATACACGACTTAAAGACGATGGGTTATAAATAAGCTTTGATTGAAAAAACCCATAAAGTATTTAAATAACTCTCTTTTCCGGCTTAAATATGGAGATAAAAGTTGAAGAAAGGACGAAAAACCGAGTTGTGATGGACATTGAAGGTGCGGACCACACTTTCTGTAATGTATTAAAGAAAGAATTGTGGAATGATGATGCCGTTAAAAGTTCTGCTTACAACGTCGACCATCCGCTCGTTGGAGAACCAAGACTGGTAGTTCAAGTAAAGAGGGGTAACGACGTGGCAGAAGTTATCAGCGACGCGGTTGAAAGAATTGAAGACAAAAACGATGATTTCTTGAAAAGTTTCAAGAAAGCCATGTAAGATTTATATAAAATCGTGTCTTTTCTAAAATATATGAACGAAGTTGATAAAGTTCACTTGTTAGAACTTGCAAGAAACGCTGTAGAAACTTCTTATTCCGATGGAGAACCTGATGTTAGTAGTGTAGAGCATTTGACAGATGAAAAAGGCGTCGTGGTTAAGGTTATTAAAAATCGTCATATCAAGGGGCGTGCTTGGGAAGTTAATCCTCAACAGGCTTTGTATAAAACCGTTGTTGAAGTGGCTCGGAGAGCGGCTTTGAAATCTCCTAGAACAAGCGTTCAAGAAAATGAGTTAGAAAATGTAGAGTTTGAAATTTCTGTGCTTCAGAATCCTGAAATGTTAAGGGGAAATCCAGAAAAGTATACTGATCAGCTTAAAGGAGAAAACTTTGGGCTTTACTTAGAAGGAGCGGGTCGCGCTATCATATTACCTGGAGAAGCAAATGAGTACACTCCTATGCAGTTGTTGAATAGCTTGGCTCAAAAAGCAGGTCTTAGCTTTAACGGTTGGAAAGAGAAAAGGAATAAAGTGTTTAAATTTGAAGCCGAAACTTTTAGAGAGTGATTTATTCACCAAATCTCCTTTCTCGTTTTTTGAACTCTTCAATGCATCGTTTTAAGTCTTCTTTCTCTATAGCGGGCCACATTTTTTCAAGGAAGAACCATTCTGAGTATATTCCTTGCCACATTAAGAAGTTTGATGTTCTTACAACGTCGCCTGTTCTTATTATCATGTCAGGTTCGCTATCTAGATAAAGTTCTTCAGAGATTTCTTCTTGACTTACTTCTTCAGCTTTTAATTTTTCGTTTTCTATTTTCTTTCCTACTTTTCTTATTGCGTCGATGAGTTCTTCTCTACCGCCGTATCCTACTGCGAAGTTTAAGTTGTATTCTTTATTGTCTTCAGTATGTTGTTCTACCTCTTTCATTTTTTCTTGCAATTCTTCTGGAAACATATTGGTCCGGCCTACAAAACGTACTTGTACGTCGTGATCATTTTTCAAGAACTTATCATCTTCCATCAAGTTTGATAGTTCTTTTTTCATAAGATGGAACAATTTTTGTTTTTCTTTTTTACTCCTCTTAAAGTTTTGAACTGAGAAAGTGTAGAAAGTAGCTTCTTTAATCCCTAAGTCTTTGCACCATTCCAAGAATTCTTTTAGTTTTTCACCGCCTGCTTCGTGCCCTTTCCACGCATGCATATCTCTTTCACGTGCATACCTACGGTTTCCGTCCATTATAACGCCGATGTGCTCTGGATTCAAAGTTATCCCCTTGGTAGAATGAGATACTAAGACACTTTTTAAATATTATTGAGCTTGAGCCCTACATTTCCTGCATATCATAGACCCGTTCACTTCATACAATATTTCTGCGTAATTGCCGCAACTTTCACACATTCCTTCCTCACCAACAACAGTTGCTATTGGCTTCCTATTTTCTTCTCTTAATCTAATCTTCTCTACAACTAGTTCGAATAATTCAGGCTCGATTTTCAGAATGTCTTTCATGGTTATAAGACCGTTCAGTTTTCCATCTTTACCGACGGGTAAGTGTCTTATATCGTTGTCGTTCATCATTTGTAGTGCTTCGGTCACGTCTCGGTCTGGTTCTATCATTGTCATGGTTTCTTCCATGATGTTCTCAACTGGTTCTGTCGTGTCTCTGTTATTCGCTACTACTTTTCTGGTCAGGTCGTATTCCGTTACTATACCAATAACTTCTTCTTGTTCTTGGATTAATACGCTTCCAACGTCGAATTTGGTCATAAGCCGGGCAGCATCTTGAATAGTCGTGGTAGGATTGGTAGTTACTGGTTTGGTGGTCATGGCTTCGTTTACTTTTATTCCAGTCCTCATATTTTCACCTATTGACAAGAACTTCTACATCTCGGCCGAAAATGTCTTTCAAGTCTTCAAAGAGTGGTTCTTTAATGAATGTTCTGTTAGGTAGGTCTGTGTTAGAAATAGCTTGTTCCATTTCTTCTAAGCTGCTTTCTTCGATGTTTTCTAAACTTCCTTCTTCCGTGATTCTTGCTTTGTGAATTTCTTTTTCTTCACTGTCGACGTCGTGTGTTACGAACGCTTGATTTTCTAGTAAGAGTATCTCTCCAAATTTTTCATCATCGTACTTGACTCTTAACTTAGTTTTTTCTAGTTCTCTTCCTCTCTTTCTTTGGATGTGTTCAACTAAGTTTTTGATAACTTCTTTGCTTTGTTTCTTCACTTTGTTAATGTCAGATGTGGTGAGTTCGCCTTTTTCGTATTTATTTCTAGCTTCTTTTATGTCTTTCATCATTCTTAAGAACTTTTCTGGAATTATGCCTGCGTTGACGACTTCTTTTTCAAACTTTTCTATTATGTTGTCGTCGCTTACTTTCTCTACTCCTTCTAGGTTTAAAACATCTCGAGCGACTGTAATAACTTTCTCGTATGTTTCGATAATGCTTTCTCTTTCTTTCAAGTCTTCTATTTCATCGTATAAGCTTTTTATTCTTTCTAGGTAGTTTTCTGCTTTTTCCATCAAGTCGTCAATTTCTTCTCCACTGATATCTTGTACGTCTCCATGTTCCAGTCTCTTCCTGGTTTTGATAAGTTTCTTCATAGTGTTAATGTATTTTTCTTCTAGTAAGTCTTCTTTCTCTACGAATATGTCTTTTAACAAGGCGGGTGTTTCTTTCGGCGTCGGTGGTGCTTCACCGTACATCATCAGCGCGGCTTGGCTTGGTGTCAAGGCTGCATAGAACAAGTCGTCCATAGCTATCTCTTTCAATTTGCTTTGAGCTCTTTTAATCATTTTGTCGCCGGTGCTTTTGTACATGTCTATTGCTTCCGGCGATGGCTTGATACGTCCCATCTGCAAGAGTTGTTTCCATGGCATGAAGATGCCTCGATCGTAGAATGGCACCCCATCTCGTAGGAAAGTGAAGATAATCGGATTGGCTTCTTTGATATTATCCCAGAAGTCAGTGAGGATATATACTTGAATGTTTAACTTGTTCTTTATCCCGGTCATTTCTCCTGCGTCCATTCCCATGCCAACGATGATAGCTCGTAATTTATCTTTAAGCTCGGCTCTACTCATCCTTTTCACGTCGGTGTCGTCAATTACTATGAAGACATCAATGTCTGACTTGGGCGTGGCTCTTCCTTGTACGAGGCTTCCGGCTAGTACGTAGCAAACGATGTATTTTTCGAATTTTTCGAGAACCATGTTTTTATGAACTTCTGCAATTTTGATAGCGTCTAGCATTCCTGTGTCATAAACCGGTGCGCTCATGCTAATTGTTTGTAATATGTCGTATTTTCCATCGTAGCACATCTGCCACAATTCACTTAAGAGGAGGACGTCTGGTTTCATATTTTCGTCTACGTTTTGTGCCATGTCGCCGATGATTTTGGTAAGTTTTTCTTTAAGTTCTTGTTTACTCATTTTTTCGCTGTCTGAATCATCTATCAACACCATCAAGTTTATGTTATCTTTAGCCTCTTCTTCCTGACTTGGTGGAAGTAAAGAAATGCCTACTACGTAATCTTGGAACTTATCTAGAACGTCTTCTTTAAACGAGTCCAACTTGCCCTGGATTTCTTCAAGCTTGTCTAGAGCTTCATTGGAGAGATCTTCACCTAACTGTTGATCCAAATTATCTAAAGGATTTTCTTTTTCTGGATCGGGTTCTTCCGGCAGTTGAGAAGGTTCGTAATCTTTCACCATTTATCCCCCATAGAAATCGCTAACTCTAAGAAATTTATAAAGGTTTTGATAAAAAAATAGGAAAAAAATAGAGAAAAGAAATTTAATTCCTACTTGGTTGGTAGAATCCGCCTTGTCGCAACATTTGTTCCAACTGACCTTCATCTTTTGCGTCGATGAGAGGTCCGAAGATTTGCGGATTGTCTCTAATCCTATCAGCGTTTAAGTCGTAAGGCTCTTCATCAATTCCTGTGTAATTGACAACGTCTTCAGCTGATAGTTCTTGAGCTGCTCTTTCTAAGTCACTAGCTCTAGCTTGTCTAGCTGTCTGCATTTCTTCTTGGAATTGATCTGTTTGTTCAATTCTTCCAACGCTGACATCTGTTCCCATCTGGTCAACCATGTTGTAAACTAAGTTGGTTCTAGGTAGGACTCCGTGAAGCAATGCGTTGACAAATGAATCATCTTCTATATTTCCAACGTTTTGGATTTGTTCTTGACCTTTTCCACTTATGAATTCTAAACCAAATTGTCTGTATGTGTCGGCTACTTCTTCAGCGTCTACTCCTTCTGCGGGCCAGTCGTAACCGTTTTCACCTAGCTGTGTTTCTAATCCTCTGACTAAGCCTCTTTCGAAGTTGAATCGTGCTTCGTTTGTTGATCTATCAACTTCGTCTCTTTCCTCTCGGTATGTTGAAACTGGTTGTGGAATGTTTTCTTCTGGCATGGTGATTACCCCCTTGAATTTAATTTTTTGTTATCTATTAGTAGTAATTACATTTGTGGTATTTAAATGTTTCGGTTTTATTTATAAAGGAAATCATTCTTAAGCCGCATCTTTAATCAAATAATCCGGCAAATCTTCAACAACCTCCTCAGACACAGGCCCTCTACTCTGATGCATATTATACAAAACAGCCGCTTGCCGAGGCTTCAACATATCAGAATCGTAATCAACCTCTGAATCCATATGCTCAACCAAATCATCAATATGCTCCTCACCAATATGATCATGAGCATAAGGCCTCAACTGTCTCTCCAACCTACTAATAACATTATCATGCACCTGCTCATAAAAAACATCAAAGAACTTATCTTCGTGAGTCCTCATATGCTTCTCCAATTCATCCCTAGTCAAACCAGTAAACTCCTTCACCAAGTCTTCATAGAAATCAGGATCGTCAACAGGAGTGTCCTCAACTCGGAAATGCTTAGTAGCAGCTGAAGCGTACGACTCAACCATAGCATCGATAGACTCATCCTGAACCTCTTTATCTTGCAACTTGCCATAATCAGGACTACCCGACTCATCCACTAGCTTTTCCTCACCAGCCAACTTAGCTTGAGTAGAAGCTAACCGAG
The DNA here is from genome assembly GCA_964398115.1 of uncultured Methanosarcinales archaeon. GTDB lineage: Archaea > Nanobdellota > Nanobdellia > Woesearchaeales > CAYNLP01 > CAYNLP01. The sequence continues at coordinate 59,046 of CAYNLP010000001.1, read as the reverse complement.
CACTTTGAATAGCCTGATAAATACGCTTATCTCTCTCCTCTAACTTCCTAATCGGTTCAGGTTTTTCACTCATCAATTTATAAACCAGGTAATTGTAGAATTTAAACTTTTGCCTTTCCACTAATTTTATATACAAACAGTAGTAAAAAACAAGTTAATGACAGACCTGGCAGATTATGTTGAAAAACTCATCAACCAAGGATATAGCGAGGATTACATAAAGAGTTATCTAGAAAACTATGGATACGACAATCAAACCATTAACAACGCGTTGAAAAGAGCCAGTAGAACAGGACAAACAGTAAAGCACGAACATCACATCTCCAAATCTGCCATAGCCTACACCCTACTCTTATTAATACTAGCAGCCGGCATAGTGATAGGAGTTCTAGAATTCGCTGGCATGATAGGATCCGAAGCGTTATTAGACTTTCAAATCACCAAGACAGGAGGAACCGTCCAAGCGGGCGGACAAGTATCTTACAGTATAAAACTAACCAATCTAGGAGATGCAGAAAAGTTTGACGCAGTGGTTAATTACAAAATTTTAGATGATAATGGAGAAGCGGTTTATAGCAATGAAGAAACATTTGCAGTAAGCACTTCCGTGATAAGAGATGGAAGCATCCAAGCTCCCAACCAGCCTGGAACTTACACCCTCGAAGCAATAGCAAACTACGACGGTAAAAAGGCGAGCTCCTCATTCACATTCCAAGTACAACCAAGAAATTCTCAAGAAACAAAAGATCAATCAACTGAAGACAACATATTAGAAAAAGTACGCAACAAAGCAGCCACACAACCAAGCCAAGCAGAACAACTCTGCATGAAACTAGAAAACCAAACCCAAAAAGATGACTGCCTATTCCTCGTAGTAAAAGAATCAAACAGAGCCCAATTCTGCCAAAAAATAAGCGATACCACCACGAGAGACAACTGCTACATGAACTTTATAGTAGAAGGACAAACTCAATACTGCACCGAAGTACAACAAGAAAACAACAAGAACTACTGCGACAGGTTAAAAGACGTACAAATAATGAGCCAATCTAACCAGTAAATTCAGGCTTAAACTCTCCCGAGTTATCACCCGTTATTTCAGGATACTTCCCGAAAACTGTCATGTCCAAATGCCTGTCAATATCATTAACATTTACTCCTGCGACGTAAAACCTAATACTACCGCTTTGAAGGTTAGAAGCGGAAATGTCCACACTGTTTTCACCACTCAAATCCAAACCTCCACTTAAGACAGTCTTGTTCATTTCAGTGCTATTCAAAACAACACACTCTTCAAATCCAGGAACTCCTTCACAAACTTCTTTTTCAGAAATGACAACTGGATTGTCAGAAACATTCTTAGTCAAGTGACCTTCTAATTCATAAGTTCCAGGACTAAGTGAAACCGTTGCAGGAACGCCAGAACCATTATACTCAACAACCCGGGTGTAGTCACTATCAACCTTTCTCAAAACGATTATAGCGGTTTCATCCCGTTCTAACTCTCTTAAAGTACCAACAAAGTTCCAAGTACTCTCTTCCTGATAACTTTCAGGTTCAACCTCACCAAGCATTTTCTTCATAACCGTCGCCTCAACTTCAAACTCAGGCATTAACTCCACCGTCAAACTTTCTGAACGACCAGCCTGGGTGGTAAGGCTGACTTCTTCACTTCCAAAACCTGGCTTGTTAACCGTCAACAATCCATTACCACAAACCGGTAAATTTTCTGAAACGAAACCAGTACTGTTAGTCTCATCAATATAACAACTTTCAGAACCACAACTATACTGTATGCTTGCTCCTTCCAACCTTTCACCCGTAACCTCGTTCTCTACCGTGATATTAATATCGCCACTATTTCTCTGCTGCTGATCACACAAATAAGTTCCCGTGCTTTGCAATTCTAAAAACGTAGAAGAAAAACTGGAGTTCAAAGGATCGTTATTTCTTAAGTTAGACTCTACCGCAAAACGGAGTTCATAACCGTCTCCACCGAAAGCATTTGGTTGACTAACCGTAGCCATTACTGGATAACTCAAATCATAATTGAAATTCTCTATACGCAACGGGAGTAGCATTCCTCCAAGGCTAGGAGGCCAAATGGGCTGGGGTCTTATGAATTGTCCACTGCTTCCCTCACCAGTGATGTCAAGATACAAATCCCACCACGGCAAGTACTCAAAACTTATAGCAAGGTCAGAAATTTTTTGATAACTATAAGGAGTTCCTTCCCCTGGAAGGTAGAGATCGTCATTTTGAGCATTCCTAACTGTATTGTTTGTCAGGACGATTTGGCTGTTAACTGTTCCTTCCACGCTAACCTTACTCATTTCATCATTCAAATAAGTCTTTAATTTCTCTCTAACATCTGGCTTGTACCAAGGACCTGCACTGTCAAACTCGACACCACCTTGCATTGGAGGTATTTCAGGATCTAACCCCATAGAGTGTGAGTTAAGCACGCTTTTTGAAACAGAATTTTCGAAAAAGTCAACGTTTGTGTTAAACTTGTTCAAACCAATCGCTGTCTTATACAACCTCTTAAACGCGACATCCAACTCTGCAGTGTGGTCTTCTAAAGTAACGTTCTCTGTATCTGTTTTAACCCTTAACGGATAATTCAATTTAACTTGTACGTTGTTATCAAGAAATTCAACTCTTGAACGTGGCTGACCTAAGACTTCAACCTTGCTTTCTTGAATGCTAGAAAAGTTTGCGATACAATTCTCAACATTTCTATCAACATACCTTTCTAATTGTGCTTGAATACTATCTTGTGATCCCTGCAACGTAGGTGCTTCACTTTCAAACCTACAATTTTCTGAACACTCGTTACTTGATTGAAGGTAATGCCAGTATGGAATTATACTTTCAGAATCTGGCGCCACTTGCAAGTATGGCTTTTCTGTAGTTGGTAAATTACTATCTAAGGAATAGTGTTTTGACGAATTGACGTAACCGCCTTGTCTGCCAATCCTTTCTAATCCTTGCCTAGCTACTTCTTGTGTACAGCTGGAAACATAACTCGCTACAGGAGTCTTCACCTCAGTTTCCACCTCTGGATTTTCCGTGGGTTGAGAAGTATAGTATATGAAAACACCAACTCCTACTAGAATCAGCAGGGCTATTATCACTGTTATTGTGAATTGTCCTTTCTTCATACTTCCACCTCTTTTACCTCGTTACAGAATTCGTTGTTTTCGAGGCTTATACCGCCGTAACCGTTTTCAGGAATTTTTTCAAATCGGAAGCACACTTTATCATACTGATTTTCACTTCTGAACTTGATCGTGTTAGTTCGGGTTCTGCTGTAACTACCTGACGTGTTGGTTACCGTGACGTCTTCCACTACCACTTTTTCTTCCTCTCCTTTTGCTACTATGTTGAAAGTCGCGTTATCCTTGACGGGTGGCGTGACTACTGCAGTGATGCTATACTCACTTCCTGGCTCTCTAGCTTGCTTATAAGCCTCTAAATGCATTGCTGGCTGGAAGTTCACGCTTGGACCGCCTGGTAGAGTTCCTGTGGTTTGTAGGTCAAAGTTTTGTTTGCAAGCTTTTCCTATTGCTTGTTGGGGTACGTCGAATATCTGACCAATCTTTTGAGGCACTATCTCTTTGTAGTCTTGTAGGAATCCCCAATCCGGATCCAATATATCCACGGCGGTGTTGCCAACTCTTGAAAAGCTGATACCTGTTCTTATAGCATCCATGACGTGATCGGAAGCGTCTAATTCTTTTTCCATTAAGTTTTGTAATTCTTCTTTTCTTTCGTCTCTCGCCTGGTTTATCTGGTCAGTTACGTAATCTACTGCTTGGCTGGCTTCCATTGATTCGCCTGAGACAAAGATTACTTTTCCATTATTTACCTCTTCAACTTTTGGTATAGCATTACAAGCAGGTCCTGAACAGTAACTTTTAAGATCGTTCATGAAATCTTCTACATCGCTTGCAGTATAATCTTCTTGGTTTGAAGCCCATCTTTCGACTTCGTTTTCTAACTTGTTTAGTTGACCTATCGCTTGACCGTGTTGTTTAGCTGCTTCATTGGACTCTTCTTGATCTTCCCTCTGTTGTTGCTTTCTCTCCTGGTTCTCCTGGGCTTGTTCTTGCAACTCATCTCTATCAGCCAATACCTTTTCAGTTGCAGGAGTTGTTCCAGCCTCTGTTTTCTCTAAAATCTGTTTCTTGGAAAAAGTGTCAGATCCAGTTGTTTCCAATCCTGCTTGCATTCCTACAGTAACTGTTGGCTGGGTTCTAACTATTGTAATAGTTTGTGCCTGGGAACTTTTTATATTATTTTCATCTATTGTTTGTGTCATGTCTATGTTCAAACTTTCTGAGGTTCTTTCTATTCGCCGATAACTCCCTTCATACTTTATATGAAGATTACCGTTACCGGAATCGTCTGGATAAGCTAATAGTTCAGTATTTCCATTTGGTCCTACTCTAATATTTCCATTAGAGCACATCCCGTTTTGGCAATTTCTGAAACTTGACTTTTCACTTTCTGATATTTGTGAGTCTACGACAGGGTCGTACAGTTCAACATCTCCTTGTTCTTTTACTGCTTTGCATGGTCCGGTTTGTTGGGCGGAATTAAAGCCATTCTTCATAGAGGTTGCAGTGTTGCTAATGCCTTTGAACATGCTGACATACTGTCCTACTTTACTTACAGCGTCGGTTATGGTACATGCAACGTGTCCACTACATGCTGGTTTACTGGCGCAACTAAAGACAGTGTTTATACCTGCTCCAAGAAGGCCTATCGGGTTGGATAGTGCTTGTTTTACGAGATTTCCTGCTTGTTGGAACATCAAGCTTTGAGGTATAAGTTTGCTGATTTGTCCTGTCGTGAATTGACATGTACTCCTACTCTTTACTTCTCTACATGCATAGCTTGGAATTCCTGCTTGTATGCTGTCTTGCTGTATGCACCTCTGATATTCGCATTGGATGACCCTGTAGCGTTGTAGGTTTGAAACCATTCCTGGAAGGCATAAAGTGGCGGCGCTCCAAACTAAGCTGTTTTCTGGTCGGAAAAGCGCTTCTTTGGGCAAGCCTAGGCTTGAGGTTATTGAGTCTACGCTTGCTCCACTTCCGAAGTCGAGGCTTGTAACCCAATCTTCCAATCCTTCTTGTACTTTGGTATTGCAGGTTAAGAACTTGCAAAACTTGCCTAGACCTGTCCATAATGCATCGCTTGACTTACCAGTTGCGTCCGCTGGTGGTTTCAAACTTGGGGCTGCTCCTGCAGTTACTGGGTTGGAGCAAAATGCTTGTTCTACTCCTCCTAACAAGCCGGTTATCCCCTTTATTTTTTGTCCTGCTCTGCAAATCGTGGTGAAGGTGTTAGTCCATTTTTGAACTGTTCCAAAATAATCGTTCCACTTCTTGTTTTGGCTTTGTATGTTTTTGAGTTCTTCTTGTAATTTTTCTGGTCTGTCTGGAAAGTCTTCTAGGTTTATTTGGTAGCTGAAACTGTCAATTTCTGAATTTGAAACAGCTCTTGTCCGTCTCTTGCTGTGTGTTTCAACCGTGCAGTTTATGAATATTTTTGACTTCTTTGTTTGAGAAAGGCTGGTGGGGAGAGTGGTTTTTACTTGGAATGTTTTTCCTGTACTCATCAATTCTGCTTCAAGGTTCATGTTAGGTTCTTCAACTTGACATCCTTGAAGTTTTTGCTGTACTACTCCTGCACCTCCCAGTTCTGGGATTAACGCGGTGGATGCGTAAACCTTTTTTTCGAAATATTGAAGTGTTTTAGTATTAACTTGTGTTGGGCTGGCTTGGACGTTTCGTACTGTCCATAGGTTGTTTACGTCTCCTGTTGCTTCTTCCAGTATTTCTAATTGTTTTTTTGTTGACACGGTGTTTCCTGCTTCGTCTTCAAACGTGAATTGTATGCGGGCTTGTCTGTAAGCTGACTTGTTTGCTTTGAACTTTAGTGTGCATTGCTGACTTTCCCCGTTAGGTGTGCATTTGTTTGTTAATACTTTGTCTTTTTCGTTGAAACTCTTTGCGTTAGCTTTTATCAATACTGCGCTGTTGTCTTTCACTGTCGCTTGTATCGTCACCGTTTCATTCTCTGTTATCTGTGGTGTTCCTTCGCTTGTTACTGTGAAGCTTTGAATTTCTGGCTTGGTTCTGTCGCAGGTGAATGTTTCTGTGATTTCTCCTTCGTTGAATCTTACTGGGTTGCCAGCGTCATCTTGGCTTGGAACGTTTTGATAGTCTCCAATGTCAACTTTTACGTTTTCTCCTTGTTGGCAGTTGTAGTTTATCGACGCGGTGCAAGTGGTTGAGTTGCAGCTGTCGACCATGTAAGCGCTTCCTTCGTTTACGTGGTAGAAGATGTAGCCGTTGTTGAAACTTGCTTTTTCATCTTGGATTTTTATTTTTAGCTTGCCGTTTGGTCCTATGTTGCAGTCTTCCTCGCAAGCAGGTGTGCCGATGTTTTCAATCACGGGTTGTGTGTTGTCAATTTCGAAATTGTAGTTTACTCTATCCTCGTGGATTTCATCCCCTATGAATCTGAAGTTTATCTGTCCTTGGAATGTGTTTCCCTCTTGGACGGGTGGTTGAATTCTTAAATCTGTCAGTGTACAGTGGTAAGCGTCGTTTTCTTTGACACAGTTGTTTCTAGAAATAGTTTTTACTGGATTGTCATCTTCTACGTAGAGGTTACCGGTGTCGATAGTTACTTCGTCGAAGCTGGGTCCTTGGTAGGTGAAGTGCATGTCTGCGGTTCTATAATTTTGTGTGCTTACAAGTTCTACTTTTGAATCGTATTTAGTGAGTTCGAGATTGGTTACTTCTTGACCTGATGAGAGAGGTATGGTTAGTAAGAAGATGGTTATCAAGCCTAGGATTACTTTTCTCGTCATAATAAACAGTTAGAATTTTTGCACTTCTAGGTATATAAAAATGTCGGTTACTTGACACTTCCTTCTTCAACGCGTTCTACTTTTACGTATTCGCTGTTTGTTCGGAGCATTTCGTCGTCGTGGTAAACCCGTCCTTCCTTGGTAGTTATATCTACTTCTTGGAATTCATCGAAGCTTATCTTCTCGTCGCTTCTTCCAACACCGCTGATTTTGATTGGATCACCATTTGGAGTGCTTTGGACGAATAGGATTCCAACGGCGTCTTCTCCTTCTTCATCTACTCCTTCTGCGGCTAGCATCATTGCTTCGCTTTTCTCTCCTCGGATTTCTGCTTCTTCCATGTTGGCCACTACCACGATTTTTTTACCTTCTAATTCGCTTGTTTGATAGTGGTCTTTTAATCCGGCTACTATTTGTCTTTCTTCATCGCCTAGGTCGATGTCTAACAGGTAGAGGTTGTCCGCGTTTGGATGATCTCTCACGTCGAGGACTTCTGCCACTCTAAGGTTGAGTTTTTCGAAAATGCTTTCTTCTGCTTCCACTTCTATCTCTTGTATCTTTTCATAAACAATGTCTGCCTCTCCAATTTCGTGGTTGGTCAGGTCAAATCCTAGGTCGTCCATGGTTAGTCCTTCTAGGTTGAGTTGCTTTTCAATCTCCTCGGCGTACTCAGGCATTACGGGTTTGAGAAGTATTATCAAGTTTTTAACCAAGTTTACGCACGTGGTTAAGGTACGCCTACATTCTGTCTTGTTTGTCCTTGCCGTAACCCAAGGCCTTTTGTCCTGGAAGTATTTATTGCCCTCCTGGCTGATGTGCAATATCATATCCATTGCTTTCCTCAAATTGTATTCTTCATAGTGGTCGATGACATCGTTTATCCTTCGCTTTAGAATTCCTATGAAGTCTTCGTCAATGTCGTCGCCGATTTCTTTTTCAAAGTATTTGTTTACAAAGCTTAAAGTTCTGTATACGAGGTTAGCGATGTTGCTAACGAGTTCGTTGTTAACCCTTTCTTGGAAGTTATCCACATCTAGGTTTATGTCTACGACTTTGTCTGTCAAACTGGCTGCATAGTAGAACCTTAGTAGTTCAGGATCGGCTATTTCTGCCCATTCTTCCGCGGTTAAGAAGGTCCCTCTTGATTTGCTCATCTTCTCGCCTTTCAAGTTTAGGAATCCGTGTGCAAACACATTGCTTGGTAGGTTCATATCGGTTTTCATTAAAACAGCGGGCCAAAATAATAGGTGGAAGTAGATTATGTCTTTTCCTATGAAGTGAATTATTTCGCTATCGTTCCAGTACTCTTCAGCCTTTTCAACATCCCCGTCTAGGTAGTTGGCTAAGCTACTGATATATCCCATTGGTGCGTCGAGCCAAACGTAGAAGTATTTGTCGTCGCTGTCTGGAATTTCAAAACCGTGGTATGGTTTGTCTCTGCTTATACACCAATCATCTAAGCCGTCATCTATCCAGTTCAAGATTTGGTTTTTGATCTCGTCTTGTAAGTTGTCGTTGTTGGATATCCATTCTTCTAGTTCGTCTTCCATCTCGCTTAGTTTGAAGAAGTAGTGTTCGCTAGTTTTCGTTACTGGCTCGTTTCCGCATAGTTGGCATTCCGCGTTTTCCAAGTCGGTAGGTTCGTATGTCGATCCACAACTTTCGCACTGGTCGCCGTATTGATTTTCTGCTCCGCATTCTGGGCATGTTCCTTTAACGTATCGGTCTGGTAAGAAGCGTTCGTCTTCTTCACAATATGCTTGTTCGATTTCTTCTTGATATATCATGTCTTTTTCTTGTAAGCGTTTGTAAAAAGTCTCTACAAAATACTTGTTTTCTTCACTATCTGTGCTGTGGTAACTGTCGAATTCGATGTTGAATAGTTTGAAACTGTCGAGTTGTTTATCGTACCATTTATTTACGAATTCTTCTGGTTCCATGTTTTCTTCTTGCGCGTTTACTTGAATGGGTGTTCCGTGAGTGTCTGCCGCACACAAGTGTACTGCGTCTTTTCCTTGAAGTTTGTAGAATCGAGTTATTATGTCGCTTTGGATATATTCGACTAAGTGTCCGATGTGGATGGGTCCATTTGCGTATGGAAGTGCACTGGTTACTACAATCCTGTCATCGTTTGTTTGCGCCACAACTTAGAGGATAGAATGTTGGTTTTTAAAGATTGTTATAGAAAGTGGGGTTGGGAGGATTTGAACCCCCGTTGCTGCGCCCCGAACGCAGAGTGATAGCCAAGCTACACTACAACCCCTCTTTTGTAGTTTTTGAGAAAACATACCAACCTTTATTTAAACTTGGTTGACGTTACTTTTTCTATGGATATTGATCCTGAGAAAGAAGCGCGTGAGATTGATGAAGAACTTGATGAAGATGCTGAAAGGTTAAGCGTTAGTCCTTATTGGCGTTATGGATTGGCAATAATACTAGCAGTTCTCTTCATTTCTTACCTAATCGTCAGTCCTAGAGTCCATGATGTCATAGCTGGATTTTTTGAAAGCAGTAGTGTAGATAGCGGATATTTTAATTATGGGAATAAAACGATTGTTTTTCAAGGCAATACTTATGATGAATTGGTTGAGCTTTACAGAGATAATCAAGAGCATGAGTTTAAGAGTTGTTTGAAAGGACGAGTTGAAGGAAATAATTATATTGTTAGTGAAGTAATGCAGCCAGAAGTTCATTCAGCTCATGTTTACAGAGTGGTTTCCGATCCATGCCCTGTTGGTACCATAATTGATTTACATAGCCATCCTTATCAGAGATGCATAGCTTCTCAAACCGACCTTGATAGCTTGGAAAGGATAAAGAAAGATAATCCTAAAATGTTGTTAGCGGTTATGTGTACGGAAGAAAGAATAAGCTTTTACGGATGACGAAAGGTTTAAATAAAACCTATTATGTTTAAGTAGCGTTATGAGTGATAAGACAAGTCTTTACATAGTGAGCGTCGTGGCAGTGGTAGGAATTGTAGGAATGGTCTTTATGACGCAACAAACTCCAGATAAATCGTCTGGAGTTGCTGATTTTAAATCAGGAGAGTTAAGTAACCTTCCTAAACCACCGACGATGGTGGTGAAAGGTGAAGGTTCTAATGCCACCCCTGTCCTGTTAAATGAGTCTGAAAACGTGGCAGGCAAAAGTATCAACATCTTACACGATAATTGTGATCTCATAGATTACCAAATATTACGAGATGGCGTAATGTATGTGTACGACTGCGGTGCTGGTGGTATCGCCACTTACACAATTAAAACCGAATAATAATTCTTAATTTTGATGACCAGAGAAATAGGTAGGCCGTGGAGTAAGAATTCTAGGTAAGCACAAGAAATAGTTAATTACAGGTTCTACCATGAAATGTTTGGCAAACCACCAACGCAGAAATGCCTAGCAAAAATGGTAGGATTAAACTCTTATCAGCCTATAGCAAAGGATTGGGGTTATCCAAACTGTAGTTATCAAGAAGCGTGGGACCGACTACATGCCGCTGCAGTTGTGAGCAGTGAAAGACGAAGGAATTATTCTAGTCCCCATTTGAAAAAACCTAAAGTTTTGAAAGAAAGAGAGGAAGGAACATTAGGTCATAGATTAACCCAACTCAGATTAGAGGAAGGCATGACCCTGCGTGAAGTATCTGAAGAAGTAGGTATAAATCATAATACCATAGGAAAGCATGAAAGAAATACTTCCACTCCTACCATTAAAATGATGCAAAGGTATGCAAGAGCGTATAAGAGGAGTATTGATTACTTAGTGAATGGAGATTAGAGGTCGACCTCTTTCATTTTCTTCGTTAATGGAATTTCTTCATCACAGTGTTCGCATGTAAAGATGTAAGCTTTTGTCCCTTTGTACTTTTCTCTTTTGTAGTCGGTTTCAGCTGTTCCTTTCTCACCACAGTGAGGACAAGTATACTTGGCTTGTAGCACTGCTGCGTCTCTAACGTCTTCTTCAGGCATTTCAAAACCGCAGTTGTCACAAGTATACTTTTTAGCTCGAGTGTTAGGCCCTTTCCCTGTCTTCTTGCTGGGCTTAGTAAGGTATTCTTCATCGCATTCTGGACAGTCAACTCTATAAGTCCAGGCCATTATCTTTCCGTCGCCTAGTCTTCTGTTAGTGACATACATCAAATTTTCCATAGATTCTGGTTCTTCAATTCCCATTTGTAGCACCTCTCTTGTATTTGCTTGTGTTAACGTCTGTTTCTTCTATAAGTTTTGTGAAATTATAATGGTTAAACTGTACTGTTTGGTTGCAGAATTCGTTCATAGCCACAGCATTTCTTTGTAACTCTACGTATACGGCGTCAAATTTTGAATTATAAAATGCGGGTTTATTTTCATCCACGCCGATTTCATCACTTAAATTCATGTTTTCTGTCAGTAACGCGTCAAGGTAGCTGGTTGCGTTGTTTCCTAGAAGCAAAGATCTTTCTAAAAGTAAACTAGACTTTTGCACTGAATTAAAGTCGTTGCAGGAAAAACCTTCACTTACCCTCCCAGATTTTCCAACTCCAACCCATGCTTGTTGAAATCCGAACTGGCTTAGTAACATTTCTTTTCTTGCTTGTAACGTCCAATTAATCCACTCACCTTGTTGCTGGTTCTTAGCATCCACTCTCTGACTGATATTCTCTAAGTCTCTCAAGTAAGATTCGATTTCGTCCGTGTTTAAAATGACTTTATTCATTTGTTCTCTTCTGAAAGACGTGTTGTATTCTGAATCAAGTTTTTTGATAGCATCTAGTACTTCATTCACTGTTTCGATCTTTTCTGTTTGAGGATTGTCTTTTTGCGGCGAACAAGCTATCAATAATAGGCTTATAAAAATTGTAGTTAGGAGTGTTTTCTTCATGTGTGTTTCGGGACGATTTAGTGGTTTATAAAATTTGCTACCTCGTCGCCGAAATTAAGTTATCCACTCCCCACTTCTTCGCGCCGTGAACCATGAAGATTAGGAAGACTGTGAAGAATAGCAAAGCGCCTTCTCCACCGTTTAAGATAGGCCAGAAACTTTCTGAAATGTGAACTGTGAAGTACGCCCAAAGCATTTCTAAACCTCCTAGCACGGCTGCAAGTCGGGTGAATAATCCAATGGTTATGAATAGTCCTCCAAAGAATTCTATAACCCCTGCTATTCCCATTTGGCTGACAAGTTGTGCTTGTTCTCCGCCTAGAACGCCGAACAGTTTTTGTGCTCCGTGTTGCATGAATAGCAGTCCAGCTAGTACTCTCATTACAAAATAAGCTTCGTCGTGATAGTCTTCCATAAATTCAAACATGTTTCCATTCACCCCATGATTGGTAATGATAGATTATTATTATAAATGTTTCTGAAAAAACTAAATTTTATAAGGTTTCAAACAAATGTCAAGAAGAGTGAGAGAGGTGAAGTTTTGATGAGTTTGAATATAAGCAGTCCTGTTTTTAACAACGAATCTAACATTCCGGAAAAGTATACTTGCGACGGTAAGGATGTAAACCCGCCTTTGAATATCGAGGGTGTACCGGAAGGTTCTGAGACTCTTGCTTTGATAGTTGATGATCCTGACGCTCCGCCAGGAACTTGGGATCATTGGATTGTCTATAATATTAGTCCTGAAACTACAGAGATTAAAGAAGATAGCGTTCCTGGAGAACAGGCTTTGAATGATTTTCAAAAAAATGATTACGGTGGTCCGTGTCCTCCGAGTGGGACTCACAGATATTTTTTCAAAATTTATGCTTTGGATACGAATTTGGATTTGCCTAACAATGCGGATAAAGAAGATGTTTTAGAAGCTATGGAAGGGCACGTGATTGAAGAAGATAAAATCGTTGGAATGTACGGTTAGATACAGTTTTGTTAGTGATGATGTGCTTCCGGGTGTTCACTTAATACTTGTTCGCAAAGTTTCGTCCATTCTTTCCATTCCTTTTTGAACTGTTTCTTTTTCTCTTTAACCTCTTCTGTTTTTGAATCGTAGATTTCTTGCAGCTTGTTTGTAAGGCTTTGATGTAGTTCTTTTATCCTTTTCTTGACTTCTGCGTCTTCTACTACGTATAACATTTTTTGTTTGTCTTCCATCAACATTGCTTTTCGCACAGTGCTTTTCTTTACTTTGTTTAAGTGTTTCGCTAGCCCCAGTTTTTCTAAAATCCATATCAGTGCTTTGGTAGGGTCGAATTGCCACCACCAAACACCGTTTCGGTAGTCACCTTCAAATGTGTGGTGGTAGTTGTGATATCCCTCTCCCCATGTAAGTATGGCAATTATGAAGTTGTTTACCGCGCTGTGTTCTTTGCTGAATGGCTTGGTGCCCCAGTAGTGTGCTATGCTGTTGATAAACCATGTGCTGTGGTGTATGAAGAATATTCTTGCTAGGAATCCTATGACGATGGAGCCGAATACGTCTCCTGTCCACCAAGCCAGTCCTCCTGTTAGTATTACATTGCTTATTAGAAAGAGGAGGCCGTAGTGGTCGTGTTGGAACTTGGCTAGTTTGTTTTCTAACAAGTCGGGTGTGACTTTTTCTAAATACCTGTTTTTCTTTTCTAACATCCAGGTGAAATGTGCGTACCACAATCCTTTTTCTACGTTGTAAGGGTCTTTATCGCTGTCTACGTGTTTGTGATGAAGTCTGTGGTCGTGTGCCCATTCAATCGCGCTTCCTTCTGCCGCGCTTGTTATGAAGAAAAGCATGATGCTTTCTACTATGGGATTAGCGTCGTATGCTTTGTGGCTGTAAAGCCTATGCTGGCCGGCGGTCAAGCACAAGCCCGTCACGTAATATAATATGAAAGTTCCTAGGAGTAGTTTCCAACCTGGAAGTTGATTTGCCAAGTAAATTGGTAAGGTGATGAAGAAAGCGAGGTGATATCCTATCAGGAAAAGTCCTGGACCCCAATTGAATTCTTCAACTTTAAACTGTTCTAAAACCAAATAAACCCACCTCTTTCTTTGGGTTTGAAAAGTGGTGGGTAATTAAAAACTTTTTTCTTCTGTCAAATTTGTTTAGGATTTTTCTCTATAGTGCCAGAGCATGGTTAGTCCTAATCCACTGATTGTTAGGTCGCGAACTCTTGTTAGCAAGGCGACTGTCACTCCAAAACCGCCAGTTAATCCTAAAACGCTAGAGATTGAGGCTTGCCCGGCTTCTAACACGCCTATTCCCATGTACGCCGGGATGGTGTATGCTATGTCGATCACCGCTGCGAACAACATAGCTTGAGGAATGGTTAAGTTCACTGAAAGCATTTGTGCTATGAACATGATTTGGATAGAAAGTATTAACTTAGAAAAGAATAATATCAGAGTGCTTATAACGATACTTTTTTGGTTTTCATTCAAATACTTTTTAAAGTATTTTTCAGCGTTTACAACAGCTTTTTGATACTCTTTTCTTGCTATCATCCCTACACTGTCTAGTTTTTCAACAATCCAGGAAACAGGTTTGAAGTCTTCTTTTATCACTATGTGGTATAGGAAAGGAATTATCAGTGCTATTCCTGTCAAGGTGTAGAAAACGTAATGAAAGAAAGGAGGTATAGGTATGAATGCTATAGCTATTCCTATAACTGCGCCGTCAAAAATTAATCCTGCGATGGTGTGTGAAATGTTTTCCATAATTGAGGTTGTTAAAAGTTTTTTCTCGTTACCTTCTCTACTTGCAACTCTTGCTTGGGTTATTTCACCGCCGATTTTCGGTCCTGGAGTGACGTAACTTATTGCAAAACCTATCATTCTGTAGGAAATGAGACGTCTGAAAGGAAGATGTATACTTTCTGAGTAGAGGAGGACAGCCCATGCGAATGTGAATAGAAACACTAAAACTATGGATGTTATTATGAATCCTATAATGGGTTGGATGGGAGCGGATTGAAGAAGGTTTATCATCTCTCCCGTGTTGGTTTGAAGAAGGATATATATGAAAAGAGGTATGCCAATTACAAGTGAACCTGTTAGGATCCAATCTCTTTCCATAATCGATGTTGAAGAAGTGAAGCACTTAAATAATTTTTTCAATAGAGTGCGGGGGAAGGGATTCGAACCCTTGAAGGCACTAAGCCACAGGATTTCTTATTTTTCATCGGCTGTTTAGGCCTCAAACACTTAAGGGTTTATCTTAAGTCCTGCCCCTTTGGCCACTCGGGAACCCCCGCGTTGCAAGTGTTGGAAAAATTAGTTGTTTATTTAAAACTTATTTTCTGCATATGTTTAAAAATCATACAATATTTTTCTTACGTTAATGAGTTCGGAAACTGATAGGGTAAGGCAGGTTAACGAACTTTTACAAAAAGCTTTTGGGAAGAAGGTTCGTGGAAATTTTGTTACGGGTCCAAGTGGTCACGTCCCTGTAGATAACTTGGAAAATATTGTTAGAAACGGTTTTTTGTTTCAGACAGTAATTGGTAAATTTGATGATGAAAAAGGTTTAAAAATTAAGGTTAAGCCAGAGTATGAAGGTCCCGCCTTGGTGTATTCTAACCTTGTAGAAGAGGAGTGGGGTGAGAAACCAAAAGTTATTGTTCAAGAAGACCATATTGATTTAACTAGAGTGGATAAGTATTTTCCAAATACCTCACTCACATACTGAGTTGCATGCGGAACATCCACTTCCTTGAGTGACGTAACATCCCTTCTTTTCTCCCACGTCACAGCATTTATTCAGTTCACTGTCTTCTGCTAGTTTTCCTTCTATAACTACCGATCCCTCAGTTAAGGAATTAGAGCTGGTTACGGCCGCACCTGTTATCGAGTTTGTGCTGTTTAAGACGAATACAAGAGTGGCTATGTTCAATAATAACAGGAGGACTATGGCTCCTATCAAAAATTTTTGTGTGTTTTCCATCCTCTTTTATTTTTAGGAAATTTAGTTATTTTAATACTTTCCTTTTGTTAGTAGAGTATTGATAGGGTAACTCCTACTATATCTTCTTTTCTGACTTTGCCTTGATCTGGTGTGGGGTTGTTGTCACCTTTGGTAATGGCAAACCATCCTTGGCTGTCAGTGCCGGTTGCGATGATTCTATGAACGACTAACTTGTCGGTGTAGTTGGCTTTGAAAGCTATTATGTCACCAGTTTCTACTTCGTAGTTGGAAGGAGGTACTTGTATGGCTAGTGAAGTTTGATCTAGTACTGGTTTCATAGAGTCGGTGTTTTCAAAAACTGCTACGAACACGTCTCCTTCTCTCACTGTAAAACGGTTTCCAAATATGGATATATCTCCTTGTTTTATTCTATCCTGTGGTGCTGGTGGAACTTGTAATCTTTGACGTAAGTTTTGAATAGTCCTTTCTAATTCCCTAATAGTTTGGTTTTGTCCTTTCAATTTTGATTGTAAATCATTTACTTTATTCTGTAAACTTGTTTTCTGCTGTCTTAAGTCTTCATTGCTTTCAACGACTTGATGGATGAATTCTTCTTGATTGGTAGTTTGGTTAACTTCTGAATAACTTAGTTCTGTTTGTGATTGATTACAGCTTGTTAGGGCAAGAATTAGGGTTAATGCTATTATTGCTTTCTTCATCACAAAGCTTTAGTTTTTTGTTAGAATATAAAATTTATGGCAGAGAATGTTCAAAGCCCTGTCCGTAGTAGAATAAAATATGTTCAAAGTACACATAAGAACGTTGTTAAGACCTCTACATTAGTATTAGTATTAATACAAGATATTATATTAATAAAATTTTTGTTATAATTTTGAGTTTGTAATATATAAGATGTTACCGAACGAACGAACATCAATCGCTTCTACTAATTAATCTTCTCGTATTCACTTCTCCAGTTCGTCAATTTTTTGACTAACTGCATTTTTTTTCTATATCCTTGTACGTGGATCTAAGTACCAAGTCAGAGCAAAACACAAAAGGAACACAAAAACGCCTGTACCTATCAGCACTATTTCAAACGTTGTAATTTTGCTTCACCTCCTCAACTAAATACAAAATATGACTAAATTTTGTTTGTAAGTTAAGTTAAATGGCGGGCGCGGTCGGTTTCATTCACACTCTCCTCTACAAACCCCCCTTATAACTTCACATTCAACTTCACACTTTCACTATTATTATCAACAAACTTTGTTATTTCTCTTTTTCTTTAATTTAAGTTAAGTGGCGGGGGCGCAACCCTTACTTTACGTTATAGTCCACAAAAACCCGTTATAACTTGATATTTAACTTTACATTTTGAAGTTATACCCCATTTCTTCTTGGTTTACGCTTTCATTCCCAAGCATATCCCTTATTATCCCTTATCTTTTCCTGCTACTTCTCCAGCTTTCCGTCTTGCATTTTCGCAGTATCCAATCATCTATGTAAGTATATATACTATAATTTCCCCATTCACACATATCGTCAAAAACCGTTTTTCCTCGTCTAAAAAACACTATGTGAACTCAATCTTTGATTATTCCGCTTCATCCAATCGAATACGTATACAAAAGAATTATCAACTGGGAATCTGAGAACAAAAATTTATAAGTTTCTGAGATTAATATTTTCTAAACCTATTTATTGAAAAGAAATAATTTTTTTATAGCGTCGTTTTTGTAAAGGGAGTGATGGATTGGAATCGTTGTTTTAATAAGTTGAATGTGTCTGTTTTGATAACTTTTTTGATCACGATTTTTCTTGCTTGGTTAACAAGACAATGTGAGAATGTTACTTGCAATTCTGGACCTATGGCGGCGCCTATAGACTGTTATCATAGATTGCCTTTTACCATATTAGGGGATTGTTGCTCTTCGTGTAATACTTTTGGAACTCTCCTTGTGGAATTAGTGCTTGTTTTCCTGATTTTTTTGGTGATTTATGGAGTGATATCCCTCGGTGTTTGGGGTTACGAGAAAGTATCAGATATGTACCAAGAATGAAACAATAATTGGGTAAGAATTAAAAAATGGATGAAGATTTAAAATCTGAGATTATGCTTCTTCTAATCTAATCTTGCCGTCTTCTTCCACAGTCCAGCTTAGTCGAGTACCACTACTCCAACCTTTCGCACGTGCTAACTGAATTGGAACACTAACCTTTAGATACTCTTCGCCGCTTTTGTGTACTGTTGTGGTCAGCTTTTTTTCCTTAGGCATATTTGAAACACCTCCTCTTACTTATTCGTGATAATCTCGTAAGTTAATCTTCCATGAGAGATTATGAAGTATGTAAAACGCTTCTGGAGTGGTTAGGTCTTCCTCTCTGAATATGTCGAGTATTTTCTCTTGAATATTATTTAACTCTTTCATATCCAATTCCAAAACTATCCGCTTCTTGTCATCTTCACTCAACTTAATTCAATCCTCCAAAAACTTGTTTCTTTGTATTCATAAAGCCATAGCAAAACGAACAGTAAGGTATAGGAAAACAGCATATATGCTATACCAAAATATCCTAGACCTGTTACGGTCATACCAACCATACACCTTTTGAATCATTCCTCTTCACACCTCGAACATAAGCCATCCTCAACCTTTTCTCCAACACCCACTCTTTCACGTCCTAAGGTTGAGTTACAATTTCTACATGTCTTGATCTGAACATTCCCCTTTAGGAAATCCACCATAAGTTTACCTCTCGTACCCGTTTTTCTATCCTCGCTACTCATTTTCTTAAGCCGTTGCCTCGTAAACCTTAACCTCTTTACGCTGATGATTCCCAACAATCAAAACCCTAGTACTGCATTCGACCAGTCCAAACTTCTCCAAACTGGAAAGGTTATCATAAGCACTCGTCCGACTAATACCCAACTCGTCCTTAACATCCCTAACCGTTAAGGTCTCACCTTTTTCTTTCAGCAGCTGTAAAACTTCGTATTGCCCCATAAATACCAAACCCTCCTCACAAAAATTTCACAAAAGTTTCATATTTCATTTTTCGTTACACTTACGGCATAAACCTGTCTTGTTACTAACGGCGGTATCACGACCACACTCTCGACACACCTCACCGTCTTTCTGTACAAAGTGTTCTCCACGACCCCAATCACGATAACCCCAACTCATACTATCACCATTTTGGATTGGTCATTACCCTCCTGTATAGCTCTTCGGATTTCCTTACGTCCTCTTTGTTTACCGTATCGCTGTGTCTAGCTCTTGCGTGAGCTTTAGCTAAAGCTATTAGTGTTCTCATAACTCTAGGTGTTACCCTATAGAATTCTTTTACATCTTCTATTTCAACAAATAATTCTTTTAACTTTTCAAATAGGTCGCTTGGTATAGAAGGATTAAACTCTCTACTTTTTAGAATATACTTCTTAATGGTCTGGTCATCTATATCGCTTTGTTCTATCTCGTTATCTTCGTTGAAAGTGTCTGCGATTTTTTTGGTTTTGTCTTTACTTCTAGAGTTTTCCGCTAAAACAATCAAGTCAAACCTATCAGGGATTGTCTTATTCTTTATCACATCGCCGAGTTGTTTTCTAGGGTTCTGGTCGCCAACTATATCATCTTCAGGATTAGCCGACGCAAGTACTCTAGTTTCAGTACTAATAGTAGCGTGAACGTTTGCCTTATCCAAATTAACTTTACCGTCCTCTATAGCATTATGTACTGAGTTTAACTCATCTTCTCCAATCTTATCTATTTCGTCAATAAAAGCCGTTCCTCTATTAGCTAAACCCAAAACTCCAGCTTCGGCATAATAGTCGCCCGTCATTTCATCACTTTGAGCCGTAGCTGTCAAACCAACCCCACTACTACTCGTTGCTTGTGCCGATTTACTTCTAGGGGCAATATCAACTATTCTTTTCCCTATATCTGATTTTGCTGTACCAGGATCGCCAAGAATGCAAACGTTTAACCAACCTCTGTCTTTGTTACCATTATTTCTCTTTGTGTATCCATTACTAAATTGTTGTAGTAGTGCCGACTTCTTGGCGTTATCCATACCAACTATATGCCCGAACACTTGATTACTTAAGAACTCGATGGGGTTTTCTTTGTTTTTAATTTCTTCAAACTTTTCTTCGTCCTCCTCTGCTATTTCTAAATTACTGTAGTCATCATCTAACGGCTCAATATATAAACCGTCAATCTGTTTAAGCATAACGTTATTGTTTGATTTTTTTGCTTCACGAACATCAAGTATTCCACAAACCTTTACCTTGCTACCAGGTTGTAAGTATGTATCTCGTCCAGGTCTAGTCAATTCATTCCTTAGTTCTACGTATATACTTTCAGGATTGGTTACGTGTCCTTTATCTTCGTCTAACTCTTCTATTTTTAGAATTCTATAGTCTTGATACTCTACGTCAATTTGGTGGAATTTGCCTTTACGACCGCAACTACATTTACTTGGTTTTTTCTTCTTTCGAGTGTCTTGCTCTATATGTATCACGTTCTTACAGCTTGGACACTCAAAAACTCGCTTTACAGCTAGAGGATTCAACTCTGTTCTGTGCCTGATGATACCCTCTACTGTTATCAAACCGCCTATATCACTCTGCCGTAGCTGACTAATATCTTTATTGAAAGAAAGGGTATCAGGCAATTCAATCTCTAGTGTTACAGCATATTCCTTTTTATCGCTTAATTCAGCAATTGCTTTTTTCCCTGCTTTCAAAACTTGTCTAGGGCTTTGTTCAATCTTTTGTTCTAGGTCAGGGTTGAATTTCGCAATATGGTCTAGTGTTGTAGTAATGTGTGGTTTGTAGTTTCCACTGTTACTTTTTGAAATGTCCTCGTGGCTTTCAAAGTAGTTAATCCAAGATTGAACCTTTTTATCTTGTCGGACTTTACCTTGTACTAATGGTGAAGTATTGTTTTTTACATAGTTTTTAACTAAATCTTTTATCCTGTTTTGTCCTCTAGTGGTAAGGCCGTATATTTTTGTATTACCGTCTTTCTCCTTAACCTCAATTAAACCATCGTCTTTCAAACGCTTAGTGGTTTTCCTTGCTATGTGTTCCTCAACATCTAATCTTTCAGCTAAATCTTGATTATTGTAGTTTTCTTCGTACAATTCGAATAGAATTTGTTGTTTGTAACTTTGTTTCTCAAAATGCCTTATTAGTTGTTGTATCGCAGTATCATCTGTATCGTTTGTATCGCTTGTATTATGATACTCACAATACTCACGATACAACGATACAATATTACTATAGGCGTTTTCAGAATTCTCTTCACTCATACTTCTACTTCACCCTTTTTGCAATCACAATTGCAGCTATTTTCTTCTCTCCACTTCTCTAGTTTTCTATCCCGATATGAGAAGATTTTTTCCCACGTCATTCTACCCACTCCCGAAATTTCTTTAGTGCTTTTTCTTTTTCTTTATAGCAAAAACCGTAATTACCAAAATCGCTTTTTGGCGGGTAGACTTCTTTCAAAACCTTATCATCCTTTTGACGTGTTTGTCTGGCTCGTATTTCAACGACTTCATAGTATGTTAGGTTGCCTAAAGGTCTTGAACGCTTGTATAGAGCTATACCATTACATCTTTTGAGTTGTTTGAACTTCCACGTATATTCACTATCTAAACCAAAGCCAAAGCCTTTCTTGAACTCCTTCGGTATGCGCTTTATTGCCTTACTCATCTTACCGTTATAATGAAAAGTCAAGAACGAGTAAACCACTGTG
>CAYNLP010000001.1:14169-37579 GCA_964398115.1 uncultured Methanosarcinales archaeon | reverse complement strand
TTCACCTCGCTTTCTTTTTTCTCTTCTTTTAAGGTAATACATAATGCGAACTTCCTCGTCCGAAAATTCTTCAAGTTTCTGCGTCATTTTTCTTTTCGATTTCATACTGCCAATTATCCGTCTTTTTGAGCAGTTTTTGTACTGCGTGGTCACTTCCTCTCAAGTCGTTATCTATAGCGAAGAGTTTCAACTGCTTGTGCGTTTTCGGTTTGAGATAAGCGTGTTTGTACTTTGTTTTTCCCATACTTAGACTGTATAAAAGGTTATAATTAAATTTAACTCAGTGAATTTAGTACAAAAATACTATATACAGGGGGTTTTCCGTATTTCTTATTAGTACAAAAACCCAACATTTATATAATAGGTATTATACATATAGTAGTATGGTGCTAGAGAAAATACAGAAATGCCGATTTGAAGAACAAGAAGACGTATGGAAACTTACAAATCCTAAAGAAACTTTTACGGTAACGGAAGGACAATTAAAACAATTAGAAAGAGAATATTTTCCAAAAAAATGGTTAAGGTACGCAAGAAAAAAACGTGGTTCCGATAGGTTAAGAGTTCCAAAACCATACAAAAAATTTCTTTCACTATGTAAAATGTTCTGGAACGTTCAAAAGCTATTCACTATGTTATGGAATAAAGAAATAAGTAAAGATGTTATGAATGCATTAACAATTCTAAATAAGCAGAATAGAATAGAACAAAGTGAATATATAGGAGAACTTCTCGAACAAGATATAGTTACGAAATGCCGATCAACACAATACAATTTTCTGAAAGAGATAAAGAAATCTGGTCTAGTTAAAGTTAAAAAATCCAAGCCAAGTAGTAGAGGACGACCACCAAAAGTTTGGAGGATAGATAAAAAACAAACTCGAGAAATATTACAATTTCCTTATTACGAGATTTTTTCGTCTTATGACTGTCTGAAAAAAGATAGTTTAGACAGTGATGAGTTAGAGTTTGAAATACCAAATCGTAGGATATTAAGATTTGAAAAAATAAGATTAAATGAATTTAGTCAATCACTAGCTAAGTCTATACCAAGCAACTATCTCTAATTATAATTTCTTGTGTGTTTTTTGTGTGTTCGTTCGTTCGGCGCTGTATATATATTATAAGGAAAAAATTCGTAAGTTTTCCGACTTTTCTCTCACAACTCATATAAATAAAAACAGTCGATACGGGTTTATGGAGAGAAATGTTATTGTTTTGAATGAGAAAGCTTGGAAGCAAGTTAAGAAAGGAATATTGCGTCACGGTTATGAAAAGATGAAATGAAGAGGAAATAGCAAAGAAGATTTCCTATCGGCTGAAAAATTTATTTTTTAACAACTGGCACTCCTTGAATATAAACTCTGTCGAATGAATTGCTAGTACCACTATCCACTGCGCGAGTGACACTATATCTTACAACTCCATCGTATCCCTCAGACTCTACACGCTCTGCAAAATTTTGCTGAACTTCGTAAAACATATCCCCTTTGGTTTCTGCAATAGCAATACCTGCTATTTCAAACTCTAAATCTGAAAACCTGTTTAACTCATCCAAGCTTCCTGGAAAAAGCACCAAATCATCAACACTCATATAACCAGATAATAAAAACCGGACTTAAAAAAAATAAGGAAAAAGAGGACTGCTATGACATCATAAATGTAACAAGTGAACTTAAATGGAAAATTACAACATACACAATCCATAAATTAATCGAAACATACTTCCTGAAAGTGTGAAGTTTATTCTTCTCACCAAAAGGAGGTTCATCTCCTGACCTGTAAAGTTGGAAAAGTCGCAAACCAGCTATAATTGGGATACCAATAAAAATAGATAGGATGAATATCTCAAAACCAGATTCACCAAATCCAAGAGTGAAATCAGTAAATATTCCTAAAATAACAATGATAGGGATGAATAAAGCCCCTCCAGTCAAAATGTTTTCACTCACAGGATCAACCGTTTTAAAACAAAGCCAAGAAATAAGAATTATGGATACTACACTCGGAAGAAAGCTGAATATAACAGTCTCTTTACTATAAGAAAATAAAGGCAAAAGAGAAATAACGGCAAAGACCAATAAAACCATCAACATCTTACCTAAACGCTCACGATTTAAATCCATACATAACACCATCCAAAAAATGATATAAAAAATTACCCATTTTCAAAACTATTATGTTAAGAAAATAAAACCAGTAAAGAAAAGACAAAACCAGCTTGTTGATTTAATCACAGGATCTTTCTTGAAATAAAATTTTTGGAACGTGTGTGATGTAAAACAACTATTATTAAAAGTGTGTTTAGGTATTTTAAGTGGTGAGAGGAGAGATAAAACTTTGGTTTTGACTTCCATAAGTTTTATTTACTTTGCTTGTTGAGTTGGTTGTGATGGATAAGAAGTTTATATGGATTGGTTTAGGATTGGTATTTCTTATTGGAGCTTCATTTGTTAGCAATATGTTTATGCAACCTGCGCAACTTAATTGCCCTGCATTTGGAAAAGTAAAGATGTGTAATTATGAAACAAGTGAAGCTCAAATGGTGCGTTGGTATGGCTGTGAACAAGAAGAAGTTGCCCAGATGAAAGATAAAGGTTGGAGTGAATGTAACCAGACAGAGTTTAACAAGTTAAACTCGACATAAAATCCGTTGGTAGAAATGCGTTGTTGGTTTTAGCTGAAACCGAGAAAGTAGCAAACGAATTCCATAGACGCAAGAAAGAACTGGTTAAGAAAGAAATGAAACAAGTGAAAGAAAGACAAAACCAACTAAGTGGTTTGATAACAGGCAGTTTCTTGAAATAAAATTTTTGTGAGTTTTGTGAAAAATATGGGTATTTGGCATACAAGACGGGAGAAGAACACGATAAAAAGTTTAGGAGGAAAACCATTAACTAAATTCGGTACGGACGGAGAGTTAAACGGACGCCCCGTAGAACACAGAACGGCCAGAAAAGACAAAAGGTTTAGGATCGGTAAGAAAACACATAAAAAACTTGTCAGAAAAGACGGTAACTACATATTCGAATACAAAGGCAGGACGAAAGTCGTACCCGCTAAGAGAGTGAGCAAGTTAATCGGTCGGGGTAAGTGGTTGAAAGACAGAGGATACCCGCACAAGTTTGTAAAGGTAAGACAAGTATTCGGAGAGCAGAACGGGTTATTCACAATAGACAGTATTTTCTGATAAAGAATTGTTTAATTTTGTAATTATATAATGCGGGGCGCACACACGCACGCTTTTTCAACCTAATAGAAAGAATGGAAAAAGATTAGGATGGTATTTAACATTTTCTAAGTTGATTCTTTCTTTAAGATTTACATTTTATCTTTTGGCTTTCTGCCATTCTAGAGCTAGAACTAAATTGTTTCGGCAACAGAACTATGAACTGCTTGTTCACTTTCTGAAAATCCATCACTTAGGTAATTAAATTCATCACTTTATTGTAAAGTGTTGAGGAAGAATCTTTGAGTGCATCATCATGATTCTCAGATTTTAGGAGTGCCCGACCACGTTTCTCAGCTCGCCAGAGTGTCTCATCCTTGTTCTTAGAATGCTGGAGTGCACCACCACTGTTCACTGACGCCCAAAGCGCCCGATCTGTGTTCTCAGAATGCTGGAGTGTATCATCACTGTTTTCAGCTAGCCAGAGTGCCTTTCCACTGTTCTCAGAATTCCAGAGTGTATAATCTTGGTTTTCAGAATTCCCGAGTGCCTGACCACTGTTTTTAGACCACCAGAGTGTCTCATCCTTATTCTCAGAACGCTGGAGTGCCTTTCCACTGTTCTCAGAATACTTAAGTGCACGATTCCTGTTTTCAGAACGCTGGAGTGCCTTTCCACTGTTCTCAGAATACTGTAGTGCATCATCCTTATTCTCAGAATTCAGGAGTGCATAATCACTGTTTTTAGACCACCAGAGTGCCTGACCACTGTTCTTGGAGCCTAGAAGTGCTGTTCCTGATAGTTTCGCGAATCTTCCTTGCCTTTGGCTAAGTTCTAGGTGGCGGGGTGAGTCTTTTAGTGTTATCCCCCATCCTCCGTATTTGCTGTTTTGGAGGGGTTCGAAGTCTCTTGTTATTTGGGCATATGCAGTGGTGGCGAGTCCTTGGATGAACTCGTTGTCGTGGTCGAAGTATTGTGTTAATTCTTCGGGATTTTCTCGGTATGCGTCGGTTATTACGTTCGCTAGTTGTCGCGCTCTATTACCATTTCTTTTATATTCTATTTTCTCGGCGAGTTTTTGCAATCTCTCCGTTTCACTTTTTTCATCAACTTCTTGAACTGGCATGGTAATAGAACAGAATAAAAATTAATTTATAAATTTTTGTATTTTAACTACTTTAAAGTAAAAACATAACGAACAATCGCTCTACAGAAAACTCCTTACACAATGATTCTTTTGTTCAATAGCGGAAACCTTCCAAAATTTACGGAGTTACTCTAAAGAAATCGGGGTTTTCAACCGAAATCAGCTATTGTTCACGCCTCTTTTTCTCCTCTTTAAGCTCATCTAAATCAAACTCTTTCATAGCTTGTTTTAACTTGATTAACTTCTCTGGATTATCTAATAATTGCTCAACTATATCTTTCTCTTTCTTAGCTTCTTCTGGATTAAGTGGTTGCATACAATTAACACACTCTTTTCTAGTAGCTTCATTAGTTTCGCCACAAACCAAGCACGTTTTATTCTCCATAATATTTTCTTTCTCTTCTTCTTTTTCTGCTAGTCCATAATGCCTTTCTACAGCTTCTTTACTATTCTGCCGTTTCTGAATATACCTAAGTACAGGTATATCGCTACTTCTAGACCAACCTATAAAGTCCTTAATCTCTGTAATATCCCAACCGTCTTGATACAACCAAGTCGCAGCCGTCCGCCTAAACATGTGAGGAGTTACGTTTTTATCTATATCAGCACGTTTCGCTGCTCTCTTACAAATATAGTTACCAACCCTATAACTAAGCCCCTCATTCTCATCAAGTTTGGTAAACAAGTAACTATCCTTATTTTTCTCACTATCAGGGTGGTTTTGTAACCAATTCTCTAGATATGGAATACTACGTTTTATGTGGGCTTCTCTCTCGCTAGTTTCTGTTTTTGTTTCTGTAAACTTGATAACCCAACCGTGTTGCCACGTTTCTTTATCAATATCTCCAATCTTCACGTTAAGTAATGCGCCGATCCTTGCGCCACTTTCACAAGCTAACATGATAAAAGCTTTATCACGTTCATTATATGTATTCTCTAATATCTTCTTTACTTCTTTCTTTGTTAGTATATCCTCATCAGTTACATTTTTATCGCCGTTAGTGGAGAAACTATACTCAAGTAAGTATTCTATAGCACTACGCAATTCTTTATCACTCTCATACACATCTCTTTTATCTTTCTTGAAACGTCTGTAGAATTTCTTAAGTGGTCTAATATAGTTATACTTGATTGTACTATCGGCGTAATCGCTTTGTTTCAACTCATTAATCAGGGTTTTCATATCAGAAAGGGTTAAGGTATCGAGTGGTTTGTCTATAAATCCTTTTTCGTAAATGCCTCTTATAGCTTTAAGGTACTTCTCTTCTGTAAGGGGACTTAATTGTCTTTGGTCGTGTTGAGTTGTATGTTCTTTCCAGAAATTTTGGTATAGCTTCTTTGTTTCTTTTGGTACTTCTTCGCTTTCTTTTAGCTTCGTCCTTTGAGTTTGTACTCTTTCTTCTTTTGCGTGTATATCCATAGCTTAAACCCTCCCAACAAGTTTTTCGCTATTATAGAAATACCACTAAGACTTTATAACTATTACGGTGGGATATGAACATATTACCCTTAAGCCCTGTCCGGGATTTGAACCCGGGACCTCATCCTTACCAAGGATGCGCTCTACCGAGCTGTAGCTAACAGGGCACTTGTTTTTTGGGGAGAAATTGCACGTATTTAAAAGTTACTTATTGCGCATTCTTTTGAGTTTTTCTTTATGTTCTTTCACGAACCTGTACCATTTGAGTTCGAAGTTTGTTTTTTTCTTATCGTATTTGTACATGAGGTCGTCGTAACGATTTTTCATATTTTCTTTCCAGTTTTGGTACCAGTTCTCGTATTTTTCTACTATGTTTTTTACTTTGTCTTTGAATTCGTTGATGGGTTTGTGAAGTTTTTCTCGTCTTTCTTGTTCTTTCCACATCTGTTCATATCTTTCTTCGTACTCGTTTATGATTTGTTGCATTTCTTGGTTGAATTCTTCTTTGGCTTCTTGCAGGTCTTTACCAGCTTGTATTTCTTCTAGGTATTCTTTTTCTAATCTTTCTTTTTCTTTTTCGAACCATGTTTCTATTTGGTCTTCTGATTCTACCATGGTCTACTTTCTGCAAGTTTGAGTTAATAAAGTCTACGATTAAAAGAAATTTTTAGGCTTCTGGTTCTTCGCTAGGTGCTTCGCTTTCTTCGCCGCCTCCGCCTGGACCTGCGGGTTTGGCCATTCCAGCTGCGGCTCCTGGCTCGACTGGTAGTAGTTCTTCGATGATTTCTTCGCTGATGTCTTCTTCTCGCATGTTTGCAACCATTTCGCTTCTTTCGGCTCCTTCCATGCTTTCCATGATTTCTTCTGCTCTTTCTTTTTCTTTCTCGTGTCTCTTTTTGATTCTTTGTTGTAGTTTTTCTTTTTGTTCTTCGAGTTCTTGTAGTTCTTCTTCGGTTAGTTCTGTCTTTTCGTTTTCGATTTTTTCGTCGAATTCTCCTTCGTCTATTCTTTGTTGGGTTTCTGCGGCGTGGTCTCCTTCTACCATAATCCCCATAGAGTTGCATGTTCCGACGATTTCTTTGACTTTATCTTTTAATGTTTTGCCGAGAAGGTCTGTTTCTTTCATTTTTGCTATTTTTATTGCTTGTTCGATCTTGATATTTGCGACGTGTTCTGTTAAGGGTTTTCCGCTTGCTCCTTCGAGCCTTGCTTCTTTCATTACTAGGCTTGCGGCGGGTGGCGTGCCAACTTCAATTTCGTATTCTTGTGTGTCGGTATCGACTATTACTGTCACGGGTACTTCCATGCCGTCGAAGCTTTCCGTTTTTTCATTTATAGAATTGACTACTTCTCCAATGTTTACGCCTGTAGGTCCGAGAGCTGGACCAAGGGGTGGACTTGCAGTTGCCTGTCCTCCTTTGATTAATGCTTCAACGGTTTCGGTTCCCATTTTCTTTCATATCAATCCTTTTTCTTTAGCAATCGCCTTCAAATAAGGCATATATCTTGGAGAGGGGTTTCTTTTTCCTCCTCTCCACTTTCTTACACTTCTCTTGTTAATGTTTAAATCTTTGGATACCTGAGATATTGTCTCAGTATCTAACATTTTTGGCAGAATCTCGTTCCATTTAAAAGCGTTTCGGATTTTTTGACCAGTTTTTATCATAATATCTTCTTTCAAGTATTCTATAAAATTAGATTGTTCTATATTCCACTTAAAAGGTATGTTTATAGCCCTTATTTCAATGTTTATTTTGGAATTTAATCTCTTTATTAAATTTTTTAAACCTTCTTTCTCAATTTTTGCTTCATAACTGCAGATTCTCCAAAGTAAAAATCTAATTATATGTTTCAGATTACTTGATCCTATCAGTTCAAAGAATCTTATTAAGTTTAGCTTGTTCTGTATCCGAATCCTGTATCTTCCATCTTTTGTGTGTTTGCACACATAATTTAATTGGAGACAGCTGAAGCCTTTGGTTATACTTCTTACTAGATTTTCGCATTTATCTGAAAATCTTCCCATCATTACTGTGACTGAACCATCGTAATAAGCAATATATCCATCCGTATCAAATAATCCTCTGAGAATTGAGGTAAGATATTTTTTATCTTTAAAGCACCACTTAGGTATTTTCCATCCGTTCTTAAATTTATTACCAGGTGTAAGATTACATTCTTCTTCAAGATATCTAGTAAATGATATGTCGTAGAAAGAAAGTCTTTTGTAACTTTCAAAAGTTATTTTCACATCTAGGATTTTATTTATCAGGAAGAATAAACGTTGTGTTATGTAATAATGTTCTTTATTTGGGTCGAAACTTATCCTGACATTACCATCTGGGTGTATTTCTCCATCTCCTAATATTACCCCTATTAGTTCGGCCAATTCTGAACTGTGTTCTAGATTAGCAGTTTCAACTTGTTGTCTAGATTTATAATCTTCGATATGATGTTTACCTTTCTTCATAAGTCGATTGAAATCTAAGTTTTTCTTATTGACAAACTCCGATATTTTCTTTCTGGAATCAATATTTGGTTTTCTCTGAAAACATTCATACCGGCTTATACCTTGTCTGCAAATACCTATACACTCTGCTAATTCGGCTTGACTCATTTCTAGTTTTTTCCTCATTCCTACTATGAGGCTTGCCCATTGTTCTTGCGTTTTTTCTTCCATATTTTTTTAAGAGTATTTCAGTATTTAAGGCTGACGTGCGAACATGTCCAGTGTCCATAAATTTTTCGAATTTTGGGATAAATTTTTTATATGATTTCATTCATACTTATTTGATTGTGGTGACAGGTAGACAAAGAGAGATTGTTGGGGGAGAGTACTTCAGTGAAACTGCTTTGTTGTATGTGAGGTCGGAGAAAGAGCGTAGCGTGCCGGGCGCGGTTGTTTCTCCATCTCGGCAGAGGACTGAAAAAGCTTCGGATATTGCTTTTGATAGGCGAAGAGATTATTCTCGACCTATTATTAATGGAGATAGGGGACTGGGATTTATGGTGCGTTCTGAACTTTCTTCTGTTGAGAATGCTCACAGTTTCCCGAGAGACATAGGGGACTTGGGTGAGACTATGAATGAAAGGTCTGCCAATATTTTGTTAAGAATTTTTTCTAGGATTTATTTAGAAGAGATTCAGAATCAGAGGTGGTGGATTGAGTTTGGAGCTTTGAATAAGGATTTGGATTATTTCAGTGAGGAACTTCCTAGAGCCGTGGATAAGATGGTTGATCACTTAACTCCTTTCACCCCTGATTCGGTGTATCGAGACGCGGTTGATACCGTTGATTTTTTGACTAGGGGAAGTAATTTTCATAGGGAGGCTATGAATATGGTTCATTCGGCTCGGAGCACTGTTCCTTATCGAAATGAGCTCTTGGCTCTGAGGAATGAGAAGTTTTGGAATTTGGTCACGGAAAGTTATTCTTTTGTTGAAAACTTTCAGAATTGTATAGATGACTTGCGAGGTGGTTTTTAATGGCGGAACACATGAAGGATTTGCACTTGTTTTATACTTTAGATTCTGAAGAAGATAATACTGGCAGAGCGGCTTTGGCTTTTGATAGTTTTCAGCAGCTTGCTAGGATTGAGAGAGAGTTGCATCCTGAGGGTGGTCGTCCTACGCAGTTGTATTTTGACCTTTTGCCGGAAGATGAGGCTGAACGTTTGAAAGATTTAAAGGAAGAGTGGGAAGAGTTTTATTGGAGGTATGAGGTCAGTTTTATTGAGCACGCTCATCAATTGTTTGGAGATGCCGATGGTTTGAGGTATGAAGGAAGCCAGATGGGTTTCTTGTGGCAGGGTCATTATGTGCATAGTGAAGTTCCGGATGACGTTTTTCCTGGTTCTGCACATTTTGTGGGTACTGATGAAGTGGTTCCCGAGAGTGAAACCGCGCTGAATGCTTTTGGGAAGAATCATTTGTATGAAGGATTTAACTTGGAAGAAGGTAATAATCCTAGGTTTGGTGGTTTTGTAGTTTTAGATCCTGAAGAGAGGGAGGCTGCGTTGGAAACGTTGGTTCGTAATTCTTTTGAGGAGGTTCCGGTTTTGGCTGAGAAGCAAAAAAGTATTGCTACTAGGATGTTTAAAGGTAGTCCTGCTGAAGAGGAAGTCGAGGTTTTGATGGATAATTCTATTGGGGGAGATATTTCCGAGAGTCAGATACCAGGGGCTGTTGAATACGTTGTTGGTTTAACTACCAAGATTTATGGTCCTGAGGATGTTTAGACTTCTTCGCTTTCGCCTGGTCTTCTTATTACTTTCACGTTGTCTATGTTTAGCGTGATTGGTATGGGTACTGCGGCTTCTAGTAGTTCTACTACGACTTCGCCTTTGGCTTTGTCGATCCTGGTAACTTTGGCTTTTTCTCTTTTGAATGCACCGCTGATGATTTCGACGATGTCGTTCTTTTGAATGTTGATTTCTTTCTTGGCTTGTTCGAGCATGTGTTCTATTTCGTCGTATTCGACTTGTTTGTCTAGTATGCCTCTCGCGTATGGGATGCCTTCGATTGCTTTTTCAGCTACTTGTTTGTCTCGGGCTTCCATGAATATGTAGCCTCTCATGCCGTGCGGTCTTATCACGGTGTATACGTCGTAGTCTTTCTTGTCTGCGTTGCTTGTTAGGAATCCCATTACTTGGTCTTCTCGGTTTGCTGTGGTTCTTACGGCGAAGATGTTGGCGTCTTCTACTGGGCTTTTGCTTTCTTCCTCTTCCTTAGTTTCTTCTTCTAGGTCTAGGTCTTCTATTTCTTGACTTCCTGTTTGGTCTTCGTCGATGAGAGGGCCTTCGCCCATTGAACCGATTGTTCTTGCTTCTTCTTTGTCGTTTTCTTCGCTCATTTTAGAACATTTTTACAGAATTAAGTTTCTCTTTATAAAACTTGTTGTGAAGTTTATCCTATTAGCATTTGGTTGATCATTTGCATGATGAGGCCGATGATTCCGATAATTGTTATTCCGAGACCGGTTACTTTTACGATGGTTTTGAATTCTTCTTTGTCTGGTTTTTTGAGTACTTTTAGGACTCGTAGGCATTGTTGTGTGAAATCCTTTAGTTTATTCCAGTGTTCGCTTACCATTTTAGTCTACGAATTCTATTCCTAGTTCGCTTTCCATTTCTTTTTGTCTTTGTTTGGCTGCTTCTTTTCCGCCGCCGATTATTTGTTCGCTTCTTACTCCTGTGACGATGAGCATTGTTTTGATGACGCCTTCTAGGTCGTCTTGTATTTGTGCTCCCCAGATGATTCTTGCGTCGTCGTCGAGTTTGACAGAGACGCTTTCGACTACGTCTCTTGCTTCGTCTAGGGTCATGTCTTGCCCGCCGCTTACGTTTATGAGTGCTCCGTTTGCTCCGCTTATATCTACGTCGAGGAGTGGGTTGTTGATTGCTTTTTCCACGCTTTCTACGCTTCGGTTTTCTGTGTCGCTTTCTCCCATGCCTATGAGTGCTACGCCTCCGTTGCCCATGACGGCTCGGATGTCTGCGAAGTCTAGGTTTACTAGTCCGGTTTTGGTTACGAGTTCTGCGATTCCTTTAACCGCGTTTGTTAGTACTTCGTCTGCTACTTTGAATGCGGTGTGAAGTGGGAGGTCTGGTGCTAGGTCTAATAGTTTGTCGTTTGGTATTACGATTAGTGTGTCTACGTTTTTTTCTAGTTTTTCTAATCCGATTAGGGCGTTGTCTTGTCTTCTTTGTCCTTCCATGTCGAAGGGTACGGTTACTACGCCTACTGTTAAGGCACCGACTTTTTTTGCGACTTCTGCTATTACGGGTGCGCTTCCTGTTCCGGTTCCTCCTCCGAGTCCGCAGGTTATGAATACCATGTCTGCGCCTTTGCAGGCTTTTTTGATATCGTGTTCGTTTTCTCTAGCGGCTTCTTCTCCGACTTTGGGCACGCTTCCTGCGCCCATCCCTCCTGTTATGTCTTTTCCGATTAGGATTTTTTGGTCTGCGCTTGTGTATAGGAGGTCTTGCGCGTCTGTGTTTATAGCTATGGTTTCAGATCCGGCGATTCCTACTTCTGTTATTCTGTTTATGGTGTTGTTTCCTCCGCCGCCGGTTCCGATTACTTTTATCTTGGCTTTTTGTTCGTCGAGAAGTTCTTCGAGTTCTTCGTCGGCTTGGTGGTTTCCTTTGGTTGGTTGTGCTCCACCACCGACTTCTTTTGCGCTTTCTACGATTGAGTCCAATGTGTTCCCTCCAGTTTAGAATGGCTTTTTGTAAATTTATAAACTTTACTCTTCTTCAGAACTCTGCTCTGGTGTGGTGAATGTTGCTTTGTATCCGACGAGTCTTTCGATTTCTTCAGTTGCTTTTTCTTGTAGGTCTTCTGGCATTTCTTGTTCCATCACTATTTCTGCTTGGTCGTCTTCAATGTTTATTTCTTCGTATGGTGTGTTCATTATTTGTAGTATGGCTTTGAGTTGTTTTTCTTGGTCTTCGATTTTTCTTTTAATGTTTATTTCGTAGTCGAGTTCTTTGCCGGCTAGTGGGTGGTTGAAGTCTACTACTGTTCTGCCGCCGGTGACGCTTCTTACTGTTCCGATTTGTCCGTCGATATTTACTTCGAGGCCGACGTATGGTTTTATTCCTTGTTTGTCGAATTCTTTTTCTGGTATTATTTTTAGTTTGTCCGTATCTTTCTTGCCGAATGCGTCTTCTACGTCTAGGTGTACTTCGTGTTCTCCTAGTTCCATGCCTTCAAGTGCTTCGTCGAGGCCGGGCACGACTTGTCTTTCTCCGACGACTAGTTTGATACTGCCGTATTCTTGTTGTGGTTGGTAGATGTCTTCTTCTTTGGCTAGGACTTCGTCTGTCGTGTCGAATACTTCCCCGTCATCTGATACTCGTCCGGTGAATTGCATTTCTATGAAGTCGCCTTTTTCTATCGCCATGTCTTAAGCGGTGGTTATTTCGTTTTTAAACTTTATGGTCGGAGATTTTTCGAGTTGGTATCGGTAATTTATTTAATGAAAAGATCTTGATAGAGGGGGTATGGATTTGGAAGAGATAAAGGAGAAATATCCGGATGAGTGGATTTTGGTAGAAGTTTTAGAGCATGACGACAGGTATCAGGTTAATGATGCAAAGCTACTGGCTCATAGTAAAGATCGTGACGTCACAGCTCAAGCGATGGTTGAGAACAAAGAAAAATTTACTTTTCATTTCTATAATGGGGATTTTCCAGATGATTTGGTGTACATGTTATGAGAGAAAAGATTTTGTTCGATAGCAGTCAGCATATTATTCCTATCTATGTTTTGTGTGAAAATAAAGGGAGTGTTAAGAAATTATTCATGGCTTTGGATACAGGTGCTTCTCTTGTTCGTATCCCTAGAGATGTAGCCGATACTTTGAAAATAGATTTGTCGGAAGTTGAAAAAGTTGAAACTCTAAATGTGCAAGACAAGGAAGAGTCTTCTCTAGTTTCTTTATCTAAGGTTAGAGTGGGAAGACTACATGCGGAAGACGTACAAGCTATAGTTCAAGATTTGCCTGAAGAAAGCAGGGTTGATGGATTGTTGGGTTTGAGTTTTTTACGAAATTTCGATGTGGAGATTTGTTTCAGCGAGGGCTATGTCGAGTTTGCTTCTTGACTTTTTATCACTTCTATCGTTTCTTCCACTAGTTCTTCTGGTCCTGTGTCGGTGCTGTCTATTAATATGTCGTAGTGTGTTTTGTCGTATGGGTTTACGTCATAATATTTTTTGTATCTTTCTTTGTCGTTTTCAACTCTTTCTTTTAATGCTTTTAGTGCTTGTTCTTTACTTTCGTAATTTTCTTCTTCGTGGTGTCTTTCGGTTAAGCGCTTGGCTCTTTCTCTGGGTTCGGCGTCTAAGAATATTTTTATGCTGTCTGGGATGAAGTACCAGCTCATTCTTCCTTCTATTATGAAGTCGTCGTTTTCTTCCGCGTATTTTCGTTGGTATTCGTCGACTTCTTTGTCGGTCCAGCTTTCTTTTTTGCCGAGTTCGTTTAGTTCGTGGATGGTCATGTTTCTTTCTCGAGCCATTTCTCTTCGCATGTCTCCGATGCTTAAGAAGTCGAGTCCTAGTTTTTCGGCGAGGTTTTTGGCAAGTGTGCTTTTCCCGCTTCCTGGCGTTCCCATGATTGTTATCTTCATACTTTTTTTGTGTAGAGGTTGTGGTTTTAATAATATTTGCTGTATTTTTTGTCTATATGGAAAAGAAATAAAGTTGTTTACTTTCTAGAAACTATCTTAATTTGCTTTTTTATTGTTCTAGATTGGCCGCGTATTTGCTGACGTGTTTGGAGAAAGTGTTGAAGTCTTCCACATTGTTTTTCAATGTTTCTATAACTTTGTTTATGTCTATCTCGCCATATCTATGGATTAATAGGTTCCTTAAACCAGTTGCCGGGGCGAATCTCTCCGCAAATCCTTTAGGTAAGATTTCTTCCTGTCCAAGTTTTTTTATAACATCTTGGTAAGTGTCAGGTTTTTCCAGTTCTTCATTGGATATAATCATCTTTCCTATTTGAATTACTATTTCTATCGCTAAGTTTAGGTATCTTTCTACCGCAGCTTGTGTTTCCTCATTGCTTGTTATTTCCTCTTTGTCGTAAGCCGCGTATTTCTCTAGTTTTTCCTGATATTTTTTTAAGTCAGCAATTTTTTCTTGCAGTTTTTCTTTCATGTCAGTCCTTCCCTCGCCGTTTTTTCCAAGTTTTTCTGCGCGTATTCTTGATAGAAAGGTTTCATGTCTAAATATCGATTCATTATACTTGTTTCGACTTCCACCCTCTTATCATTATCTTTGCAGTATATAACTTTCCCGTTTATGATTTCGTGTTGCATTGAAAGTTTTGCTTCGTTTAACACTACCAGATCGAATTCCTTGTCCATTATAGGTATTTGACTGTTGAGTTCTAATTTGAGATCAAATACTTGGTTTTTTTCACAGTCTAAGTACACGGCTATGTCAACATCGCTTAACGGTCCTTCCTCGTTCTTGGCTACACTTCCGAATAAGTATGCGAAGAGGACTTCGTCGTGTTTTTCAAACACTTTCTGTAACTCGGTTATCTTACTTTCTGATAACATGTTGATTTTCTAATCTGTTTAGGTATTAAAACTTTTCTTCAAAAACTTTTTTTGTCTAGATGGAAGAAGTAATGGTTTTATTTTTCTTTTATGTAGTCGCGAAACGTTTTTATTATTTTGTCGAAATCTTCTATCCCTAGCTTCTGCAATTTTTTCTTTTATTCTTTTCATAACTCTGCTTCTCCCGTACCGGCTTTGTGGTTGAGTATGTATTCGTGTCTTTTTTGAAAGTCTTTGTATTTTCTCGACGTTTCTAGGGCTAGGTCGATGGTTGAGTTTTTGTCTTTGAGGTATAATGGTTTTCCTTTGAACACTTCTCTCTGTACGGGTAGTGGTAGTTGTTGGAACATTGCTATGTCATATTTTTGGGTGAAGTTGCCCTGTATTTTGTAGCCTAGTTTTCTCAGGGTTTTTTCATCTTGGATGTCGTAGTGGAGGCAGATGTCTATGTCTGATTTTTTGCTGGTTTTTCCGGTTGCTTGACTTCCGTAGAGGTAGATGAATTGTAGTTTGTCAAAGTGTGGTAGTTCTTTTAGCTTCTTTAGGATTTTTTGCTTTATTTCCATGTCTTTTTTAAATGGTGGATTTTGTATTTAACTCTTTTGGTATTATTTTTTGTCTATATGGAAAAGAATTAACGAAAAGCTTTATAAACCAATCCAATTTTCCCAACAGTATATGGTACAAAGAACAGGCGGAGCAAGGCGAAAGACAAGGTACGCCTTGCAAAAAGAGTATAGGGAAAAAGGCAAAACGCAACTAAGAAAGCACTTGCAAGAATTCGACGAAGGCGATAGTGTCATATTAAAAGCTGATCCAAGCGTTCAAAGTGGTATGTACAACATGGAATTCCACGGCGACATAGGTATAGTGGTCGGAGAACAAGGCAAGTGCTACAAAGTACAAGTAGAAGATGGTAACATGACCAAAACTTTCATAGTACACCCTGTACATTTGAAAAAGGTGAAAGAATGAGAAAACCAGACGTTCTAGAAGAAGAACCAACAAACATGACGAGTGTCAGAGAAGAACTGCAACGAATTGAAGAAAGAGACGAAGAACTAAGCTTCCGTGGAAACCGAACCATGGACTACCTGAACGAATTCGTTGAGCTAGACGCTGATGAAGCAGAAGACCTGGTACAAGATTTGAAAAGCTTAGAAATCGCCAGGTTGAAAGACGAATTCATCCACAAAATCGTCGACGGACTACCTAAGAATATAGACGAACTCGAAGTGTTACTACAAGGATACACCTTATCTTTGGAAGATGAAGACAAGCAACAAGTATTAGAAGTCGTCCAAGAATACATCTAATTCTCTCCAGAAAGATTTAAATACTTAAGAAGTAGACAAATAGCTAGGGGATTGGGAAAAAATGCCAGAACAAAAGAGAGAGGAGAACGCTATAATATTAGACTTCTTGAAACACGGCTATCCAAGCGACGACAGGCCCATGCATAGAAAGACAAGCATAGCACAAGCGCTAGGCAAAGAATACTTCACCCTACTCGAACTCGTTCCTAAAAAAGACGTTCACGTACAACCATACGAAGAAGTCTACATAGGCGATGGCAAGCGTGAAAAAATTCATCACGTCAACGGCAAAGTCAGGATGGAAAAATTAACAGAAACGGCGAAAAGCGAATTAGACCACGCCATCAAGCAACTCGTAGAAGAGCAGGAAGAAAGGTTCGTCGACTTCTTCAACGACGCACAACCCATGAGCACGAGAATGCACGCACTAGAACTACTACCAGGCGTAGGAAAAAAACACATGAGAGAAATCGTAGAAGCGAGGAGAGCAAAAGATTTCGAAAGCTTCGAAGACATAAGAGAAAGAGTAAACCTACTACCCGACCCGAAAAAGCTAATCATACACAGGATAATGAACGAACTCAAAGGCAAAGAAAAACACAACCTATTCGTCAACAACTAAATTTTAGTTAAAGAAGTTTAATCTTGCAATATCTTCTATCCACTGACCATCTTCAAACTTGTACATCGCGTCTGAAGCTTTCCAATCAACATAAGTAGGGTGTCTGGCCTTAACAGGGGTTTGCATATTGCATTTTTCATTCTCATAGACGTTAGAGTGAACCCAGTCTGAAGATAAATGACCTGCTTCATGTATTTCTACCATGGCAAGTCTCTCGATTGTTATATATTCCGGATGCAATCTGATTACACCTGAATCATCATCTCCGTCATTATCTGGATCGCGACCACTATTTGAACCTACCGCAGGTAGGGTAGTGTCTGGGACTACAATCATACTGCCTACTTTTTCTACGTCTATTTTTCCATTATTAGAATCTATACTGTATAAATCAGAACAGTCTCCTGTTATTACTGTATCAGGTTGTTCTCCACTAAGATATATAGGTATATCGCTTTGATTTTTCCATGGTTTTACTAAAGTGTCCTGCTGCACCTCGGAAAATTGGGCATTATCACCGACTTCAGGATTTTCACTCAGTATACAAGTGGTTTTTACTTCGCTTACAGGTATTTTTTCCACTTTTGCACTGTCAGATCCTCCATGTTGTTTTAGTCTTTGTAGGTGTTCTAGGAATTCTTGAGGAGTGGTTCTAAAACTTTCTAAGCTTCCTTTTTCGTTCTTAAAGGGTATTGCTTGGTATTTTGATGGTCCTATTGTTCCTCCGTTGTCTGTGTTGGCTGTGTATGTTGATATATAGCTTTCTAGTGAGTCTTCTTGGAATATTCCGGCTTGTATTATTATGTTTTCATTTTCTTTGTCGCTTATTTTTGTTTCTTGAATATTGCCAGCAGTGTCGGATTCGATTGTGTCTACTGGTATTGTATCTGCTGCGTCATATACTATGAGTTTACCTTTTTTTCCTTGTCCTGTCTCTGAGTCTATTATTTGTCCCGCTCGTAGGTAGGTTGGTTTTGGTTTTCGTGGTTGTATTTTTTGAGTTGTAGCATTGCTGGTTTCTCCTTGGTCATCTTCTGTTTGTGCTTTTAGTTCTGTTGTGTCTTGGAATGTTAGGGTGGTGTCGATTGGGTTTTGCGTTGTGATTTCGTAGTCGCTTGTGTCTTGGTCTGTGCTTAGTTTGTATTCTTTTACGTTGCCGTCTGGGTCGCTGCCGTCTACGTTCACGTTCACGTCTAGCGGTTTCACGCCTTGGGTTGGGTCTGCTATTAAACTAACCCTTGGTTTTTGGTTGGTTTGTCCGTCGTTGCATTCAGGCGCTGTCGGGTTTGTTTGACAGTTGTCCCCACCGCCGCATGCTCCTAGTGCTATAGCTCCTGTTGCTAAGACAGGCATCAGGGTATGTCTGATTGGTTTAGATTTTGATTTTACCCTGTCTTTAGTGGTTTTATACAGGTTTTCTACTCTTTGACTTAATTCCTTCATGTTAGCTTATGTTAACTTTCAAATATTATAAAAACTTGATTTTTACTACTATATAGTAAGAATTTCCGAAAGGTTTTTGGTCTAGTCGTCATTAATTAGTTTCTAACAGTTCCGTTGCATTTGGTGATATTCCATTTTCTAACTATATATGTTCCTTCTCTCCACCAGTAAGGATTTTCGAACATGTCATGTGATCTCATAGTATTATTTTCGAAAAGACATGTTACGTTTCTATTTTCGTAGAGAACGTTTAATCTGCACTTACCGTTTTCTTTTCCTTTAATTCTGAATGTTGTAGTCATGTTTTTTATTCTCTGTGTCAGCTCTACAGGGTTACAACCTTTTATTTCTTCATTAAAACACAGCGCTTTTCCTCTTTGGTATTTGTCGTAGCCTTGTAGCGTTCCGCATTTTTTAACTACTGTTTCTTCAAAATTAGTTGCGTTGTTTGGATTAGTTGGATTATTCTGTTCGATGTCTAAAAATAAAATAGATCCTGATGCTGCTATTATAGCTGTTAACCCAATTATTATGAAAAGCTTATGGTTTAGAATTAAATCTTTTATACTAGAGTCTTTTTCGCTTATGCTTATAGCAACCTTCTCAATAGCGGATTCTATCTCTTCTTCTTTATATCCATGTTCTCTCAAATGTTGCTTTACTTCTTCTAGAGAATTACCTTGTTGTAATCTTTCTTCGACTTCTTCAACCAAATTTTTGGACATCAGCTTTGTCTTTAATTTCTTTGAGTAATAAAGTTTATGATTATCAAATATTTTCGCAATGGAAATGTTTATAAATCATCTCTTAGATGTAATTTTATTAATGAAATTAAAACCAGTTTTAACATTCATCTTGGTACTTTTGTCCTTCACCTTTGTATTATCACTTTCTTCGCAACCAGTATCCTCGTCAGTTCACTTTGCTTGTCTTTCTTGTAGTGGTGACGGTGATTGTTCAGGTGATAATTTTTGTTATAATGGGTGTTGTGTTGAATGCACAAACGATGATGATTGTGCTAGTGATGAGCACTGTGACAGTAACATGTGTGTAGCTGATTGCCAAGATGATACAGACTGTCCAAATGTTTGTGACGAAAGCTCTGGTGAATGTGTAGAATGCGTGGATGATAGTGATTGTGATGAAGGACAATATTGTCAATCTAACGTGTGTTATGATTATCCTGATTGTCGTTATACCACTAATGATAATCAAGCTCCACCGAGTGATAATTATTGCTGTGGTGAATTAGCCAATATAGCAAATGATGTGTGTATTGATAGAGGAGAAGAAGCATCTAGTGGTGGATGTTATAATTATGAGGGTGATCCTCGTTATCCTACTCGTGGCGTCCTATACCTTCCTGAGTTGGAGAACTGGGCGAGTGGAGTCACCACTCATGGAAAAGGACGTTCTGTAAATCCAATAACTGAGTATCTACATGAAAACGATTGTCCTGGTAGTTGTACTTTTAACGAATGTGCCAGAAGTTCAGATTATGTGGCATGGGATAATCAACAAGCGTTAAGTAATAACCTTTCAGATCATTGTGGACAAGTGATAACGGAAGAAAATGATACTGATGACAGTGGTGCTGTAACTATTTATTGCTTCTCTGATTCAGAATCTGCTTGTGGGGATGATATAGATAATGATAATAATGGCGCTACAGATTGTAATGATGATGATTGTCCTTGTAACCTGCAAACCACTGCTTCAAGTGGAAATCCTAACACAGCATATTATGATGAAGATCCTAGAGTAGAGTTTGATTACGTTTGGAATGAAATAGATGATGGCGTAGATTGGTATGTTCAACTCATCTCTCCTAGTGGAGACACACAACCATGTGCAGATGACGGTTCTAGTGCAACAAGCGGAAGCGCAACAGACGGATGTGCAATAACTTTAGATGAAGTCGGTACTTGGATATACTACTCTCAAATAGATACCGTAGACCCTCTTGTAGGGGTTACTGGAGACGACGCTACACAAGAAGTAGACGTTTGCAAAGCAGCAGGAGATACTTGCAACTCAAACAGCGACTGTTGCAGCGGGATGTGCGAATACAAGCAAGATACAGGAAATTATGAGTGTATAAATAGTTGTCCAGGCGATTTCCAATGGGATGGAAATGATCCAGGTGATTGTGACCCTAATTGGGGAGGAGTATGCTACAGTAGTGATGATGTGTATGGTCCTTGTGAGAGTTGGCCTCCTCATCAACTTGATGGTCCTTGGTGGTTGGAGGAGGCTGGGCCGAGTGGTGATTGTGTGGATTTCATGGATCAGGCTTGTGTTTATAGGACAACTTATGATGGAGTAGATTATGGTGAGTATTTATCTATTGAGCCGTATCAGAACTAGTTGTTTTGGCTGTATTTATCCATGTCCCAGTTTTCTCCGAAGTTTTGTTTCAAAATGTTGGCGGATGTAAAAATTCCGAGTTCCAGGTTAGTGGCTTTTCCAGGTGGACAGGTTGGGCCTGATTGTGAACAGTATAAGTCTTGTAAACTTCTTTCTTCTTTTTGATTCATTAATACGTGGCTGAATTCATGGGCTCCGTGTTTTAAAATAGTTTTCAAATCTAATGTTTCATTAACTTTAATTCTTCTTTCGCTTCGATCAGTTGCACTTTCATCAGTCATTAGTAGTGTGTAGTCGCTATCGATAGAATCATCGACGAACCTAGCATAATCATATTCGTCATTAAGGCCATTCCATGTTAGTATTCCTTTTTTTACTGAGTCTGCTTCTTCTTGTGTGTCTAGGCTATCTGGGTGTATCCAAATTCGGTAAGGATCTTTTCCGTTGTTAGGCATACCTCTTGCAACTACATATAAGTTTCCTACTACTTTGTTGAACCAGTCTAGGTTGTTTTGGTATGCGGTGTCTCCTGGTGCTAGTGGTACGTGTGGGAATAGGCCTACGGTGTGGTTGGTGTCTTCGTTTACTTGTATGGTTACTGGGTTGTTTGGGTTTGCTATGTCGTACCAGGTTCCGATCGTGTCAGGATTTGTTTCATCCCGTACTACCAGCGTGTATTCTCCGTCTTCTAGGTTTTTTAGTATGGCTTGTCCGCTGGTATTAGTTCTGGCGGTATCTGCTTCGCCGTTTTTCTGGGCAATAACTAAGGCGTCTACTATGTCTACCAGGCCTGTTCCTGGTT
This sequence comes from uncultured Methanosarcinales archaeon, assembly GCA_964398115.1. Taxonomy (GTDB): domain Archaea; phylum Nanobdellota; class Nanobdellia; order Woesearchaeales; family CAYNLP01; genus CAYNLP01. Next base: position 16,218 of record CAYNLP010000001.1, on the reverse strand, counting down.
GGGGGCTTGCTCCTTTTACGTTCACGGTTAGTTCTGGAGTGTCGGTTATTTGTAGTGTTTGGGTTTTTTCTTTGCTTTCTGCTCCTTGGTTGTCTTGTGCTTTTGCCGTTGTTTCTAGGTTTCCTGGTTCATCATAAGTTAGGGTGGTGTCTGCTTTGCTTCCTTTTATTCGTATGTTGAATGTTCCGTCTCCGTTTGTGTCTATGAATACGCTGTCTACTTGTGCATCGTCTGTCGCGCTTACTTCATGCCTAGCCGTATCACCCTCGGCTATACTGTCGGGAGATAACGTATAGGTTAGTTCTGGACTGGGTTGTTGGGCGTTGAAGCATGCTTGTGCGGTGTCTCTTTCGCTGCTGGCGTGTGCGACTGCTTCGAGGCAGTTTTCTCCTTCTTTGATCATGTTGGCGGGTATTGTTCCTTGCCAGTTTTGTTGTTGTCCGAATTTGTCAACTTTGTTTCTTTCGTCGTTTGTTGTTAGGAATGTTATTGTGCTGTCTGGATCTTCCTTGCTGCCGTCTGATAGTGTTGCTTTGCTTTCGCCCGAGTAGTCTTGGTCTTGATTGGTTTCTATGTCTGATAGTTGGTTTGGAGAGGTTTCTACGCTTTCAACACTTGGATTTCCGCCTCCACCGTTGTTATTACATCCCGGAGCTGTCGGGTTTGCCTGACAATTGTCTCCACCACCTCCACAGGCTATTGTTGCAGCGGTTAATGCGGGTAGGACTAGTTGTGTTGTTTTCCGTAAAGTTTTTCGAACTTTGTTTTCCAGACTTTCTCGACTCATAACTCTTGTGATTAATTTTTATAATATTTAAACGTTACGGTTTTTACTACTACAGGATTAAAATAAACTCTTTTTGTATAGGTCTTGGACACAAACTTTATATACTAGCCTTAGTAGAAAAAAATAAGCTCAACAAAGGTGGGTTCAACGAATGGGAAAAAGTAACAAAATATTTTACGTAATTCTAATACTAACCATATCACTAACCACTATATCACTCACTAATGCAAGCCACGGCGGAGAACACGGATGCACAGTAGGAAACCAAGACTACGCTTGTACAGATGATGATGGCCAGTGCATGATTGACGTATGCGGAGCAGACTGTTCAGCCCCAAATAACATTGATCCTAACTGTTGCTACTCCAGCGAAGTTTCCTGCACAGATGGTGATGACAACGACTGCGACGGAGACACTGACGAAAATGATTCCGATTGCATTTCGAATTCTGCCCCCACGGCAGACTTCACATACTCACCATCACCAGGCGTAGAGGATAACTCGATTAGTTTCGACGCCGGAGACAGTTCAGACCCTGACAACAACATAGACACATACGAATGGGATTGGACAAGCGACGGAACATACGAAGATTCAGGAGAAACAACCAGTCACACATATTCCAGCACTAATAACTACTCCGTAACTTTAAGAGTGACAGATTCAAATGGAGCTTCGGATACTGAAACGAAAAACGTCGAAGTAGTAAAGAGCAGTGTGGAAGTAACAGGGATAAACGTTCCAAACACTTGTCCGGAGGAAAACACTAACATACTCGTCCAGTGTGATTCAAGTCCAGGAGAGGTAAATTGTGTAGGGGCAAGCCTCGATGGAGACTCAGACGCTTGTACGTTTAAAGGGTGGGAAGATTCAAACACGGCCAACTTCTCATGTGATGTAGGAAGCACGACAACCAACACTTGTGGAAGTGGAAGTTCTTACGAAGCAAGATGTTACGTACAAACAAGCAAATGCACCAAGCAAGGAACGGATGAAACAGAACAAGTTTACAGCATGCCATCCCAATGTTCTGCTTACAGCACTGCATCAAATTGTGACGCAGACAGCAGTTGTGAATGGTGCGAGCAATGCTCCCAAGACAATGATGATTACACGTCAGGAGAAAATAGGTGGAATCAAGAAAGTAGCGGAATATGTGTAAGTGATGGGAGTTGCGGAGATAAATATTCCTGTACTAAAGGTCAGTGTGGAGCGACGTGTGATAACGACGACGACCCATGTGAGGATTACTGTGGAGGAC
>CAYNLP010000001.1:0-14159 GCA_964398115.1 uncultured Methanosarcinales archaeon | reverse complement strand
AAGCAGCTACACACAAACAGACTGTGACACATACGACGGTTCCAACCCTTACTGCCAAACGGATGGAGACGACCTCTTAGAAATGGGAGATAACTTTACTTGTGGAAAGAGTACTGGATCACCACAATGTGAAGATGACGGTGGAGAAGATATAGTACTAAATAACTGGACATGTGACAGTACAAATGCTTGTGGAAGTGGACAAAGTTGTAGCGGAACCACCTACGAATGCTTCAGAAACAACACTGGAGGTTGGGAGTGGAACCAAACCTCTCCTGGAACAGAACAACTATGCAACGACGGCTACGACAACGATTGCGACGGAGACGTTGACCAAGACGACACTGACTGTGATGAAGTATGCGACAACACTGCAGATGATGACAGCGACTCATGGTATGATGAAGCAGACAACGAATGTGGGATTACACTATCCTTCCCTGAAGGATCAACCGCTGCTGCAAGTCAAACCAAAGCTAACCTAACTTCAAATACTGGAGACTTCTACACAGATGGAGAAAAATTCAACCTCTGCGATAACGGATGTACTAGTTCAGGCGACTGTCAAAGCGGAAGTGCAGAAGGAAGCTGTAGTCAAGTCACAGTACAAGGAGAAAAAAGCGTAGAATGTAGCTTCGGAGCGCCAAGCAACGGCAACTATGAAGACTACTGGGCTTGCCTGGGTAACAACACAGACCAAGCAACACTAAGCTTAGAGGAAAATTGTGATGATGGCACAGACAATGACGGAGACAGTGATGTAGATGAAGCTGACAGCGACTGCGACTTATACTTAGATGTCAGTCCAGAAGTGGCATGTCCATACCAAACCCTAACGGCAGAGTTAGACACACCAGACGAAAACCTAAGCGCAGATGGAGACATCGACATCCGAAACGGAAGTTGTAGCGGTGCATCTACCGTAGCCACGGTAGACGCAAGCAACCTGCAAGAATCACCCGTTACTACACAATTCCCAGCAGAAGGATACGAAACCACCATTACATATAGTGCTTGCGTGGCAGGAAAAGACGTAAGTAGAGACGAAGATGGAAACTTAGCACAAGTTGAAACTGACTGGGATGGTGGCACCACGTTGATGAACGGAACCGTCACCGATCAGAACGGCAATCCAATCAGAGGCGCTACTGTCAAAACATTCTACCCACCCGGCATGAGCGTAAGTAGCGACAACACCACGACAGACACACAAGGCTACTACGAAATGAGAGTGGACATAGGCACGTTCGTAACAAGATACAGCAAGCCAGGATACTTTACTGAGGAAAAGAGGGTGACGTCACAATGCAATCAAGTATTGACGCAAAACATGACCTTGAGAAAAGGACAATGCAACGCGGACTGCGTCAACTGGGAAGGAAGATGCAACGCAGAATGTGCCGGAAGAACATTCGAAAACGGCGGTAAGTGCACGTTCCACGACAACAAAAGCAAAAACTTAGTGGATGGAGTACAAGAAGGAACCATGGTGAAATACAACGAAAGCGGAGACACAGTCAATTACGTAGAAGCATGCGAAGGAAGCCCCGAACCATGGTACCAACCAAACGTGAACGTATCCGGACCGATCGACGAACTATACAAGAGAGAAAGAATATTCAAATCCAGCAGAACCCAACAACCAGTCAGGCTAGTAATCAACGTATGGCCTAGCCAAGACTAAACCCTAGAATTTATAACCAACTTCTACCATTAAAACAAATTGTTGGGGGTGGAAAAATGCAAAAAAACAGTTTTAAGAAAAACTTCAAGAAAGAACTAAGCCACAAAGAAGGATACGACATAGAATGGCAAGACTACGAATACGACATAACCAACGACGACGGAGAAACCTTCCACGTGACCGTACACCGAGAAATCATCAAAGAAAGTCCAAAAACAGAAGAAGTCTAAAAAAATCAATCTTGAAATTATCTTGCCTAGAACACACCAACTAGACTAGTTTAAACAAAAAAAATTGAGAAAAAAATAAGTTGGAAAGAAAAAACCGGGAAAGTTAACGATTCTTCTCAGCGCCCTTACCCTTACCTTTCAGGCCTCGACTCTTACGACCACTCTGGGTTAAGCCACGCTGAGCCCTTCCTTTACGCTTACTCTTCTCCCGCAATTCTTCATCATTCAAGACTTCAGGATGGAACCTGTCTATCAAGATAACTTCAAACCACTTATGATGTCCATCCTCCAAAACGGGATAGCTGTTTAAAACTTCGCAATTGTCAAACTCTCGCGCGGCTTTCTCCTCAGCAATCTGCTGATAATTCTTATGAACAATCTTACGCCTACGCATATTTTTAGAACGACGTCCAGCTTTGAAATCTTCTCTCTTCCGACCACCTTTGGCAACTCTCTGCCTAACAACGATGACACCTTGCTTGGCTTTGTAACCCATGCTCCGCGCCTTGTCCAACTTGGTCGGCTTCTCAATCCTTTTAGTCGCTGGCTCTTCACGCCACGCGACAAGTCTCTTCTTCTTTAACTCTTTAACTTTTTCAGGATTGTTCTTTTTCAAATCCCTTATGTGTTTGTAAAATCCCATAAGTTTTGACCTCCATTAGTTAACTGCTTAGAGGCGTTCAGGCAAGTCACGCCCACATTCGCCTCTTTAAAACCGAGAAAAAAGAAGGTGTTTATAAAAGCTTTGATTATAATGGAAAGTTTTAAATAACAATTTATGTATAACTTTCGATTGTTATGACCATAGAACTTGGCGGAGACATCACCCTTGAAGGATTTGACGATCTCGACGGTGGTGAACTCGTCGTAGTGAAGAAGATAGTGGGAAGGTACGCCCGAAGAATGTCAGACAACGCTGAAAGCTATGACGGCTTAACTGTTTCTGTAAAAAAAGATGACAATTTTGAACTAACCGCCGAGATGGAACACGACGACGGAAAGTACACAAGCGAAGTAGAAAACGACAACCTCTACATGGGACTAGACGAAGCGCTTCAAAACATTATAGAACAAATATAAATTTTTATTTGATTTCTTCAAAGAACTGCTCAATCATTTCATCCTTTAAGTCATTCGTACTTAGTTCAACACCAAATTCTTCACTAGCATACTCCTTAATTTCATCCTTAGTCATACCACGAACTTTACTTTCAGAAGGAACCTCCCCCTCTTTTTCAGAAACTTCTTCACTACCCTCTGTTTCGTCACCTTCTTCGTCTTCAAAGCTTTCAACTTCTTGCAATCCTTCCTCCGTTTGTTCAGCCAATTTTTCTTCAACTTCTTCCGCCTTGCCGGCGTCGGCACCCATAGCACCGCCAAGCCTTTCAGCCAATCCACCTTCACCACCCTCCTCAAGTGGTTCAGGACTTACAGTGCCAGTGTAGGTGTGTCCTTCAAGCTCTGCCTCAACAACGCCGTCATCTCTCTTAACAGCCTTAACCTCAACGTGATGAGGCGGGTTCTTAATACCATTCTCCCAAATCTTTTTATTCAACAACTGACCGATCTTGACCTCATCAGCTTTCATATGCTTTTGTAAGAATTCTTTCAACACCGTCATGGCTTTCTTCGCCCTCTTATGTCTAGGAGTGTTTTGAAAACCTTTCCTCAAAGGAACGTTATAAGTTCTTTCTAACTGTGCCATTTTCACTCATCCGTACTTCCTCTTCTCCAATGCCTCTTCATAACAGTGTGCCTGCCAGGATGAACCTGCCTTCCTTCACCATACTTTTTAGGCACGGTCCAAAAAGGAGCCCATCTAGTCTGACGATTCTTCTTAGCCAATCTTTTCTTCTGTCCTTTAGTCTTATGACGACCCATTATGATTCACCTTTCAACTTCTCAGCAGTATCAAAAATAAAACTTTGACCATCGCTAGTAGTTACACGTCCCTTATGAACGCCTTTCTGACCCTTTTCCACCAATCCAGCGTCTTCCAACTGTTGAAGTATAGTCCTCACGACTTTACCGCTAGACTTTTTGAACTCTCCTGGCTCAACACCAGTATCTTTCTCTTTACCACCATACTTATACCTGAGCTTACTAACTCCAATAGGGCCTTTCAACTCTACCTGTCTTAATATACTACCGGCTCGTACAAACCACCAATCATCTTCGACAGGTGGCCTTTCCCTGTTAACTCCTGTCTTGACGAATTGAGCCCATTCAGGCATTTCAATCTCATCCTTCAACTCTTCGCCAAGGGCTTCAACCAATTTTTCCTGCTTTACATCAAACATTGTCTTACAGAACCTCTTCTATGACCGAGAAATACAGAACGTTTAAAAATGTTTCCCTCACGTAAACATAGAAACCTTTAAATACCATCACCTGTGTAAAAATAACCAGAAAAAAGAGGTGTACTGAGTGAAAGAAAAAGGCAGCATAAACCTAAGCGTTAACATGATAATAGTTCTCATCATCGCAATAATGATACTAGGATTCGCATTCAGCTTCATCTCCGACATGCTAAGCAGTGCTGAAGGAGAACTAAAAAGAGGTTTTGAAGGAGTAGAAATACCAGACGTTCCCGTGAGCACTGAAAGCCCGATAGGAATAGGAGACAACCTACACATGGGTAAAGGAGAACAAAAAACCATGGGCGTAAGAGTAATGAACACTGTTGGCGCAGATCCTCTAACAGTAAACGCTGGACAAATAAACTGTAGAGATCCAAGCAGCGGGGATCCTCTAACTTCTGACACAACAGGAATGTCAATTGGTAGCGTTTTACCAACTGACATACCACCAGGTCAAACTAAAAAGGTTAAACTAATATTTAATGCAGGAAATAGTGCAACAAACAACGCTATTTGCGAAATCCAGTTATACAACTCAGCAAATCCAAGTCAAAACGTTTCAGATTCATTCTTCCTAAAGGTGGAATAAAATGCCGAAAAAGTTAAGTCCGGAACAAGAATTTGACATTCTCAAAATAGTCTTAGACAAAGTAATGTGGCTGGGTCTAGCAATCATAGCCTACGGCCTGTACCAAATGGTATCCTACCCCGGAACCGTATGGTACGGCGTAAGCCTAATACTCGGAGGAAGCATTTTAATAGTCATCTTTATGATGATGCTAGTGAGAGAATACGAACACATGGAATGATGAACAAGAAAGGCTTCCAACTCAGCGTCAACTTCATAGTAATCCTCATCCTAATGATAATGGTGATAGGATTCGGCATAGCCATATTCACACAACTAATAGACAAAGCCGAAGAGTTCAACACTCAAGTAAGTGAAAGAAACAAGCAAAGAGTCAAACAATTACTTTCTACCAACGATCCTGTGACAATTCCTGAAAACGTGCGCACAATCTCAAGAGGAGACAACCCCATCTTTCACCTAGGAATCAAAAACGAGTTAAACACGGAAACCACCTTCAACTATAAACTAATGAAAGGAAACACGCCTCCTGATTCAAGCATGCAATCCACCCCAAACATTCTAACCACACCTAAAGAAGTAACGATACCAGCGGGAGAAAGCACGGTAGAGAAATTCATGATCAGAACCACACAAGACACAAAGTCAGGAAGTCACATCTACTACATGAACGTCACAACCAACGGAGAAACATACTATCAACCCATAACGGTACAGATAAACGTGCGTTAAACACTTACCAAACCTTTAACCGCTTCTTCAACATCACCGGCTTTGCAAACACCACTAGCAACTAAGATACCAACCGCGCCGAGTTCCAAACTCTTCTTAACATCATCACCATCCTTAACACCCGCGCCCACCAGCAAACGACCATCCACCTTGTCAGCCGCTCGCTCAATCAACTCAGGCTTCGCACTACTAACACTAACATCACCCCCAATGAGCTCCGGAGGTTCAACCGCGACAAAATCAGGATCAAACTTACTAACAGACTTCCCAACATCAGCATCTTTAGCACAAACAACCACATCCAAACCCAAACTTTTAACCCGGTCAATAGTCTCTTCTAACCGATCCATACCCAAAGTGTGCTCACTATGATTAAGCAAAGTACCATCCGCACCCGCTTGTTCAACCGCTTCAGCCAAAACCCAACCAGTATGACTACCAGGCTCTATAGCGTCAACGTGTTGAGCATAAACAGGAATGTCAACCTCACTTGCTATCATCCTCAAATCACAACTTTGAACTGCAATCCGGATGTCAGCATCTTCAACCTTACTAACCCTATCGCAAACTTTCGCCAACTTAAGAGCACTCTCGCCAGTAGCTTCAGAATAAGTCTTAAAATTCACAATTAAAGTCGGATCCATACAAAGAACTAATGGGTGGTGAGGAATATAAAAACTTTTTGCTAATGCTCATGCGTCACAATCTTCGCACTCTCCCTGCACTTACTAATCTCAATCTTACGACCCTCCTCAACCGTCCTAACATCAGGATTGTTATCCGCCGCGACTTCAGCAACACCTCTCACAACTTCCACCTCAATACTTTCATCCTCACCTACCACCCATGGCTCAACCTCTTCAGTAGTGTTGTTGAAAGCAACGCCGATGCCTTCTTCAAAAGTTTCTCTACAAACACTATAGTAATAACCAGTAGCTCCAAAAGGCGTCGCCACAACCACACCATCACCAATCAACAAATCACTCTCCCTATCCCCCGCCTTAACCCTAAAACGTAAACCTCTGGTGACATCAGCATTCCGGACCACCACGTCATTCACAGCCTTCATACTATCACTATCCATCCTAGCCTCAACTTTCATCTCCTCAACCACTTCATACTCTCCCCTACTCAACTTATCCAAAACAAAACTTACAGGCTCATCATGACACTTAAAACAAACCATGCTATCCCGAACCAAAAGCTTTGGAACACCAGGCCACTTCCTCTCCGCATACAAGTAAGTACCATCACCACCAAAGCTAACGATGAAATCAAAATCGTCTTCGTCATACACGAAACCAACGTCTAACATATCCTCTTTCAACTCCTCCTTCTTATTCTCATTCTTAGCACAAATGAAGAACTTCTTCATCTCTCCTGCCATAACACCCAACCTCCAATTAATACCATGGCTAAGCTTAAATACTGTCCCATACTAATACCTAAAAACGTAGGATCCGCTCTCCAAAAATCTATCACAAAACGTCCCACACCATACCAAAAGATGAAATTCCAGAATAAAAAGCCTGTCTTCCTATCCCTCCTGTCCAAAAACCAGAGCAAGCCGGCAAGTAAGAAATTCTTACCCGCAAGGTAAAACTGTACAGGATGCCTACAACCATCAAAACCAGGAAATTCAAAACACCAAGGAACACCAGTCTTAGTACCCACGATTTCACCATTAATAAAATTAGCAATCCTACCCAAGCCCAAACTAAAAGCCGCAGGCAAGGTCAAAACATCAGCGATTTTCATAAAACTATACTCATGATTTCTAGTAAACCAATACGTCGCTATTATAACACCCAATAATCCGCCGTGAAAACTCATGCCACCCTGCCATATCTTAAGAATTTCTAACGGTGCTTGCCAAAAATATTCAATATTATAAAACAAGAAGTAACCAAGGCGTCCACCAACAACGCCACCAATAATCTCCCACATCATCAACTCATCCGCGGCTTCAACACTCCAACCATCAATCCTTTCACTATCAGCTGCTTTATACAAGAAATAATACGCGAGTAAGAAACCAATTACGTAAACTAAGCCATAATACCTAATCTCGAAAGGGCCGAGTTCCAAAAGAACAGGATCAATATTGTGAACGAACATAAAAAAGAGAAATATAAAGATTTTATATAAATTTAACCGTAAACTTGTTCAACCAAACTATTAAGCTTCTCCTCACTCATAGCACCCGTGACACGTTCTTCAGGCTCTCCATCCTTAAAGAAAACGATTGTCGGAATGCTTCGAACACCAAACCTCTGAGCAAGGTCAGCTTCTTCATCCACGTTCAACTTGAAAAAGTTAACGTCATCATGCTGTTTACTAACAGATTCAAACTTAGGACCTAAAACTTTACAAGGCCCACACCAAGGAGCCCAGAAATCCACTACTGCGTTTCCCTCCGAAACATTATCCTGAAAGTTACCTTCATTTAAATCTTGCATTAAAAACCACCTCTACAACAGGAACTTATCATTGTCCATACTCACGAAATCATCAGCTTCTTCTATTAAACTTGAGCTAGCAGTCTTTTTAAAACTCATGACTTCAGCACGGCAACCCATAGCTTGAGCATACTTTATAGCAGGTGTGAAATCACCATCTCCAGAAACTAGGATTAACGTGTCAACTTTCTTAGCCATCCTCATCATATCAGTGGCGATTCCAACATCCCAATCTCCTTTCTTCTGACCGCCATAAAAAGTTTGTAAATCTTTAGTCTTAACTTCAAAACCAATGTTTTCCAAGGCTTCATGAAAATTCCTCTCCTCATCAATATCAGTTTTGATAGCGTAAGCCATAGCACGAACAAGCTTACGACCTTGAACACCCTCTTCAATAACGGTGTTGAAATTAACCTTGTTTTCATACAAATTCTTAGCGGAATAATACAAGTTTTGTACATCCACTAACATAGCTACTCTCTGATGCTCATGTTTATTCTTTACCATAAATAAATACCTCCTATAAGTATTTGTACATTTATCCTTGAATAGAGGTTAGTTTTAAAAGGTTACGTTTAAAGAGAAAAAAGGAAAAATATAAAGGTTTATTGAACCTTGAGCTCTGCTTCTTCACCCTTTTGAGCGTGTGTAGGTATGGTACAGTATACTGTGTAATTACCTTTTGTCAACTCAACCTCGTAAGTGCTGTTTTCTCCTGCTGGGATTCCTTCTTCAAGCATGTACTCCCTATCAGGTCCTCTAATAGCGAATTCGTGCCTGTAATTACCAGCGTTTTCAATCTTAAACCTTAACATCCCGGCATCTACGCGATTATCGGACAGTGTAAGGTTCCATTCATCTTGAGTGACTGCCACTGTTTTCATACCAAGATCTTCACTTTCATTATCTGGCTCGTCACTCACGTTCTGTGTCATATTACTCAAGTTGATATTGTTATCACTAGGATTTTGCTGTTGAGCACACCCTACTATAAGCAATGAAAAAACGCTTAATAGTAACGCCTTTTGAATGACATTCATCTTTTATCACCTAAGAATAGAAAAAACTTAGTGGTATTTAAAGGTTTTGTATACATAAAAACTAATCCTCAACCCTTTTAATACTTAAATCCCTCTTAGAAAACAATAAATTACAACTGTCACAATAAAACCTAATCTTTTCATCCCCTGCTACATCCGAACCACAAAGAGGACAACCCTCTTTAATCCTTTTCATACAAGAATAAATAGAGAACAAGGAAAGAATAAAAACATTTCGGACAAAACCTTTATATATTGTAAAATCCCAAATCTAACGTATGAAAAAACAATTCAACCTCCTCTTAATAGGATTGTTCACAATTATCTTAACCACTCCAGCATTAGCAATTTGGAAAGATGAACCTCAAGACCGATTCTTAAGCGAACAACAATCTACTTTCTACAAAGGATACAACGTAAAAATAAACAACGTAAATTACGAATCCCTAACTGCACAAGCAACCATAAAGAAAGAAGGAAAAGTCGTATACCAAGGACTAATAACCACAACAGAAGGTTTCACCAAAAAAGGAGACGTAAAGATAAAAGCAGAAAGTTTCCGGAAAGAAAGCCCAATAGAACCACAAGTAAAACTAGACACAAGCTTCTGGACAGACATAAAAATAGAAAACATAAACTTCCCACACGCAATATACCACCTAGGCGCATACAAAACATTTGCCATACTACAAAATACAGGAAAGCATCAAACAACCTACGACATCACCCTAGGAGTAAAAGGAAAAGCAAACGTGAAAACTAGCGATGAAAGCAAATCAACCAATTTCCAATCAAGCTTCAGACAAACAAGCAAAAAAGCAACTCATACAATAACATTAGACAGCGGAGAGAGCAAAAAGATATACTACGAATTACAAAGCACCGGTCAAGACAGGTTAAAAACAGAAGTGAAACCCATATTTAACTTATCAACCGGAAACGGACAACTAATAAAACAAGAAAAACTCAACCCGATACCTATAGTAAATCGTCAAGTAGGATACATCCAAGACATGAAAATAAAAGATCAACTATTCTCAGGAAAAGAAAGCACCATACAAGTAGAAGTGAAAAACAGCTGGATGGTAGGATCAGACAACTACTATCTCAAACTATCAAGCCCCGAATTCAAAATAAATAGAGACACCAAACAATTACAAATTGGATCTGGAGAAACAGAACAAGCTAACTTCCTCGTACTACCCTATGGAGGCGGAAAATTCCCAATATCCGCAGAACTAAGCATAGGACAAAAAACCGAAGACGAATTCACACTAGAAACATCAGTCGGTGGAGAAAAAGTCTACAAGATACAAAAAGTTGAAGCACCAACATACATGGAAGAAGGCGAAAAAGACATAGTATTCGTAACTATCAAAAACAACGGGAGAAATACCAACAGAATAAGCCTGACATTAAACTCTGATGATTTCAACATACAAAGTAAAGAAGCCATAATACAATTAGGAGCAGGACAAGAAACACGAGCAATGTTCAACATAGAATCCATCAACGACAAGAAATTCAAAACCTTAACAGTAAACCTATACGACTTCCGAAGCAGAGAATACAGAAGATACGTAGATAAGAAAATAGTAGACACCCAAGAAATAACCATCAGAGAACCAGAAAAACAAACCGAACCGGAAGAAACAACACCACAACAAGATGAAGAAACTACAGACGAAGAAACAACAATCGAGGAAAACGTCACGCAAGAACCAGGAGAAACTGACATGGAGCAAGAAACAAACGCTACAGAAAAACCACCAGAGAAACAAGCAATTTCCATGAAAGACTTGAAAGGACTCTGGCCATACATTGCCATAGCCGTGTTAGTCTTACTAGCAATCCTCCTAATAATACTAGGCGAAAGAAAAGAAAGTAAAGAAAACACTGACGTTCAAGTATACGACTTAGAAGACGAAGATAACAACTTTTAATAACTCTTAGCGAACCTAGCAACACACTCTGCTTCTCTATCACAATACACACAACTACCACTTGGTTTTTCACCAATCAAAATATTCAAACTCTTACCACCACCAGTCTCATCCTTAATAAAATCTTCACACCTTTCTCGACCACACCAACTCGCCACAGCCATACAACCATCACTTACTGCTTCTTTCAAACTTTCAAAACTATCCACTTCAACCGTCATATCTTCAACCATAGCTTCCGCTCTTTCAAACAATCCTTCTTGTATATCTTCCAACACTTTTTGAACCCTTCCCTCAACTTTTGACACATCAACACTTTCCTTATCACCAGAATCTCTACGCACAAACATGACCTGGTCATCCTCAATGTCACGAGGACCAATCTCAATCCTCAACGGCACTCCTTTCAACTCCCAATGATTAAACTTCCAACCAGGCGTGTAACCTTCCCTGTCATCTAACTCTACACGAACACTCTCTAACTCATCTTCAACCTGTCTACAAACCTCTAATACTCTTTCATTCTGAGCTGGACTGTCACTAAACAATATAGGCACGATAACCACTTGTGTGGGAGCAATCCTTGGAGGCATCACCAATCCTCTATCATCACCATGCATCATAATCATAATACCAATACTCCTCGTAGTGAAGCCCCAACTATTCTGCCAGACGAACTTGTTCTCCCCATCCTTGTCTTGAAAACTAATATCAAAGCTTTCTGAAAAGTTCTGACCCAAACCATGACTAGTAGCTCCTTGGATAGCTTTACCATTAGGCAACATGGTTTCAACACTTAACGTGTAATTAGCACCAGCAAATTTTTCCTTCTCACTTTTACGCCCCTTCAACATAGGCACAGCTAATAAACTTTCAAAAGTTTCTTTATACAAATCAATAATGTCTTCAACTTCTTCATCTGCACTTTCCTCGCTAGCATGACACGTATGCCCCTCCTGCCATAAGAACTCTCTAGTCCTCAAAAACGGTGTTGGATGTTTGAATTCCCAACGCACCACGTTACACCACTGGTTAAGTTTTAGAGGTAAATCATTATGACTCCTAATCCACTTTTGATAACTGTCGTACATTATCGTCTCACTGGTAGGACGGATAGCAAGTCTTTCATCAAGTTCACTATCACCACTGTGAGTAACCCACGCAACTTCCGGACTAAAACCTTCTACGTGGTCAGCCTCTTTCTCTAACAAACTCTCCGGTATGAATAAGGGAAAGTAAGCGTTTTGAACACCACGACTTTTAATCTCATCATCTAAAAATTTTTGAATGCCTTCCCAAACGCTGTAACTGTAAGGCCGCATAACCATACAACCACTGACCTTACTATAATCCATCATTTCACTTTTTTGAATAACTTCAGTATACCATTCGCTAAAAGAATCTTCTTTACTTGCGGATAAACCTTTATCACTCATAGTTAAAGAAGAAAAAAGAAAAGGTTATTTAAAGTTTTTACTAATACATCTGACCTTCTTGATGTGGCAACACTCTCTTCACATCTAAAGGCAGCTTGTCCTCTTCAAACTCTTTCTTAGCAATCTCAACAGGGTTGTAATTCAACTCCTCCAACTCTTCTTCACTCAAGTCTAAGAGGAGAGGAGCTCCCATTGAGAGTTGCAATGCTCTGCTGCCAATGATACGAGCCTTTTCGTACTCGGTGTACTCATCTTCATCCATTTCGATGTCAATCATAGTTCCACCTCGTCACGGATTTCATCAGCTTTCTCCTGCGCTAAGTCAACCATTTCCATGATTTCATCAATGCTTAAAGCGGTGTCTCCACCTTTTTGCATAGCGCAGAGAGTGCCGTCTTCAAAACTCGTAACGGTGAGTCGAGCATCTAAAGCTTCCTCCTCCTTCTCTAGAGGGTCAACGATGTGATTGTCTCCAATCTTACACACCGTGATCGGTAACGGGTTTTCATCAGTGATAGGAAGCTTCTTGTCGGTCATCTCTTCGTAATTCACTCCTTCTTCTTCGCTGTATTCTGGGAATCGGGCGTCTTGCAAAGCTAGCATAGCAGCAAGTCCGCCGACGTCCATCAAGTTACCGTCGTAGTTGATAGGGACGACGTCAACGTTAACCATCCAAACGTCTTCCCCTTCTTCAATACATAACTCTTTGGTATCTAAAATGCCTGATTCTCTCAAGCCTCTATCGATGACACGACTAATCTCAATCGATTCGATGCCTGGCCTTCCACCCTCGAATTCTGGGCTGGAAAGTGCGAGTCTTTCAGCGTTGACCATCAAAACTCCTTCATCTGGAGTGTCTGGGAATGGATCTCCCAAGCTTAGCTTGACACCAGCGATAACGTCGGTGTCGCCGAACTTGACACGAGCACTTCCTTCTGCCGTGCTGATAACTCCAGTTTCTGCTTCGATTTCTCGAAGCTCGTCAGGCTCTCGACCGTCGAATCTTACTCCTTTGTCAAGTGAATCGTTCAAATGTGCTCTGATTTCTGGATTCATTGTGCATCACTCTCGATTTTAGCATATTTGTTTTTAACAGCTTCTCGTTGCACTTCAGCGATTTTCTTCAATGGCTCTTTCACGTTTTCAAGAGCTTTTCTGAACTCGTCTGGTTGTATCAAGCCATCCATTTGAAGCAAGCTGATTTCTTCATCTAATGGTGTCATAGCCACTGGGATGTCAACTGCTTCGTTGTCGTTAAAGTGTTCTTCATCACCGCTTAAGTCAATGACGAGTTTGTCACCAACTCTTCCGGTGCTGACTGCTGCGACTTGATCTTTCATCTTAATCCCTGCGTCTGCTAAGGCTATTGAAGCTGCGCAGATACCTGCGCATCTGCTGCCAGCGTCGGTTTCGATTAGTTCGATTGCGACGTCGACAACTGCGTTTGGACAGTCGCTTAAATCAACAACTGGATTAAGTGCTTTTTCAGTGACGTGACTGATTTCTTTGTCTCTCCTTCCAGGGCCGGGCCTTACTCTCTCGCCTGCTCCTGCGAAAGGAAGCATGTTGTACTTGCATCGCAAAATACCTTTCTTCGGGTTTTGCATATGTCTTGGATGTAGTTCTTGAGGTCCGTAAACTGCTGCGTAAGCAGCTGTGTTTCCAATTCGGAAAAACGCGGACCCG